>NZ_JBAIYT010000007.1:0-116692 GCF_036763125.1 Nitratidesulfovibrio sp. 1201_IL3209
TACTGATTACAAACCAAATTTCTTCGGGGGTTGGTACATTTTTTTAAATGGTTATCCTCCCCCGGCCCCCCTCCCCCCAAAACTCTTATTTGTGTTCTCCGTGCATTACGAGAATGCAAAACACGGGGTTCCAAGGGGCCACAGCCCCTTGGCCGCCGGAGGCGTCCAAAAGCAGACGGTGTCAACGACCAGCAACGCCCCGGCCATATGGCCGGGGCGTTTTTTGTCCATTGTTTCCTCGTATCAATGCTTGCTCAAGCATTTCATCCTGATCCTGCACAGCATTCGCACGCGCCGCGTGCGGCCCGGCCTGGCAAATCCTCAATGGGCACGGGCAGAAATGCTTCGCCCAGACAAGACACCTGCGTAGCACCACCCGGGCATCGATAACACATTTTTAATATTTATTCGCACTATCAGCCGCGTTTGACCGCTCAACCTTCGCAACCCACCCCGGCAAATCATTTTTTTCTATCAAAACTCGGCCCTTCCATCGACAGTGCATTGACCCTGGCGAGGGGGGAGGGCTATTCGTCATCGAAACAATACGGGGCTATCGCGGGAAAATAGCCGCCACGGTCTATGCAAACGCCGCAACCTAGGAGGCAGGGATGAGTCTCAACAGGCGTGATTTCGTCAAATTGTGCACAGGCACGGTTGCAGGGTTCGGGATATCCCAGATGTTCCACCCCGCCGTCTGTGAAGCCATTTCCGGCTCGCTGAACGGCGAACGGCCCCCGGTGCTCTGGCTGCAGGGCCAGGGCTGTACCGGCTGTTCGGTGTCGCTGCTGAACTCGGTGCACCCGACCATTGCCGACGTGCTGCTGAAGGTCATCAGCCTGGAGTTCCACCCCACCGTCATGGCGTGGGAAGGCGAACCCGCCATGGAACACATGATGAAGATCGCCGAGCAGTACAAGGGCAAGTACTTCGTCGTGGTCGAAGGGGCGGTGCCCACCGAGGCCGACGGCAAGTACTGCATCATCGGCGAGGCGCACCACAAGGAAATCTCCATGGCTGACGCCATGAAGACCATCGGCGCCAACGCCGCGGCCGTGCTGGCCGTGGGCACCTGCGCCGCCTACGGCGGCATTCCCGCCGCCCAGGGCAGCGAAACCGGCGCCAAGTCGGTGTCGCAGTTCTTCAAGGACAACGGCATCGCCACCCCGGTGGTGAACATTCCCGGCTGCCCGCCCCATCCCGACTGGATCGTGGGCACCGTGGTGGTGGCGCTGGACGCCATCAAGGCCAAGGGCCTCGCCGGCGGCCTTGGCGAAGTGGTCAAGCTGCTCGACGCCGACGGCCGTCCCACCCCGTTCTACGGCCGCAACGTCCACGAAAACTGCCCCTACCTTGATGCGTACGACGCCGGGAAGATGAGCGCCACCTTCACCCAGAAGGACGGCTGCCGCTACGACCTCGGCTGCAAGGGCCCGATGTCCATGTGCGACAGCTTCGAGCGCAAGTGGAACGGCGGGGTGAACTGGTGCATCTCCAACGCGGTGTGCATCGGCTGTGTCGAACCCGACTTCCCCGACGGCAAGTCCCCCTTCTACTCGGCCTAGCCCCCGGCGCCATACTCCAAGGAGGAAACCATGTCCGGCTGTACACCCAAGGCCGCTCCTGCCGGGGCCACCGGCAAGGCGACCATCGCCATCGACCCGGTAAGCAGAATCGAAGGGCACCTCAAAGCCGAAGTCGTCGTCGAGAACGGCGTGGTGGTTGACGCCCGCCTGTCCGGCGGCATGTACCGCGGCTTCGAAACCATCCTGCGCGGGCGCGACCCGCGCGACGCCTCGCAGATCGTCCAGCGCATCTGCGGCGTGTGCCCCACCGCCCACTCCACGGCGTCGTGCCTTGCGCTCGACAACGCCTTCAAGGTCAAGGTGCCCACCAACGGCCGCCTGACCCGCAACCTGACCTTCGGCGCCAACTACCTGCAATCGCACATCCTGCACTTCTACCACCTGGCCGCCCTGGACTTCGTGCAGGGGCCGGACAGCGCGCCCTTCGTGCCGCGCTACGCCAAGCCCGACCTGCGCCTGCCCAAGGACATCAACGCCGCCGCGGTGGACCAGTACCTGGAAGCGCTTGAAGTGCGCCGCATCTGCCACGAAATGGTCGCCATGTTCGGCGGGCGCATGCCCCACGTGCAGGGCCAGGTGATGGGCGGCACCACTGAAATCCCCACCAGGGAAGCCCTTGTCGAATACGCCGCCCGCTTCAAGAAGGTGCGCGAATTCGTCGAGACCAAGTACGTGCCCGTGGCCTACACCGTGGGCGCGGCCTACAAGGACCTGTTCAAGTTCGGCCAGGGCTACAAGAACTGCATCTCGTTCGGCGCGTTCCCGCTCAACGACGCCATGACCGAACTGCACCTGAAGCGCGGCGTGTACATCGACGGCAAGGACCAGCCGTTCGATCCCAAGTTGATCAAGGAATACGTCAAGTACTCCTGGTTCGACGACGCCACCACCGGCCTGCACTTCTCGGAAGGCAAGACGGTGCCCGCGCCCCACAAGGCCGGCGCGTACAGCTTCGTCAAGGCCCCCCGCTACAACGGCAAGGCCGTGGAATCCGGCCCGGTGGCCCGCATGTGGATCACCAACCCCGAACTGTCGCCCGCGGGCCAGAAGCTGCTGAAGGACCTCTTCAAGCTGAACGCCAAGCGCTTCCGCGACCTGGGCGACGAGGCCGCCTTCTCGGTCATGGGCCGCCACGTGGCCCGCGCCGAGGAAACCTACTACATGCTCGGCGCCATCGAGCGCTGGCTGAAGGAAGTGAAGGCCGGCGAGGAAACCTGGGCCGGCGCCGAAATCCCCGCCAGTTCCGAGGGCGTGGGCTTCACCGAGGCGCCGCGCGGCTCGCTGGTCCACTACGTCAACATCAAGGACCAGAAGATCGACAACTACCAGATCGTGTCCGCCACGCTCTGGAACTGCAACCCGCGCGACGACAGCGGCCAGCTTGGCCCGGTGGAGCGCGCCCTGATCGGCACCCCCGTGCCGGACATCGGCAACCCGGTGAACGTGGCGCGGGTGATCCGCGCCTTCGACCCGTGACTGGGCTGCGCCGTGCACGTGCTGCACGCTGAATCCGGCAAGGTTTCCGTCGTCGAAGTGAAGTAGACGAAGACGACCGACGCTACGGAGGGGGCCAGACCGGCAGGACCGGCCGGGCCCCCTCTTCTTTTTCCGCCGCCCGTGCGCCCACCATCTTGCGCCGCCATCGACCCCGCCATAAGGTGGTTGCCGACGACGGGCCGCCCGGACACCGAAGCCCCATCGCTCCCCCCACACACACCGGCACGGACCGGGCCGCATTATGCGGCGCCATTTTTTTCCGCGTACGCACGAAGACCAGGAGACACCGGAGCATCCCATGCAGAAGCTGCTCGTACTCGGCATCGGCAACACCCTGCTCACCGACGACGGCGTCGGCGTGTTCGCCGCCGAGGAACTGATGAAGGAAACCTGGCCGCAGAACGTCACCATCATGGACGGCGGCACCTTCACCCAGGACATCTTCTACCTGTTCGAAGGGTACGACCGCCTGCTGGTGCTGGACATCGTGCACGCCAAGGGCGCCCCCGGCACCATCTACCGCCTGTCCGAGGACGACCTGGTCCAGAACGAGAAACAGCGGCTGTCCATCCACGACGTGGATCTCATCGACTCGCTGAAAATGGCCGAACTGCGCGGCCCGCGTCCGCGCATGCAGGTCATCGGCATGGAGCCGCACGACTTCCTGAACTGGAACATCGGGCTTTCCGAGCCGGTGCAGGCCGCCTTTCCGCGCTTCGTCGAGGTGGCGCGCGAAGAAATCCGCACCATCATCGCGGAAATGGAACAGGCCGGCTGAACCGCGCAGGCCACGTAAGCTGGGCAACCGGGGTAAGCCGGGCAGGCCAGACCAGCCGGGCGAGCCGGGTCCGGTGAAGGCCGCCCCCCCCAGCGACGCGTTGATAAGTAACGCACCAAAGAAAGTGCCACGTTTTTTTAAAACGTGGCACTTTCTTTGGTTTCCCCACTACCCGCCTTCAGCACACCTACCGCTCAAAATTGAACACACAAACAACGCAATATGACAGTAATCCCGGCCTTCATTGCATGGCGGATGCGCAGGTTACGATGCGCCGTGCCGGGCGTTGCAGGCAGGCATTCCCTTCCGCGATGCGGAAATGTGTGCGTCATTTGCATTTTCAATTGGAATAACGTTTCAATGTGTTGTATCTTCCCGCCAAACGTGCGGACAGGTCACCGCGGGAAACGGATGCACGCAGAAGCGCCCGCATCCGGGGGGCCTTTCGCACCAGTACGACCCTTACCCCGTCGCGCCGCTGGCGGCGGGCAGGCACGGCATGACGCCGTGCCGAAGGAGGCAGGGATGAAAATCTCGATCGGTCTCGGCAAGGAGGGCGTGGAGGAAAGGCTTGCGGAACGCGGCGTGTCACGACGCGACTTCCTCAAGTTCTGTACGGCCATCGCCGTGACCATGGGCATGGGCCCCGCGTTCGCGCCGGAAGTTGCCCGCGCGCTCATGGGTCCCCGGCGTCCGTCCGTGGTCTACCTGCACAACGCCGAATGCACCGGCTGTTCCGAATCGGTGCTGCGCGCGTTCGAACCCTACATCGACACCCTCATTCTGGACACGCTCTCCCTCGACTACCATGAGACCATCATGGCCGCCGCGGGCGAGGCGGCGGAAGCCGCCCTGGAACAGGCCGTCAACAGCCCGCACGGCTTCATCGCCGTGGTGGAAGGCGGCATCCCCACGGCTGCCAACGGCATCTACGGCAAGGTGGCCAACCACACCATGCTGGACATCTGCTCGCGCATCCTGCCCAAGGCCCAGGCCGTCATCTCGTACGGCACTTGCGCCACCTTCGGCGGCGTGCAGGCGGCCAAGCCCAACCCCACCGGGGCCAAGGGCGTCAACGACGCGCTGAAGCACCTCGGCGTCAACGCCATCAACATCTCCGGCTGCCCGCCGAACCCGTACAACCTGGTCGGCACCATCGTGTACTACCTGCAGAACAAGGCCGTGCCCGAACTGGACAGCCTGAACCGGCCCACCATGTTCTTCGGCCTGACCGTGCACGAACAGTGCCCCCGCCTGCCGCACTTCGACGCGGGCGAATTCGCCCCGTCGTTCGAATCGGAAGAAGCCCGCAAGGGCTGGTGCCTCTACGAGCTGGGCTGCAAGGGCCCGGTGACCATGAACAACTGCCCGAAGATCAAGTTCAACCAGACCAACTGGCCCGTGGACGCGGGGCACCCCTGCATCGGGTGCAGCGAACCCGACTTCTGGGACGCCATGACCCCGTTCTACCAGAACTGATCACGCGCACGCGCAAGGTCACCATACCCCACAAGCAACAGCCAAGGAGGATACCATGAGCGGCTGCAGAGCCCAGAATGCTCCGGGCGGCATCCCCGTGACGCCCAAGAGCTCCTATAGCGGTCCCATCGTCGTCGACCCGGTGACCCGCATCGAAGGCCACCTGCGCATCGAGGTGGAAGTCGAGAACGGCAAGGTCAAGAACGCCTACAGCAGTTCCACGCTGTTCCGGGGCCTGGAAATCATCCTGAAGGGCCGCGACCCCCGCGACGCCCAGCACTTCACCCAGCGCACCTGCGGCGTGTGCACCTACACCCACGCGCTGGCCTCCACCCGTTGCGTGGACAACGCCGTGGGCGTGCACATTCCCAAGAACGCCACCTACATCCGCAACCTGGTGCTGGGCGCGCAGTACCTGCACGACCACATCGTGCACTTCTACCACCTGCACGCCCTGGACTTCGTGGACGTGACCGCCGCGCTGAAGGCCGACCCGGCCAAGGCCGCCAAGGTCGCCTCGTCCATCTCGCCCCGCAAGACCACGGCCGCCGACCTCAAGGCCGTGCAGGACAAGCTGAAGACCTTCGTGGACAGCGGGCAGCTCGGCCCGTTCACCAACGCCTACTTCCTGGGCGGCCACCCCGCCTACTACCTGGACCCGGAAACCAACCTCATCGCCACCGCCCACTACCTGGAGGCCCTGCGCCTGCAAGTGAAGGCGGCCCGCGCCATGGCCGTGTTCGGCGCCAAGAACCCGCACACCCAGTTCACCGTGGTGGGCGGCGTGACCTGCTACGACGCCCTGACCCCGCAGCGCATCGCGGAGTTCGAGGCGTTGTGGAAGGAAACCAAGGCGTTCGTGGATGAAGTGTACATCCCCGACCTGCTGGTGGTGGCGGCGGCCTACAAGGACTGGGCGCAGTACGGCGGCACCACCAACTTCATCACCTTCGGCGAATTCCCCAAGGACGAGTACGACCTGAACAGCCGGTACTTCAAGCCGGGCGTGGTCTTCAAGCGCGACATCGCCAACCTCAAGCCCTTCGACAAGATGCAGATCGAAGAGCACGTGCGCCACAGCTGGTACGAAGGCGCGGAAGCCCTCCACCCGTGGAAGGGCCAGACCCAGCCCAAGTACACCGACCTGCACGGCGACGACCGCTACTCGTGGATGAAGGCCCCCCGCTACATGGGCGAACCCATGGAAACCGGGCCTCTCGCCCAGGTGCTGGTGGCCTACGCGCAGGGGCATCCCAAGGTGAAGGCCCTGACCGACGCCGTGCTGGCCAAGCTGGGCGTGGGCCCGGAAGCCCTGTTCTCCACCTTGGGCCGCACGGCGGCGCGCGGCATCGAAACCGCCGTCATCGCCGAATACGTGGGCGTGATGTTGCAGGAATACAAGGACAACATCGCCAGTGGCGACAACGTCATCTGCGCCCCGTGGGAAATGCCCAAGCAGGCGGAGGGCGTGGGCTTCGTCAACGCCCCGCGCGGCGGCCTGTCGCACTGGATCCGCATCGAGGACGGCAAGATCGGCAACTTCCAGCTGGTCGTGCCCTCCACCTGGAGCCTCGGCCCCCGCTGCGGCAAGAACAAGATGGCCCCGGTGGAAGAGTCGCTCATCGGCACCCCGGTGGCCGACGCCAAGCGCCCGGTGGAAATCCTGCGCACGGTGCACTCGTTCGACCCGTGCATCGCCTGCGGCGTGCACGTCATCGACGGGCACACCAACGAAGTGCACAAGTTCCGCATCCTGTAGGCCACGCGGCTTCGCGCCCGCGCGCCTGCACGGCCGGACGCCCGGCAAAAGGCGCCCGGGCAGGCCAGACGACACGGCGCGAAGCCTGCGCTTTACCCCTGAAAACCAAAAGGCCCGGCCTTGCGCCGGGCCTTTTCCAACCCTATAGTACACCCCACATGAGCAACCGCCCCAACATCCTCGTCCTTGGCGTGGGCAACATCCTGTACACCGACGAAGGCATCGGCGTGCGCGCCGTCGAGGCGTTGCAGAAGGCGCACGCCTTCAGCGACAACGTCACCGTCATGGACGGCGGCACCCTTGGCATGCGGCTCATGGACGCCATCATGGAGTGCGACCACCTCATCGTGGTGGACGCCGTGCTCGCGGGCGACGAACCCGGCGCCGTCTACCGCCTGACCGGCGAAGACCTGCGCAAGAGCCTCGGCTTCAACGACTCCATGCACCAGACCGACCTCGTGGACACCCTGATCTTCTGCGAACTGGTAGGCAAACGGCCAGAGGCGGTGATCATCGGCATGGAGCCCCACGACTACCAGTCGCTGGGCACCGAACTTTCCCCCGTGGCGGGCCAGCGCCTGCCCCTGCTGTGCGACGCCGTGGTCGCCGAGGTACGCCGCGCGGGCGGCGACTGCGCCCCGGCCACCGACTGAACAACCTGCCTGAACAACCTGACAGAACAACCCGACGGAGCAGACCCGATGTGCCTCGCCATCCCCGCCGAGATCGTTGAAATCAATGACGCCGGCATGGCCAAGTGTCGTGTGGGCAAGAGCGAAACCTACCTCAACGTCTCGGCCATGCTGCTGCCCGAACGTCCCGCCATCGGCGAATACGTCATCGTGCACGCCGGGTTCGCCCTGCGCGTGCTGGACAAGGCCGAGGCCGAGGAAACCCTGCGGCTGCTGCGCGAAATGTCCGAGGCCGTGGAAGGCCAGCCCGCCGGGTTCTAGGAGTTCCGAACATGCCGATCCAGCACAGCCTTTGGCATGTTGGCGCAACACCGCAACCGTTGCGCGAAGGCTCACTGCCCAGCGAGGCGCTACTGGAAGACATGATCGTCGCGGCACCAGACATCCTGTCGCGGGAATGGATGATCATCGGCCGCCAGGAAGACACTGGCTTAGGTGGCCGCATCGACCTTCTGGCGCTTGCCCCCGATGGAACGCTGATTCTCATTGAGCTGAAACGCGGCAAGACCCCGCGCGAGGTGGTCGCACAGGCCATCGACTACGCAAGCTGGGCGGAACAGCTTGAGGCTCAGGACATCACGCGCATCTACGCCCGATTTGCGAATGGCGGGTCTCTGGATGCCGCCTTTACCGCACGTTTCGGCCAACCCCTCGATCCGGAAACGCTGAACCAGTCCCACCAGATCGTCATCGTGGCCTCGGCACTGGATGCCGCCAGCGAACGGATCGTCGGCTACCTGAACCGCCGCGACATCCCCATCAACGTGCTGTGCTTCCAGGTGTTCGAGAGCGAATCGGGGCACCTGCTCAGCCGCGCATGGCTGCTCGACCCCGTCGAAACGCAGGCCGCCGCCGCAACCAGCAGCGCCAAGGCGATAAAGGAGCCATGGAACGGCGAATACTATGCCTCGTTCGGGCACAGTAAGACCCGCGATTGGGAAGAGGCGCGCCGTTACGGCTTCATCTGCGCGGGTGGCGGTTCCTGGTATAGCGGCACCCTCGGTCTTCTTCAGACGGATGACCTGATCTGGGTCAAGGCTCCGGGGTATGGCTTCGTTGGGGTTGGCCGCGTTCGCGGCGGGCCGGTACCAGCAACCGACTTCACGCTGAAGGACGAGCATGGAGTAGAGCGGCCTGCCATGGACGTGCTGACAAAAGCGAGCTACCATCGGGAGTTCATTAATGATCCCGAACGAATCGAGAGCTTCGTAGCTGTGGATTGGACCGAAACCCGACCGCTGGCTGAAGCTGTTAATGAAGCGGGAATGTTCGGCAACCAGAATACCGTCTGCGCGCCGAAAACACCCAAGTGGCGGCATACCGTCGAACGGCTGAAAGAGCTTTTCCCCAATTGGAACAAGGCCGGGTGACATCCGACAACCGGTGATGCGGCCAAGGTAGCGAGTCCCATCGCGCCGCTCTTTCCGCCCGCAACACGAGCCCCCATGTCGCACTCCACCGCACTCCCCCTCACCCTGCTGGCCCTCGGCGACAGCCTGACCGAGGGCTACGGCCTGGAACCCGAGGCCGCCTTTCCCGCCGCGCTGGAACGGCTGCTGCGCGCGGGCGGTCCAACGGCGCGTCACCCTGACGCCACGGTGATCAACCTGGGCCTTTCGGGCGACACCACGGCGGGCGGCCTGCGCCGCCTGCGCGCGTGGTTGGCCCGCACCCCCGGCTTCGTCAACGACGTGGGGGCGGCCCCGCGCTGCTTCGCCATGGTGGAACTGGGGGCCAACGACGGCTTCATGGGGCTGGACCCGCAGGACATGGAGGAAAACCTGGCCGCCATCCTGGCCCTGCTGGCCGAACGGGGCGTGCCCGCGCTGCTGGCCGGGTTCAGGGCCGAATTTTCCGACGACCCTGACTACGCCGAAGACTACGACGCCCTGTTCCCGCGCCTGGCCGCACGCTTCGGCGTGCCCCTGTGGCCCTACGTGCTGGACGGCATCTGGGGCGTGGCGGACCTGACCCTGTGGGACGGCCTGCACCCCAACGCCGCCGGGGCCGAACGCATGGCAAGGGCGGCCCTGCCGCACGTTCTGGACATGGTCAGGGGCGGCGGAACTGGCGATTCTGGCGGAACTGGCGAAACCGTCGGATCGTAGCGGGCGCAACGCGGTACGCCGGACTTGTGCGGCCAGACCCGTGCCGCCCCCCGTGCGGCAATCCCTCCGCCCCTTCGACGGACCTCCCTCGCCCCCGTTCCGCGCACCGCGCCAGCCATCCTCCCGCCGTTCCAGCGCCCGCGCGGGCCGCGCGCGGCTTGACTTCCGCACCTTCTTGAACCAATTACATCGTTTTGCATCACCCGGCGGTACGCGCCACGCGCGCCGTCACCCCCGCCGGGCGCGGCCATGCGCCGCCGCCGGACCTTCCGGCATGCCGATACCCCCCAGGAGCAGCACGTCCATGAGCGACTACAAGAAGACCCTGCATCTGCCCGACACCAAATTTCCCATGAAGGCCAACCTTACCCAGCGCGAGCCGGAAATGCTTAAGTTCTGGGAAGGAATAGACGCCTACGCCGCCATGGCCCAGGCGTCCGGCCAGAAGGGCGCGTACGTCCTCCACGACGGCCCCCCCTACGCCAACGGGCACATTCACCTGGGGACGGCGCTGAACAAGATCCTGAAGGACATGGTGGTCAAGTCGCGCAACATGCAGGGCTACGCCGCCCGCTACGTGCCCGGCTGGGACTGTCACGGCCTGCCCATCGAACACAAGGTGGAGCTGGAACTGGGTGAAAAGAAGAAGGAACTTCCCGCCCACGTGGTACGCAAGCGCTGCCGCCAGTACGCGGAAAAATACCTGGACATCCAGCGCAAGGAATTCAAGCGCCTGGGCGTGCTGGGCGCGTGGGACAAGCCGTACGTCACCATGGACCCGGCCTACGAATCGGCCACCGCGCGCGAGCTCGGCAACTTCGTGGCCGCGGGCAGCGTGGTGCGCAGCAAGAAGCCCATCTACTGGTGCTGCTCGTGCCAGACCGCCCTGGCCGAGGCCGAGGTGGAATACTACGACCACACCTCGCCCTCCATCTTCGTGCGCTTCCCCCTGCGCGACGCCAGGGTGGCCGACGTGCTGGGCCTGCCCCCCGCAGACGCGGCCACCGCGTATATCGTCATCTGGACCACCACCCCGTGGACCCTGCCCGACAACATGGCCGTGGCCGTGCACCCCGACCACGACTACGCCGTGGTCCGCCAGGACGGCGCGCACTACGTGCTGGCCGCCGCGCTGGTGGAAAGCTGCGCCAAGACCTTCGGCTGGGAAGGCCATGAAGTCGTCGCCACCGTGCCGGGCGCGAAGCTGGAAGGGCTGGCCGCCGCGCACCCCTTCTACGACCGCCCCTCTCCGGTGGTGCTGGCCGACTACGTGGTGCTCGATTCCGGCACCGGCTGCGTGCACACCGCGCCCGGCCACGGCCGCGAGGACTACGAGACCGGCCTGCGCTACGGGCTGGAAATCCTTTCGCCGCTCAACGACGAAGGGCGCTTCCTCGATTCCGTGCCCTTCTTCGCCGGGCTCACCGTGTTCGAGGCCAACCCCAAGGTCATCGAAAAGCTGCGCGAAGTGGGCAACCTGCTGGCGGAGCGCAAGATTTCGCACAGCTACCCGCACTGCTGGCGCTGCAAGAAGCCGGTCATCTTCCGGGCCACCACCCAGTGGTTCATCGCCATGGAACGGAACGACCTGCGCGCCCGCGCCCTGTCGGCCATCCGCAACGACGTGCGCTGGATTCCGGCCTGGGGCGAGGAACGCATCCACAACATGATCGAATTCCGCCCCGACTGGTGCATCTCGCGCCAGCGCACCTGGGGCGTGCCCATCATCGCCCTGCTCTGCGAAGGCTGCGGCGAGGCGTGGAACGACGCCGCCTGGATGCGCGACATCGCCGACCGCTTCGCCAAACACCCCACCGGCTGCGACTACTGGTACGAAACGCCGCTGGAAGACGTCGTGCCCGCCGGTCTGGCCTGCCCGCACTGCGGCGGCAACCACTGGAAGAAGGAAACCGACATCCTGGACGTGTGGTTCGATTCCGGCACCAGCTTCTCGGCCGTGCTGGAGCAGCGCGAGGACACCTCGTTCCCGGCGGACCTGTACCTGGAAGGCTCGGACCAGCATCGCGGCTGGTTCCACAGTTCGCTGCTGGCCTCCATGGGCACGCGCGGCGTGCCGCCCTACCGCGCCGTGCTCACCCACGGCTACGTGGTGGACGGCGAGGGCCGCAAGATGTCCAAGTCCATCGGCAACGTCATCGCGCCGCAGGAGATCATCGACAAGTACGGCGCGGAAATCCTGCGCCTGTGGGTGGCGTCCGTGGACTACCGCGAGGACATCCGCATCTCGGACGAAATCCTCAGCCGCCTGGTGGACGCCTACCGGCGCATCCGCAACACCTGCCGCTACCTGCTGGGCAACCTCGACGACCTGACGCCCGAAGAGATCGTGCCGTTCTCGGTCATGGACCCGCTGGACCGCTACGCGCTGGACATCGTCACCGACGCCCACACCCGCATCCAGGAGGCGTATGCCGAGTTCGAGTTCCACAAGGTGTTCCACACCCTGCACAACCTGTGCGTGACCGACCTCAGCGCCTTCTACCTCGACGTGCTCAAGGACCGCCTGTACGCCTCGGCCAAGGACAGCCCGGAACGCCGCTCGGCCCAGACGGCCCTGCTGCACATCCTGCTGGTGCTGGTGCGCGACATGGCCCCGGTGCTCAGCTTCACGGCCGAGGAAGTGTTCCGGCACATCCCCGAGGCGTTGCGCCCGGCCGCGCCCACGGTGTTCGCCCTGCGCGGGGCCGACACGCCGCTGTACAACGTCAGTTCCGACGAGAGCGAACGGTGGGAGGCCGTGCTGGCCGTGCGGTCCGAGGTGACCAAGGCCATCGAGCCGTTGCGCAAGGCGGGCACGGTGGGCCATTCGCTGGATACCCACGTGACCCTGTACGCCGACCACAAGCTGGCCGCCCTGCTGCGCGCCACCGGCACCGACCTGCGCGCGGTGTTCATTGTCTCCAGGCTGAACATCGCCCCGCTGGAGGACGCGCCGGAAACCGCCTTCGCCTCCGAGGAGGTCAAGGGCCTGCGCATCGGCGTGGCCAAGGCCCCCGGCGCCAAGTGCGAGCGCTGCTGGATCTACCACGAGGACCTTGGCGCCGACCCGGACTTCCCCGGCGCCTGCGGCCGCTGCACCACGGTGCTGCGCACCGGCGGCGCCGGGTAGCGGCAACAGGCCCGATCATGCTCCCCCCGCCCGGCGACGCCGATGCGCGGCCGGGCGGGGCATACGCCCAAAGCCCAAAGAGGCCCCATGCGTCCCAGATTCGTCATGGTCTTCTCCATCGCCGCGGCCGTCATCGGCCTCGACCAGCTCACCAAGCTGTGGGCGGTGACGGCCATTCCCGAACACCACTCGGTGCCGGTCGTCGCCGGGTTCTTCGACCTGGTCAACGTGCGCAACCGGGGGGCGGCCTTCGGCTTCCTGAACCGCTCCGACATAGAGTGGCAGTTCTGGCTGTTCCTGGTGGCCACGGTGCTGGCGGTGTGGGCCATCGTCTCGCTTACCCGCGCGGCGCAGGAAGACAAGGTGCTGTTCACCGGGTTCGGCTGCATCCTCGGCGGCGCCCTCGGCAACCTCGTCGACCGGGTGCGCTTTCGCGCGGTGATCGACTTCCTGGACTTCTACGTGGGCGACTGGCACTGGCCCGCCTTCAACGTGGCGGACATCGCCATCTGCGTCGGGGCGTTCCTGGCCTTCATCGCCATGTACCGCCAGCCCGCGCCCCGCAACTCCGCACCCAAGGCCCGGTAGGAGACCCGCATGAATACCGCCCTGCTCATCCCCCTGCTCGCCATTCCCATCTTGCCCAACCTGTGGTGCATCTGGCATTCTTACAACCACGAGTTCGAACGCCCGGCGGAAAAAGCCCTGTGGATGGCGGCCGGGATATTCCTTCCCGTGCTCGGCGGGCTTGCCTACCTCGTCTTCGGCCAGCGGCGCGCCCGCAAGGCATGACGCAGGCCGGGCCCGACGTCCCGCCGCACCGCACAGGCGGCACCCGGCCGGGGCACCGAACCCTTACGCCACGCAAAGTGAACCGAAAGGCGGACCAAAAGCCATGAAAACCCGCATCCTTTCCCGTCGTTTCCTTCCCGTCTGCTCCCTGGCGGCGCTGGTGGCCCTTTCCGGCTGCGTACGCCAGGAAGACGTGGACGCCCTCAACTCGCGCGTCATGCGCCAGGACCAGCAGATCCAGATGCTGAACTCGCAGCTTTCCGGCGTGCAGCCCGCGCAGGCGGACACCTGGTCGCAGGTGCAGTCCACCCGGCAGGAAATCGCCACCCTGCGCGGCCAGATCGACGACATGCAGATGCGCCTGAACGCCACCGGCGACCAGAGCCGCGACCTGCCCCAGATGCGCGAACAGCTGAACCGCCACGATATCGCCCTGCGGCAGATGGCCTCGCAACTGGCCATCGACATCGACAGCGTGCTCGCCGCGCCCGCCCCCACGGGGGCCGCAGGCGGCGCGGTCTCGTCCACCGGCACGACCCATGCGGGCGATCCCAACGCCCCGGTCCTGCTCGTAAACCCCGGCAAGGAGAACGGCTTTGTCGTCGCGCCATCGAGCCAGCCCACAGGGCCGGTCACGGTGCCCCCGGCGCAAAGCGGCACCATGTCCGTGACCAGCGCGGAACCCTCCAAGGGGACCGCGACTACCGCCGCCAAGCCCGCCGCCGCTGCCGCCGCTGCCGTTGACACGGCCCAGGCGCTGTACGACCAGGGCATGACGGCGTTCAACGAACGGCGCTACAAGGATTCGGTGAAGGCCTTCACCGATTTCACCAACACCTTCGGGGACCACAAGCTGACCAGCAACGCGTGGTTCTGGCAGGGTGAAGCGAACTTCCAGCAGCAGGACTTCGCCCGGGCGGCGCTGGCGTACGAACAGGTCATCTCCAAGTATCCCAAAAGCTCCAAGTACGCCTCGTCGCTGCTCAAGCAGGGCATCAGCTTCTACAGGCTCGGCAAGAAGGACGCCGGCAAGGTGCGCCTGGACGAGCTGATCAAGAAGCTGCCCGATTCGCCCGAGGCGCAACGCGCCAAGAAGTTCCTGAGCGAGAACAAATAATCCGAGTACCCGGAGTTCCGGCCCGGAACCAGTCATGAGCGAACAACAGACCAAAACCTACCGCAAGAACATCCATCTCACGTTCCCGCCCGAAATCTCCGGCAAGCCCATCGTGAGCGACCTGGTGCGCAGGTACGACCTTACGGTCAACATCCTGAAGGCCCAGATCACCCCGCGCAAGGAAGGCTACCTGACCCTGGAGCTTTCGGGGGGCGAAGAGAACTGTCTGAAGGGCATCGCCTACCTGCGCGAGCAGGAGATAACCGTCACCGACGTCTCGCAGCGCATCTCGCGCGACGAGGAAAGCTGCATGCACTGCGGCATGTGCACCGCCATCTGTCCCACCTCGGCCCTGGCCATGGATACCGCCCTTCGGGTGGTGGTGTTCGACAAGGACCGCTGCACCGCCTGCGGACTGTGTACCCGCGTGTGCCCCGTGGGGGCCATGAACGTGGAAGTGGAGAACGGCGGCCTGTAGACACCGCTGCCGCATCGGCTTTGCCCGCATCGGCTTTGTAATGACACTCCCCGGCGGGGCGTACGCGGAACACACCGCGTACGCCCCGCTTTTTTCGAGCACCCCGCCGCCCTGCCCGTCGCCCTGCCCGCCCGGCGGCGCGGGACGCGGAAACGCCTCCTCCCGCACGGGCACAAGGCCGTGCATCACTTCGTTTTCCGCTTTTCCGGCGGCCCGCTATCTGCTAGGTTCGCCAATGCGGGCTTCCGGCCTTCGATCACGGCCCACGTTTTCCGTCCGTACGGCCGCCACCCCGTGGCGCACACACCACCAGCAGGAGCGCAGCATGGTCACGCAGGAAGAACTGCTCGAAAACGTGATGGAACGCGTGACGAACAACCTCGTCGTCAACATCCGTGACGTGCTTTCCGCCACCATCGAGCGGGAACTCACCACCAACCTCACCCGCGCCCTGGTGGAAAGCGAATTCTACCGCCGCATCAGCGACGACATGCGCGGGGGCCTGCAAACCATCTACCGCGAAATCTCCACCGCCGCGAAGCCCGGCGCGCAGGAAGCGCCCGAAGACGCCCAGCCCGTGCAGCGCGAGGACGCCGACCGCCTGTTCAACGAGGCCTCACGCCAGTTGGACGAAATCCTGGTCACCACGCAGGAAGCCACCGAATCGATCATGGACGTGGTGGAGGTGCAGATCGAACGCCAGAAGGAGGCGGCCGTGCTGCTGGAGGCCGTCCGCGCCGGGGCGGGCGTGGAGCGCGCCCTGGAGCGCATGGTGCAGATCAACACCGAACTGGGCGAGGGGCTGGTGGAAATCCTGACCACCCTCGGCTTCCAGGACCTGACCGGCCAGCGCATCAAGAAGATCATCGAGGCCCTGCGCACCATCGAAAGCACTGTGGTGGAACTCTACCTGTCCACCGGCCTGCTGATCCGCGCGCGCGAGGAAACCCCGGAAAAGGACATCTCGCAGATCGAGGCGGAAACCCGCCAGGTGGTCTCCGAACTGAAGGGGCCGCAACGCGGCGTCTCGCAGGAAAACGTGGACGACCTGCTGGCCCAGCTCGGGCTGTAGGACCGCAAGAGCCTGCCGGGTGCGCGGGGGATGCAGACGGCCGGGCGGCGGGGCGGCGGGAGTCGCGGCCTCTCCGAACGCCCCCTTGCCAGCCGCTTCGGACTGCCTACTTTCTGATTCGGCGCGCCATGCGCGGGCGGTCCCCCCTCTCCCGCAGTCCCGCGCGCCGCTCCGGAAACCGCAACAGACGCACGGCCGCGCCGCCCGCGCCTTTCCTCACGGAGATGCCCATGTCCGACATGTCCGCTTCCGCCGCAGCATCCGCCTCCACCCCCCTGGTGATCATCGGCTCCGGCCCGGCCGGGCTTTCCGCCGCCATCTACACCGCCCGCGCGGGCATTCCCACGCTGGTGCTAGGCAGCGCCCCCAAGGTGGCGGGCGACTACGAGATCGACAACTACTTCGGCTTCGACGAGACCATCTCCGGCCGCGACCTCATCGAACGCGGCCGCAGGCAGGCCGAACGCTTCGGCGCGCAACTGCGCGAGGAACGCGTGCTGGCCGTGCACCATGGCGACGCCGGCGGCTTTCACGTCAAGACCGACAAGGGCGCATACGACGCCTGCGCCGTGGTGCTGGCCACGGGCGTTGCCCGGGTGCGCCCCGGCATCGACAACCTGGGCGGCTACGAGGGCAAGGGCGTGTCCTACTGCGTGAGCTGCGACGGGTTCTTTTATCGCGGCAAGCAGGTGCTGGTGCTGGGCGAGGGCATCTTCGCGGCCAACCAGGCCCTGGAACTGACCCAATACACCCCCCACGTGCGCATCTGCACCCAGGGCAAGGAACCCGTGCTCACCCCCGACTTCCGGCAGCGCCTGGCCGACGCGGACATCGCCGTGGACACCCGCAAGATCGCGCGCCTGGCCGGGGACAACGGCCTTGAGCGCGTGGTGTTCGCCGACGGCACGGAAGAGGCGGTGGACGGCCTGTTCGTGGCCATGGGCGAGGCGTCGTCCCTGGACTTCGCCTACTCGCTGGGTGTGGAGCGCAAGGGCGTGTTCCTGATGGCCGACGACGAGCAGCGCACCAACATCCCCGGCGTCTTCGCGGCGGGCGACTGCACCGGCGGCTTTCTGCAGATCGGCGTGGCCGTGGGCGAAGGGGCCAAGGCGGCCCGCTCGGCCATCGCCTTCGCCAAGGAGCAGTGCGGCGTGAAGAAGGCCGGATAGCCGGGGCGGACCTGGCGACGGCCTGCGGGCGTCCGGCTTGACAGCCGCACCGCCTGGGCGTATCAGATTCGGCTCACCGGGCAGCATTCCGGGCGTCGGATCGGAACGACGGGCCGGGCCGGTCCGGATGCGCGTGGGCCTATAGCTCAATTGGCAGAGCCCCCGGCTCATAACCGGTTTGTTGCGTGTTCGAGTCACGCTAGGCCCACCACATCTTTCCCGGGCAGGCGCGCGCCGCCCCGGCACCGGGCGCCATCAGCGCCCCCTGCCGCCAACAGAGCAACGGGACAGGAACGCGGACATTGGAGCAGCACCAATTCCGGAACCACGCCTTGCCGCTTCGAGGGTGCTTGCGCCGCGTTCATCCGGCGAAGCACCCTCTTTGCTTGGGGAAGATGCATGAAACGCTCTGAAATAATTAACGTTATTGAAAAAACAGCGGTTCCGGCCTCCGCCGCCCAGTGGGACAGGTCGGGCATGCAGGTGGCCGGGCACGACGCCGAGGCCACGGCCCTGGCCGTCTGCCTCGACCCCACCCCCGCCGCCGTTGCCGCCGCCCTGGACCTTGGCGCGGACGTCATTCTTTCCCACCATCCGCTGGTCATGACGCCGCGCGCGCTGGACACGCTGGACGACCACCACGCCGTGGCCTCGGCTGTGCTGGCGCGCGGGGCATGGCTGTACGCCGCGCACACCTCGCTGGACGCCAACCCCGACGGCCCCGTGGGCTGGCTGGCCCGCGAACTTTCGCTGGCGTCGCCCGTGGTGCTGGAACCCACCCTGCGCCAGGAGCGCGTGACCCGGTGCATCGTGGCCGCCGGTGCGCCCTCTCCCCGCTGGGCAGACCTGCCCGGCGTGCTGGCCTGCCGGACGCTGGGCTCCGCCGCCGTGATCAGCTGCGAGGCCGCCGCCTGGCCCGCCATCCGCGCGGCCATCGTATCCGACGTTCCGGAGGACGCCGCCCCGGCCTTCCTGCCCGCCGAGCCGGAACTGCCCGCGCGGGTCTTCGGCTTCGGCCTGGTGGGCGACCTGCCCGAACCACTCGAATTTTCCGCCTTCGCCCGGCGCCTGCACGACCTTGCCGGACGCGCCCACTGCCACGTCAGCGGCCCCGTCCCCAGCGTGGTGCGACGGGTGGGCTACTGCACCGGCTCCGGCAGTTCGCTGGCCGATGCGGCCTTCGCCCGTGGCGCCGACGTGTTCGTCACCGGCGACGTGAAATACCACACCGCGCTGGAAGCCCGTGGCTGCCTGCTCGACGTGGGGCACTTCGCCCTTGAAGAGGAAATGATGCGCCGCTTCGCCGACGGCCTGCGCGCCGCGCTGCCCGGCCTGCCCGTGCATTTCCTGCCATCCAGCGATCCATTGCGGCTGCACCTGCCCGCCTCGCCCACGGGCACGGGCGGCGGCCGCGTTCCGGAACATCCGGCCTAACCCGCATTTCAGGAGGATATGACGTTGAGCCTCTATCTCAAGCAGATCGAACAGCTTGTCGCCCTGCAAAAGGTGGACGACCACATCTACGGCATCAAGGCGGAACTCAAGAACGCGCCGCAGGAAGTGGAAGGGTTGCAGCAGCGCTTCGACGTCCTCGAGGAACAGCGCAACCGCCTCCTCGACAAGCTCACCCACCTGAAGGAGCAGGAAAAGCGCCTCGGCACCGAAATCGAGGACGATTCCCTGCGCATCAAGAAAAGCAAGTCCAAGCTCATGCTCGTGGGGAACACCAAGGAATACCACGCCATGATGCGCGAAATGGACAACATGGAAAAGATGAACCGCTCGCGCGAAGAGGAAAAACTCGCCCTGGCCGAGGAACTCCAGCGCCAGACCGAAGCCATGGCCGAAATGGACGAGCGCTACACCAACCTCAAGGCCGACCTGGAAACCAAGAAGGCCAGCCTGGACGCGCGCCTGACCGAGGCGGGCGCGGGCCTGGCCGACCTGGAATCCCAGCGCAACGCCGCGGGCAAGGAAGTGCCCCCGCCCGTGCTGAGCCGGTACGAGTTCATCCGCCAACGGCTGGAAAACCCGGTCATCGTGCCCGTGGACAAGGGCGTGTGCTCCGGCTGCCACATCGCCATCCCGCCGCAGAGCTACATCGAGTTGCAGAAGGGCCACCAGATCCTCAGCTGCCCCAACTGCCAACGCCTCATCTACTGGAGCGAACACTTCTGCGTGGAAACCCCGGCCGCCGAATAGGCCGGACCGCCGCGCATCCACTTTCGGGAGCCGGACGGGCTGTCGCCGCGGGTCGCAAGGTCCGGGGAGGAAAGTCCGGGCTCCGCAGGGCGGGACGCTGGGTAACCCCCAGGACGAGCGATCGTCGGACAGGGCCACAGAAAACAGACCGCCCGGCAGGCACGCCTGCCGGGTAAGGGTGAAACGGTGGGGTAAGAGCCCACCAGCTGGCGCGGCGACGCGCCAGGCTCGGTAACCCCCGTCCGGAGCAAGACCAAATAGGGAAGCGTTCGAGGCCTGCCCGGCCGATGCTTCCGGGTCGGTTGCTTGAGGGCGTCGGCAACGGCGCTCCTAGAGGAATGACAGCCGCCCGCAAGGGTACAGAACCCGGCTTACAGTCCGACTCCCGAACGTTGATTTTGATCGGGGAGGGGACCCTTTGACGCGCTGCGGTCCTCATCCGTAAGGTTCGCGCGTTGCGCTCACCTAACGGCTGAGGCAAAGGGTCTCCCTCCCCGAACCCCTCCCCCCCAAACTTTTTCATTGGGGGGTTGTTTTTCCCGAAAACAGAACGGGGGCAGGGCAAGGCGCACATTGCCAATTGAGCACCCTGCCCTGATTGAAAAGTACGTATGGTGAGGGTACGAATTAGGGGGCTTTGCGGCAGCTGTTAGCCGAACGCGAAGCGTGAGGCTTACAGATGGCGACCGCAAAGCGCAAAGCCCCCTTCCCCCCGTATCTTTCCCCTCTTCCCTCTCCACTCTTCTTTTCAAAGGACCGTACATGCACGCATGGGCCATCGTTCTCGCGGCGGGCAGCGGCACCCGGCTGGCGGCGGCCGGGCTGTCCACGGCCAAGCAGTTCCTGGAACACCGGGGCGCGCCGCTGTACTGGCGCTCGGCGCGGACGTTCGCGTCGGTGGCGCGGCTGCGCGGGCTGGTCTTGGTGTTTCCGCAGGACAGGCTGGAGGCCGAGCGGGAACGCCTGACCGCGCTGGACGCCGGGCGCACCCTGGGCGTGCCGTGGCGGGTGGTGGCGGGCGGCGCGCTGCGGCAGGATTCCGTGGCCGCGGGGCTGGCGGCCCTGCCCCGTGTATGTGACGCGGTGCTGGTGCACGACGCGGCCCGGCCGTTCGCCACGGCCGCGCTGTCCAACGCGGTGCTCGACGCGCTGGCCGCAGGCGCGCCGGGGGTGGTGCCGGGCATTGCGGTGACCGACACCATCAAGCAGACGGAACACGGCGTGGTCACCCATACCCCGGACAGGTCCGGGCTGGTGGCCGTGCAGACCCCGCAGGGCTTCGCCCTGGCCTCGCTGCGGCAGGCCCACGAACGCGCCCGCGCCGAGGGCTGGACCGTCACCGACGACGCGGCCCTGCTGGAACGCTGCGGCCTGCCCGTGCACGTGGTGGCCGGAGAGGCCGCCAACGCCAAGATCACCACGCCGGAGGACCTGGCCATGCTGGACGACGACACCGCCCGCGACCCGTGGGACGCGCGCAAGGGTCAGGCCCGCCTGATTCCCTGCACCGGCTGGGGCTACGACGTGCATCGCTACGCGCGGCAGGAAGACACCGGCCGCCCCGGTCAGGTCAGTCAGCCGGGCCGCCCCATGAAGCTGGGCGGCGTGCCCATTCCCGGCGGGCCGGAGGTGGTGGCCCATTCCGACGGCGACGTGCTGCTGCACGCCCTCACCGACGCCCTGCTGGGGTGCGTCGGCGGCGGCGACATCGGCCAGCATTTTCCGGACACCGACGCCGCGCTGGACAACGCCAACTCCGCCGTGCTGCTGGACGAAACGCTGCGCCTGACGCGCGCGGCCGGGCTCGAAATCACCAACGTGGACCTGACCATCATCGCCCAGGTGCCCCGGCTGGCTCCGTGGCGCGAACAGATCCGCCGCAACGTCTGCCGCCTGCTGGCGCTGGACGAGACCATGGTGAACGTGAAGGCCACCACCGAGGAAAAGCTGGGCTTCACCGGCGAGAAGAAGGGCCTGAAGGCCGTGGCCGCCGTCACCGGGTTGCGGCCCGTGCGGGTTGCCCGACCCGGTGATTCCAGCGATTCCGGCGCTGCCGGGGATGCCGGGGACACAGGCGCTACCGGCAGCGCCTGACGCCCGCACGCACGCGGCATCCCCGCCCTGCCCATGGGGCTTGCGCGGGCGCGAACCGCATAGTACAAACCTGAAGGTTTGCCTTCCATCCCCTTGAACACACGAACAATACGGGCCTGCGCCAGCGCCCGTGCGCCGTACCTGCCGTGCCGGGCCGGGCGGAACGCGCGGAATGACGTGGCGGGCACGGTCCGCCACCACGTATGACCGAACCCAACACCTCCGCCGATTTCCCCTGGCTGGCCAGCTACGACGCAGGCGTCCCGGCCCGCATCAGCTACGAAACCTATCCGCTGTTCACCCTGCTGGACAGGGCGGCGGAACGCACCCCCCGCCGCACGGCCATCGCCTTCCGCAACTACCGCATAAGCTACGCCAGGCTCCGCCAACTGGCCGAGGTCATGGCCGCCAACCTGCGCGCCCAGGGCGTGCGGCGCGGCGACAAGGTCTCGATCATGCTGCCCAACCTGCCGCAGACGGTCATCGCCTTCTGGGCGGTGCTGAAGGCGGGCGGCGTGGTGGTGATGACCAACCCGCTGTACATGGAAAAGGAACTGGTCCACCAGATCCATGATTCCGGCGCGCGGTTCATGATCGCCCTCGACCTGGTGTGGCCCAAGATCGAGCCGTTGCGCGAAAGGTTGGGCATCGACAAGTACTTCCTCACCCGCATCGGCGACGGGTTGGCCTTTCCGCTCAACGTACTGTACGCCTTCAAGGCCAAGCGCGAGGGCACCTGGCGCGACCTGCCCCTGGACGGCAGGCACGTGCTGCCATGGAAAACCCTGCTCAAGGGCAAGACCCGCTATTCCACCACCACGTGCAACCCCACCGACGACCTCGCCGTACTACAGTACACCGGCGGCACCACCGGCATTTCCAAGGGGGTCATGCTGACGCACCACAACATGTCGGTGAACGTGCAGCAGATCACCACCATCCTTGGCGACGCTTGCGACATGGACCACTGTTTCCTGGGCCTGATGCCCTACTTCCATGTCTACGGGCTGACCACCTGCCTCACCCTGCCCACGGCCCTTTCGGCCACCGTCGTGCCCTTTCCGCGCTACGTCCCGCGCGACGTGCTGGTGGGCATCCAGAAGCACAAGCCCACCATCTTCCCCGGCGCGCCCTCCATCTACATTTCGCTGATGCAGCAGAAGGAGGTGGGCGACTACGACCTGACCTCCATCCGCTACTGCATCTCGGGCTCCGCGCCCATGCCGGTGGAGCACATCAAGCGGTTCAGGGAACTCACCGGCGCGCAGGTCATCGAGGGCTTCGGGCTGACCGAGGCCTCGCCGGTCACCCACCTGAACCCCATCCACGGGGTGAGCAAGCCCGGCTCCATCGGCATCCCCTTCCCGGACACCGAGGCGCGCATCGTGGACATGGAAGTGGGCCTGGTGCCGCTGCCCGCGGGCAAGGTGGGCGAACTGATCATCCGTGGCCCGCAGGTCATGAAGGGCTACTGGAACCGCCCGGACGAAACCGCCAACACCCTGCGCAACGGCTGGCTGTACACCGGCGACATCGCCACCATGGACGAGGACGGCTACTTCAGCATCGTGGACCGCAAGAAGGACATGTTCCTGGTGGGCGGCTACAACGTCTACCCGCGCGAGATCGACGAGGTGTTGCACGAGCACCCCAGAATCAAGGAAGCGGTGACCGTGGGCGTGCCCCACCCCACGCGCGGCGAGATCATCAAGGCTTTCGTGGTGGTGAAGCCCGGCGAAAAGCTGACCAAGGCCGAGGTGGTGGCCCACTGCCGCGAAAAGCTGGCCAGCTACAAGGTGCCCAAGCAGGTGGAATTCCGCGACGACCTGCCCAAGACCGTGGTGGGCAAGGTGCTGCGCCGCATCCTGCGCGCCGAGGAAGAAGAGAAGTTGAAGGCGGAACTGGCCGCGTCACCGGCGGACACCGCCGCTTCGGACGAGGACGGGGCGCAGTAGGCCCGTCCGCCGCGCGGCGGACGGAGGCTCGCGCTCCGGCGCAGCCACCACACCCACGCCAAAGGAAAGGGCCATGCGACTGCTGTTGCAACGGGCGCGCCGGGGAACGGTGGCGGTGGGCGGAGAAACCGTGGCCGCCATCGGGCCGGGGCTGGTGGTGCTGGCGGGCTTCGGCCCGCGCGACACCGGCGCGCTGCCCGGCGAGCCCCGCTGGGCGGGCATGATCGACAAGCTGCTGGATCTGCGCGTGTTTCCCGACGACGCGGGAAAGATGAACGTGGGCCTGCGTGAATGGGCCGTGCCGCGGGACATGCGCGGCGCGGGCGGGACCGGCGTCATTCCGGACGGGACAGGCGCTATTCCGGGCGCGCCCTTGGGCGAACTGCTGCTGGTGCCCCAGTTCACCCTGCACGCGGACTGCCGCAAGGGCCGCCGCCCGTCGTTTTCCTCCGCCGCGCCGCCCGCCGTGGCCGCGCGACTTTTCGACCAACTGACCGCCGATATTGACGCACGCCTGCCGGGGCGGGTACGCTGTGGCATCTTCGCGGCCGACATGGACGTGTCCCTCGTCAACTGGGGGCCGGTGACCATCTGGCTGAGCGACGACGACCTCTTTCCGGAGCGGCGACCACCCCATGGCGGCGGATGACATCACCCTTCTCATCGCCGCGCCCTCCCCGCTGACGCGCGAGGCGCTACGCCGCCTGCCCGGCGCCGGCCGCACCGTGCTGCGCGCCGCCACCCTGGCCGAGGCGCTGGACCTGCACGCCGCGCGGCACCCCCACGTGGTGGTCATCGACGCCGTACTGCCCGATCCGGCACCCCCCGGCAGCCCGAACAGGCCGGACAGGCCGGACATGGCGTCACACGTCACCGCCCCTCCGCCGCCACCCTACGACCCCGTGCCGCCTCCCGCCGTGCATGCCGCGCATGCGGGCGACCACCGTCCCGTGCTCGACCTGGTGCGCGCCATTCGCGCCGAGCGGGGAGACGAGGACGTGTTCCTCATCGTGCTCACCGAACCGGAAGACCACGACCTGCGGGCCGAAGCCCTGGCCCTGGGCGCCAACGACGCCCTGCGCCTGCCGCTGGAACCGCTGGAACTGGATGCCCGCGTGGCCGTGGGCGCCCGTCAGGCCCGCATGGCCCGCCGCCTGCGCGCCTATTCCGACCGCCTGACCCGCGAGATGGCCCGGGTGGCCGAGTTGCAGATGCGCCTTCTGCCCTCGTCCTCGCCGTACCTGCCGGGCCTGCACGTGGAAAGCCTGTACCTCCCGTCCGGCGACGCCAGCGGCGACTACTTCGACTATTTCCTGCTGCCGTCGCGCACCGGGGCAGAGGCCGCCCCGGCCACGCCCCATGCCCCTCACGCTCCCGATCCAGGGGACGGCCCGGTGCTGCGGGTAGTCATCGCCGACGTGTCCGGCCACGGAGCCCGCGCCGCGTTTCTCATGAGCATCGTGCGCACCCTGGTGCGCGCCCAGAACGACGGCGCGGCCGCCCGCCACGCCGACGGCATGCCCCCCCAGCCGCTGACCGAGACCGTGCGGCGCATCAACCGGCACCTGGTGGATATCATCGGCGGCGAACCGGACTTCGTCACCCTGTTCGCGGGCGACATCGACTTCGGAGCGGGCACGCTGGAATACGTCAACGCCGGGCACTGTCCCGCCCTGCTGCGCGGCGGCGACGGCACGGTGACCCGCCTGCCCTCCAACGCGCCGCTGCTGGGGTTCTTCAGCGCCGATTTCGCGGCGGAAATGCGCCCCTTCCCGCCCGGCAGCCAGTTGCTGCTGTTCACCGACGGTCTGCACGACTGGACGGTGCGCGGCGGGGCGCGCCTTGGCCCGGAGCGGTTCATGGAGATGACCGAACCCTGCCTGCGCGCGGGCAGCGACGTGCTGGCGGCCATGGAGGCGGCCCTGCGCGAAGCGGCGGGCGGCACGCCGCCCTTCCGCGACGACGTCACCGCCCTGTGGATACGCCGCGATGGCCCCATCGTGGGTGAACTGGTCAAAACCGACTGACCCAACAGGCCCCGACTGACCGGGCAGGCCGGACGCCTAACGCGGCCACCTTCATCAATGGGTATACGCGCCATGCACAGCTACGAATTCTCCACCACGGCCCTGCGCGAAACCTACCGTCCCTTCGTGCGCGGCATCGCCGGCACCATGGCCGCCTACCTGGCCACGCCCGCGCTGGTGCACCCGCTGGAACTGGTCACGGCCGAGGCGTGCGCCAACGTGGTGCGCCACGCCTACCCGGCGGGGCAGCCCGGTCCGCTGCGGGTACGCCTGACGGTGAACCCGCGCGTGGGCATGGCGCTGGCCGTCACCGACTGGGGGCGCGGCCGCGCGGCATGCCCGCTGCCCCCGCCCGATATGCCGGGAGTGGCGTCCGAAGCCACGTCCGGACGGGGCTTGCGCATCATCGCCTGCCTGTGCGATGCCGTGACGGGTGAAACCGGCCCGGACGGCAACACCCTGCACCTGCAATTGGCCATCCCGGAGGAACAATGGCGCACCTCGAACTTGACGATCACGGAAACATCCTTGTCGCGGTGCTGACGGGCGAACTGCCCCTGGCCAACGCCACCGAGGTCCGCAACGAGCTGGAACGGCTGTTCGCCCGCAAGGGCGTGTCCGACGTGGTGCTGGATCTTGGCGCCGTGTCGTTTATGGACAGTTCGGGTCTGGGCACCCTGGTGGCCGCCAGCACCAAGGCGCGCTCCATGGGCCGCCGCCTGCTGCTGTACCGGCCCACGCCGGAGGCGGTGCACACCATGGAAACTGCGCAGCTCACCGGATTCTTTCCCATCCTCGGCGACGAGGAGGATTTGCTGGCCCTGCTGCCCGATTAGTGCCCCTGCCACAGGGGCAAGGTGCGGCACGGCAACCGCAAGAACACGCCCATCCCCCGCCCGCAGTCCGGATACGCGGCGCGCCACGCGGCGCCGCAGGCACAGCCCACGGAGAGCGCCCATGCCATATTACCTGCGCCACCATTTCGAACCCGACTTCGACTACATGCACCTGAAGCCCAAGGCGGACGATGCCGGCAACATCGACCGCTACAACCTCGGCTACGTCCAGAACGTGGTGAAGGGGCAGGTGCTGGCGGAACTGGTGCCGCTGGAAGAGGCGGGCGAAGGCCCGCCGGACCCGCGCTACGTGTACGACGTCGCGCCAAAGGAACTGCCCTGCGGACCCAACTGCGCGGTGGACCCCGCCGCGTCCACGCGGGTGCTGGCCGACGCCAACGGGTACGTGTTCTACCACGACGGGCTGATCACGGTGAAGAAGATGCTCAACGTGCGCCGCGACGTGGACTTCCACACCGGCAACATCTTCTTCGTGGGCGACCTGGCCGCCCATGCCGACGTGAAACCCGGCTTCGAGATCCAGGCCGACAACATCCTGATCAAGGGCGTGGTGGAAGGCGCGGTGGTGCGCGCCCGGGGCGCCATTGCCTGCGAAAGCGGCATCAAGGGCGGCAAGGGCTGCCTGCTGGACGCGGGCGACACCCTGCGCGTGCCCTTTGCCGAAAACGCGGAGCTGCGCTCGCACGGCAACATGTACATCGAACGCTTCGCCCTGCACTGCCGCATCTACGCCGGGGCGAACCTGGTGGTGAAGGACCGCGTGCAGGGCGGCACGGTGCACGGCGCGGGCGTGGTGTACATCGAAAACCAGCTGGGCGGCGCGCAGGGCACCCCCACCAAGGTCAATCTGGGCTACGACCCGTTCAAGTTCCGCAAGATCACCCGGCTTGAAGAAAACATCCGCGACCTTCGCCAGCGCATCATCCATTACGAGGCCGTGGCCGCCGACACCCCGGCGGGCAAGGAGGAACCGGTGCGCCGCCTGGAGGCCGCGCTGAAGAAGATGGACCGCCTGCTGCGCCAGCGAGCCGCGCTGTGGGAAGACCTGAAGCGCGGCGGCCCCATCGCCGAACGCTGCCGACTGGTGGTGCCGGGGCGGATCATGCCGGGCGTGGAGATTTCCATCGAGGAATCGTGGATGGAAGTGCGCGAGGAATTGCGCGACGTGCGCATCGTGCTGCGCGACGGCGAACTGGCGGTGGAATCGCCCGCCTTGACGCCAGCCCAGGCCCACGCCACCCGCTGACGGGCCGCGCCGACCCTACGACACCTCCGGGCGCACCCACAACCGCACCGCAACCGGGCCTTGCCCGGCGCAAAGGCATTTCACCGACCATGCCGCCAGTTGACGAAACCCCACGCGAGGCCGCGCCCCGCCCGAAGATCGCGGCGCGGGCCGTGCCGTCCCGATCCGCCCCCGGCGCGGCGGATGCAGGTCATGCATCCATCGCTGGCGGGGATGACGCCTGCGCGGACGTGGCCGACGTGGAAGTGACCGTGGACGGCCGCACCATGCCCATGCTGGGCGCTGGCGGCCCGGCGCGCGAACTGGCCCTGCTGGCCCCCTACGAGAAACTTCTGGCGGAAGCCCGGCCCGCATCGCCCGGCGAGTCCGCACAGGCAGTCCCGCCAGTCCTGCCCGTTCTCCTGGGCGCGGGCACCGGCGCGGCCCTGGCCCGCCTGCTGGAACTGCGCCCCGGTCCCGTGGCCGTGGTGGACCGGTCCACGGAAATCCTTGCCGTCACCCGCATGCGCGACCGCCATGCCGACGCCACCGCCGCCGGGCGCATCCTGTGGGTGACCGACGACGACGCGGACGCGGCCCTGCGCACGCTTACCCGCTGGCAGTACGAAAACGGCGGCCTGCAACTGCTGCCCCTGCCGCACCCCTTCTACCTGCGCCTGGACCGCGCCCATTACGCCCGGCTGCGCGACGTGCTGTCCGCCAGCGCCCGCTTCAATTTCTGGGAACGGGCCGCCTACCCCAGGTTCGCGGACCCGGCCGCCCTGCCGCGCGTGCTGCTGATCACCAGCCAGTATTTCCTGATGGGCGAGATCGTCACCGCCTGCCAGCGCCTGGGCGTGCCGCACCACCTGCTCACCCTGGACGACGACGAGGTGGGCCGGGGCGAGTTCGTGGAAAAGCTGCTGCGCGCCGTGGTGGAATTCCGGCCCGACTTCGCCTTCACCATCAACCATCTGGGCGTGGACCGCGAAGGCGTGCTGACCGACCTGCTGGAAAAGCTGCGCCTGCCCCTGGCCTCGTGGTTCGTGGACAACCCGCACCTGATCCTCTACCTGTACCGGCGCATCGTCAGCCCGTGGACGGCCATCTTCACCTGGGACGCGGACAACCTGCCCTCGCTGCGCGACCTGGGCTTCGAGCACGTGGCCTACCTGCCCCTGGGCACGGACCCGGTGCGCTTCGCTCCGCCCGCGTCGCCGCCGCCCGCCAGCCATCCGTGGCGGGCGCGGGTGTCGTTCGTGGGCAATTCCATGGTCTACAAGGTGGCCCACCGCATGAAGGCGGGCAAACTGCCCGCCGCGCTGCTGCGCTCGTACCGCGAGGTGGCGGCGGGCTTCGGCGCGCACGGCGAGCGGTCCGTGGGGGCCTACCTGCGGGCGCACCAGCCGCAACTGGCCGTCGTGTACGACGGACTGGGGGGACTGGGGGGGCCGGATGGTCCGGACGGGCTGAACGGGGCCGAGCGCCGCCTGTCCTACGAGACCATGCTCACCTGGGAGGCCACCCGCCAGTACCGCGCCGCCTGCGTGGCGCGCACCCTGCCCTTCGCCCCGCTCATCGTGGGCGACCGGGGCTGGCGCAAGGTGTTCCGCACCGCGCCCGCAGGCTGGCGGCTGCATCCGGAAATCAACTATTACAGTGAACTGCCCGCGTTCTATCCCCTGTCGGAGATCAACTTCAACTGCACCAGCAAGCAGATGAAGGGCGCGGTGAACCAGCGGGTGTTCGACGTGCCCGCCACCGGGTCGTTCGTGCTCACCGACTGGCGCGACCAGATCGAAAACCTGTTCGAACCCGGCCGCGAGGTGGTCTGCTACGCGGAGCCGGAAGAGGCCGACGACCTGCTGCGCCGCTACCTGGACCACCCGGAAGAGCGCGCCCGCGTGGTGGCCGCCGCGCGCAGGCGCATCCTTGCCGAACACACCTACGAACACCGGCTGCGCGCGCTGCTGGACCACATGCGCCGCATCTTCGGCCCGGCCCGCGCCAGGTAGCCGCCCCACGCCCATGCCAACGCCCACACCAAGGTCCACACCGAGGTCCACACCGAGGCCATGACCGCCGCCACCACGCCCGTCATCACCCCGCCGCCCGCCGCGCCCGCGCCGGACAACGCATCCGTGCCGGACAACGCACCGGGAGCCCCCATTCTGGTGTTGCAGATGCAGCGCATGGGCGACCTGGTGCTGACCTTTCCGCTGCTGGCCTGGCTGCGGGCGGAGCACCCGCGCCGCCCGCTGTGGGTGGTGGGCGAGGAGAAATTCTTCCAAGGGCTCATGCCCATCGGGCCGGAAGCGGTCTTCTTTCCCTACGCCGCAGCCCACCGGCTGCGCCAACGCCGCTATCATCTGGTGATCAACCTCAGCCACCGGCCCGAGGCCGCCGTGCTGGCCGGGCAGTTGCGGGCCGACGCCCGGTTCGGCCCGTGCCAGATCGGTGAAGGAACCGGTGAAGGAACGGGGCCGGGAACAGGCGCGGGCGGCGGCCGGACCACCTACGTACACGGGCGCTGGCAACTGTACCGCACCTCGCTGGTGCACAACAACCGGCACAACCAGTTCCACTGGGCCGACCTCAACGCGCTGGACTGCATCCCCCCGGCCCGCCTGCGGTCCACCGACTGGCCCGCCCCGCAGCACCAGGGGCGCGACCCGCTACGCGTGGGGCTGTTCCTGGGGGCCAGCGAGCCGGAAAAGCACCCCGGCGCGCCGTTCTGGGCCACGCTGGCCCGCGACCTCTTGCGGCGCGGGCTGAAGCCGGTGCTGCTGGGCGGCCCGGCGGAAGCCGCGCTGGGCGCCGACGTGGCCCGCCGCGCCAGCACCCCGGCCCTGAACCTGTGCGGCCGCTTCACCCTGCCGGAACTGGTGGCCTTCACCCGCTCGCTGCGCCTGCTGGTCACTCCGGACACGGGTCCCATGCACGTGGCCGCCTGGACCCAGACCCCCACCCTGAACCTGTCCATGGGACCGGTAAACGCCTGGGAAACCGCCCCCTTCCCCCCCGGCCACCACGTGCTGCGCGCCACCATCAGTTGCGTGGGCTGCTGGCGGTGCACCCAGCCATCGGTGCTCTGCCGCGACAGGTTCGACCCGGTCCGGGTGGCCTCGCTGGTGCACGCGCTGCTGCGCGAGCAGGACGCGGCCCCCGCACTGCCCCCCGCCTCCACATCTTCCCCCGGAGACGGCGCGGAAACCTTCGCCCCCGCCTCGCGCCTGGCCCGGCTGCGCCTGCCGGGGCTGGAACTGCTGCGCACCGGGCGCGACGCGCTGGGCCTGTTCGACCTCGTTCCCCTGTCCTCGCCCGGGGGTGGACCGGAAGCCGCGCCGCGCCGCCTGTTCGGCCTGTTCTGGAAGGCGTTCTGGGCCTGGCGGCTCGGCCTGCACGGCGAGGCCGCCGCCCGCCGGGCCTGGGCCGATCTTGCCGCCGCCTCCCCCCGCCTGGCCGAAGCCCTGCGCCGCGCCCTGTCCGGCCTGGGCCGCGACCTGGCCCGCGCCCTGCGCGGCCTCGGCTCCGGACAGGCCACGCTGCCGCCCGACTTCTGGCACCGCCACCCGCCCATGCTGCGCCCGCTCACCGGCTACCTGCACATGGCCGTGCAGAACGCCGACGCCACTCCCGCCGCCTGGGCCGAGGCCCTGGAACTGGTGGAGGCCCTGGCCGCCCTCACTGCCTGATCCGCGCCCCGGCGCATCCGCCCCGCGCACCCTCCCTGCCGTCCAGCCCCGCTCCACCGGCCCTGCGGCGCGTCTCCTTCTCCCACGATCTTCCTCCCGCCCCGCGCGACCATCAAGAATGGTCAAGAATTGCAAACGCCGCCCGCCCGGCACGCAGCCACGCACGGCAGGCATTGCCGGGCGGACCCTGCGCATGCTCCGTAACCAGTTGAAATCATGCCGCACAAAATTTTGGAACGGTCCTTGTAATTCATTGGCCGCAAGGAGCCCCGGCATGCATATTTTTCCCTTCCTTCCCGAGACCGCAAAGGCGCCGTCCGACGTGACGCGGCGCTCCAAGGTCACTGCCAGCACCCTCGACTTCGCGTCCGTGCTTGCGGAAAAGGCGAACCCGCGCTCGCTCTTCGGAGCGGGGTTCGGCGCGGGCAACTCCGCCCTCCGCACCGCCGCCGGCGCGGCCACGGAAGCCAAGGGCAAGGTGCGCAGGGGCGAGGACGGGGGCGTGCTCACCGCGCCGGGCCAGATCAGCCTTTCCTACCAGGATGTGCTTTCGCTGCGGAATCAGCTGGAAAAGAGCGGCATCTCGCCCGACCGGCTGGAACGGCTCGCCCAGATGGCCTCCACCCCCGGCACCTACTCGCTGGGCCAGGTCATCTCGGCCCTGCGCAAGGACGGCCCCTACGCCAACCTGGACGCCGACGGCGCCGTCACCACCGTCCTGAACGGCAACCAGCGCCTGGACGCCAAGCAGTTCCTGCAGAAGATCGGCATGCTGCCCGAGGAAGCGGACAACATGCTGGCCCAGATGGACGCGGGCAACACCGACGCGGTGTGGAAGGCCCTGAGCGGCAAGCTGACCGGCAAGCTGACCGGCAAGACCGACGGCGACGCCATCGACGTCAACGTGGCGGAACTGGAAGCCATGGCCAAGGGCCTGCGCCTGTCGCCCGAAGTGCTGGCCGCCATGAAGACGCTGTTCGGCGGGCAGACGGAGATTTCCACCACCGCCTCCGGGCTCAAGTCGGTGCTGGTGCCCGCCGGGCAGGAAATGGCCGCGCGCGAGCAGGCCGATCGCAATCTGGCCTCGGCCCTGGGCTCCGCGCTGGACCCGGTGTTGCAGGCGGCCAAGAAGTCGGCCGACCGCATCGAGCAGTCCGACCGGCGCGGCGACCGCGCCGCCCAGCGCAGCGAAGTGCTGATCCGCGAAGCCGCCACCGGCAAGGGCAACGGCAGCGGCGTGGCCCCGGCGCTGGACGCCGAACGCCGCGACGGCGGGTCCGCCAACGCGGGCAAGACCCGCCAGTCGGGCCTGATGCGCACCGGGGGCAGCACGCAGGAGCACGCCGGGCCATTGTCCGATCCGCGCCAGGCGGCCCAGGCCGGCCAGGCCGCCGGCGCCGTGCAGCAGAACCTGTCCGCCGGCAACGATGGCCGCAACAATGCTCACAACGGGGGCCACACTGCCGGGCAGCAGGCGCAGGTGGCGCAGGGCAATGCCTCGGCGCAGGCGTTCGGCCTGGACAAGTCGCAGTCCTCCCAGCCGGGCGACGGTAAGGGCTCGGCCTGGCAGCAGGAACAGCACGGCCGGTCGTCCACCGGTAGTGGCGGCAGTGGCGGCAGCGGCGGCAGCGGCGACCCGTGGGCGGAACTGCTGCGCAGGATCGACGTCAGCCCGTCCCTGAGCGGCGCGGCCCAGGGCATGTCCGCCGAGGCAGCGGCCAATGCCGCCAATGCGGCGGGCGCGGCGCAGCGCCAGGGTCAGGCCCTGACCCCCTATCTTTCCGAACAGGCGGCGGCCCAGCTGGAGCGCGGCATCCTCACCTCCATGCAGGATGGCACCCGCCAGTTGACCATGAAGCTGGACCCGGTGGAACTGGGCAACGTGACCGTGGTGCTTTCCGTGCGCAACGGAGAGGTCAAGGCCACCATCCGCCCCGACCGCACCGAGACCGCGCAGGCCATCAACGACCAGTTGCACGTGCTGCGCACCGCGCTGGAACAGCAGGGCCTGAAGGTGGACCGGCTGGAAGTGCAGACCCAGTTGCAGGACAACTCGTTCTCGCAGGCCTGGCAGGACGCGGCCCAGCACAACGCCGGGCAGGAACAGCAGGCCCGCAGCGCCGAGCGCGAGCGCTACCGCCGCCTGCGCCGCCTGCGCGAGGACGGCGACGACACCGGCGCGCAGGCCGTGGACGCGGCCGCCACCGCCGGACGCCCGGCAACTCTTACCGCCTCCGGGCTCGACATCATCGCATAGGAGTCCACCATGGCAACCAGCCCCGTACTCGGCCAGGCCGAGCAGGACTTCGACAGCTACCTTGGCGCCAAGACCAAGAACGATTCGCTGGACAAGCAGGCGTTCCTGAATCTTCTCGTGGCCCAGCTGAGCCACCAGGACCCGCTGAACCCCATGGACGACAAGGAATTCGTCGCCCAGCTGGCGCAGTTCACCAGCCTTGAGCAGCTCACCAACATCTCCACCGGCATCACCGACCTGAACGCGAGCGCCAAGCAGCAGCAGATGTCTTCGGCCGTGGGCTACATCGGCAAGGAAGTGACCGCCGGCGGCTACCAGATCAGCAAGTCGGCCACGTCCACCAGCACGGTGTTCTTCACGGTGCAGGAACAGGTGACCAACGGCTACATCAACATCTACGACGGCGAAATGAACCTGGTGCGCACCGAACTCATGGGCGCCAAGCAGGCCGGCACCTACTCGTACCAGTGGGACGGCAAGGATTATCAGGGCTCCACCGTGCCGGACGGCATCTACGCGGTGGCCATGTACGGAGAAGGCGCGGACGGCAAGGCCGTCTACATCACCACCCAGGTCACCGGTCAGGTCAACGGCGTGGTCAACGTGGACGGCGAACCCTACCTGCGCCTGGCGGACGGCCGCCACATCGCCTTCAGCAACGTGTCCGAGATCGTGGCGCCCAACACCACGGGCGGCGGCGACACGGACGACGGCGATTCCGGGGATGATTCCGGAGACGATTCCGACAGCGGCACGGACAGCGAAAGCTAGCGCCCTGCGGAACGACAGCAAGCACACCACACCCCCTGCGGGTGCCACGGACACAGGAGGTCGATCATGAGTGTCACGGCAAGTATGTGGACCGGCGTTTCGGGACTGCTGGCCCACGGCGAGAAGATGAACGTTCTCGGCAACAACATCGCCAACGTCAACACCGTGGGCTTCAAGGGCTCGCGCATGGACTTCCAGGACTTCATCAACCAGGACGTCTACAGCGCGGCCGGGGTAAGCCAGGTGGGACGCGGCGTGTCCATCGGCGCCATTTTCGGCGACTTCAGCCAGGGCGCCTTTGAAACCACCAACGAGGCCACGGACCTCGCCATCGGCGGCAAGGGCTTCTTCCAGGTGCGGCCCAAGGGGCAGGAGACCGCGTACTACACCCGCGCGGGCAACTTCCGCTTCGACAACGACGGCTACCTGGTGGACCCGCACGGCTACGTGTTGCAGGGATGGGAAATCGAAAAGGCCCGGCCCTCGCTGTCCACCTCCACCGCGCAGGTAACCACCACCACCTCGCAGATCAAGGGGGCGGGCTCGCCCAAGGACATCAAGCTCGACGGCTTCACGGCCGAGCCGCAGCACACCTCCACCATCACCTCGGCGCACAACCTCGACGCGCGCGACGGCGGCGACAAGTCGGTCAACGCCACAGACCCGTTCTTCTCGGTGTTCAACAACTGGGACGGCTCGGCCTCCACGCCGCTGGCCGACAGCCGCTTCGCCTACCAGACCACCATCAAGGTCTACGACGAGGGCGGTACCGCCCACGAACTGACCATCTACTTCGACCAGGTGTCCACCGACACCGTGGACAACGCCGCCAGCGGCAAGCGCTACTGGGAGTACATGGTCACCATGAACCCGTCGGACGACCTGCGCTCCGTCAACGGCCTGAACTTCGCCGGCACCTCGGCGGCGGGCATCCTGATGACCGGCACGCTGACCTTCGACACCTCCGGCCAACTCACGGACATGACCGCCTTCACCATCGCCAGCGGGGCCACCGGCGACCTGAAGGACCTGAACAACTGGGTGCCCACCACCTTCTCCAACAACGGCTATCCGCTGTTCGTGGCCAACTTCTCGGGCGTCGCCAACGCCAGCTACACCTCGCCCACGGTGCCCACGGAAGCCGAGCCGTACCTGATGGAACTGAACTTCGGCCTGCGCAACCTCAGCAACGCCTGGGGCAGCGCACCGGCCAGCGCCGCCGCCATCGGCAGCAACGCCAGCAACCTTGGCGGGCTGGGCGCGCAGGGCGAACGGCAGTCCACGTCCATGACCAGCTACGGCGGCTCGTCGTCCATGATCTTCCAGAAGCAGGACGGCTACACCTTCGGCTTCCTGCAGAACATCACCGTGGACCAGGACGGCATCGTGCACGGCCGCTACTCCAACGGGGTTATCCTGGACCTGTACCAGATCACCCTGTACGACTTCACCAGCCCCACCAACCTGCGGCGCGAAGGGGGCAACCTGTTCTCCGAAACGCGCGCCTCGGGCGACGCGCTGGCGGGTCCGGCCAATGCCAACGGGTACGGTTCCATCAACTCCAACTCGCTGGAACAGTCCAACGTGGACCTTGCCCGCGAGTTCGTGCAGATGATCACCACCCAGCGCGGCTTCCAGTCCAACAGCAAGGTCATCACCACAACGGACACCATGCTTGAAACCGTCGTGAACATGAAGCGTTAGCGACGGATCATGATCGACCGGCGGACGCGGGCCCGAACCCGCGTCCGCGCCGTGTCGGCGGGAGCGCCCCCGGCGTCCCCCCGTGCAACATCCCGGACTGCCCCCGAGGGGCGCAGGCCGGGATGTTTCGCGTTGGCGCGGCGGGGCATGGGCGATGCGCGGGCCGGGGAACGCCCGGCGGGAGTCGACAGGCAGGGAGCCGGGAGGCGTGGGAAGAGGCGGAGGTGGGCCGGAAAGGGGGAAGCGGGGCGGCAAGCGGGGACGCTCGCCTTGCGTGTTCAACCAAACAGCAATGGCGGACGTGCATACGCGAAGGCCCGGCACGTTCCTCCCCGCTGGCCGCTGCTGGTCCGGGCATGCACCCCGAAGGCGCCCGGACGCGGCCACCCGGACGCGGGCACCCCACCGGGCACCCCAGGCGTGCGCCTGCATGCCCGGAACGGGACACGGGGTGTGTGGGTGGGGGGGGGGCGCGGCGGTGGGGAAAACCCGCCGCCGCGCCCTAGTATTGCCGGTTCAGCAGCCCGCCGATGGTCATGCCGCCGTCCTTGCCGACGCGCAACACCCCTTCGGGCGGGATGCGCATCAGCACCTTGTTGCTGTTCTTTTCGGAAACCTCGACCTGCACCACGCCCTGGTCGCTCACGATCTCGAACTTCAGCGCGGCGCCCTTGGCTTCAAGGGTGCGCGAAAGGTCGTTCAGCGAGCGTTCAAGCTGCTGCATGTCCACGTTTTCCGCTTCCGCGGGTCGTTCGTCCCCGGTCGGCTGCCGTTCCGCGAGAGATGGAGAAGTAGCGGATGAGGATGCGGCGGCCAGGCCGCGTGCCGGGGGGCGATTCATATCCGATCCCGCGGAAGAACCTGCCGTTACCGCCTGGATGTCGTCCAGCAGCATCATGGTTCCTCCTCGAGGCGACATTGCCTCCCCCGGAAACATCGTCTCACACCCTATATCGGCAGATTTCTCCGCCGGATTAGGGCGCGGTTCCAGGCAGGCGGGGAGGATGCAAAAAATTCCTCCGCGCCGCCCCTGGCCCTCCCTATCCCCCCCCTGACGCCGCGCGGCACGCCGCAAGCCCTGGGAAAATTTTGGCATGGGCGCGTCGGCAACCGGGCACGGGGTGTCTAGAGTTTTGCTAACACTTTACCTTTCTTTGTAAAAAATGCGTTGGCACCAACATTGCTTAATGTTGGCCAGACAACCCGAAGGAGGTTCACCACATGTCTTTGGTCATCAATCACAACATGATGGCGCTGAACGCCTCTCGCAACCTGAACGAGAGCTACGGTCGCCTGGCAACGTCCACCCGCCGCCTTTCCTCGGGTCTGCGCGTGGGCACCGCGGCCGACGACGCCGCGGGCCTCGCCATTCGAGAACTGATGCGGGCCGATATTTCCACCATGCGTCAAGGCATCCGCAACGCCAACGACGCCATCTCGATGATCCAGACCGCCGACGGCGCGCTGCAGATCATCGACGAAAAGCTCATCCGCATGAAGGAACTGGCCGAACAGGCGGCCACGGGCACCTACAACTCCGACCAGCGCCTGATGATCGAATCCGAATATCAGGCCATGGCCTCGGAAATCACCCGTATCGCCAACGCCACGGACTTCAACGGCATCCACCTGCTGGACGGCACCCTTTCGGGCACCCACGACGGGTCGGGGCTGCGGCAGACCGGCGAGTTGAAGATCCACTTCGGCACCGGCAACGACTCCAACGAGGACTACTACTACATCAAGATCGGCGGGGCCACGGCGTCGCAGCTCGGCATCGGCAACGCGTCGGGCACGGGCGTCCACGCGGCGGGCTACACCATCTCGACCCAGTCCGCCGCCCAGCAGGCGCTGACCGCCCTTGACCAGGCGATCATCTCCAAGGACAAGATCCGCGCGGCGCTCGGCGCCCTGCAGAACCGCCTGGAGAACACCATCAGCAACCTGACCATCCAGGCGGAAAACCTGCAATCCTCCGAGTCGCGCATTTCCGACGTGGACGTGGCCGAGGAAATGACCGAGTTCGTGCGCAACCAGATCATTACCCAGTCCGCCGTGGCCATGCTTTCGCAGGCCAACTCGCTGCCGCAGATGGCCATGCAGCTCATCAGCGGCTAGCGGACGGCGCCCACGGCGTAACGCCGCGCATCAGTTGGCGAAGGTTGACCAAAGACAACAGGACCGGGGAGGAACGGCCTCCCCGGTCATTGTCTCCATCTCAGCCCTCGCTGCGTGATTCCAGGGCCTTCAGCGCAAGACCGGCCGCCATCTGCTCGGCCCTTTTGACGCTGGGGCCGACGGCCGTGAACACGGTGTCGTCGGGCAGGGTCAGCCGCACCTCGAAGCGCTTCTCGTGCTCGGGGCCGCTGCTGCCCATCAGGGCATACACCGGCCGCTCGCGGAACACCTTCTGGGTCATTTCCTGCAACCGGCTCTTGTAGTCCTTGCTGCGCTTGCCGTCGGTGTCGCAGGGCCAGCGGGCCGCCAGCACATGGCGCACCACGGCCCGCGCCCGCTCGTACCCCCCGTCCAGAAACACCGCGCCCAGCATGGCCTCCAGCGCGTCCGACAGCAGGGAGCTGCGTTCGCGCCCCCCCTGGCTTTCCTCGCCCCTGCCCAGCCGCAGGTAGTGTTCCAGCTTCAGCTCGCGCGCAAGCTCGGCCAGCGCCGGTTTGCTGACGAGCCGCGCCCGCATGCGGGTCAGGTCGCCCTCGCGGGCGCCGGGAAAGCGGGTGAACAGTTCTTCCGACACGCACAGTTCAAGCACGGCATCGCCCAGGAATTCCAGGCGTTCGTTGTGCTCTACGTGTTCCTGCTGCTCGTTGGCCCATGAGCTGTGGGTCATGGCCGTGGCCAGCAGCCCGGCGTCGTTGAAGGCGTAGTGGATGTCGCTTTGCAAATTCTCGAACATGTGTCGGTGGTCGCTCCTTCAGGGTGCCGCCCGGCAGCTTTTGCCGCCCGGTGGCCCGTCATGGCCCAGTCATACCCAGTCATGGCCGGGTCATGGCCAGTCATGGCGGGGAACGATACCGGCACCGCCCCCATTGCGCAAGGCCGTGCACCGGTCCGGCCCAAACCGCCGCCGCAGGCTTGGCGAACCGGGCAGTCCGGACCACGCGGTCATGCCCCGCCCACGCTCGTCAAAATTCCGGCATGCACACGCCGCCCCTCGCTCCGCCACCCTGCCCGCATCCCGCTCCCGGCACGGCCGCCGGGCATTTCGCCGCCACGCGCAGCGGCACTGAGCGAGCGAACAGCCACAAGATTGCAGTTGTCCCTTGATTTTCGGCTGTTATTCGGGGCAGAATCGGCCAGGCACACGGCATGTCGCACCGGCCACCGCATCGCGGACAGCGGCCGGATGCATCGCGCCGCCGGCCAGGCAGGCCGACGGCGGGCATGCGCGCGGATCCAGCAACAGGAGGCTGCTATGGCGGCGGGCATCTACGTGGGTTCCACGGCCGGGTACTCCGGCAAGAACATGGTGATCATGGGCCTTGGCCTGCGCCTGCAGAAGGATGGCTACAACGTGGGCTACATGAAGCCCGTGGGCGCCATGCCACAGGAACGCGGCGGCGTGCTGGGCGACGAGGACGCCTTCTTCGTGCAGGACGTGCTGGGGCTGGACGAACCGTCGAACCTGGTCACCCCGGTGCTGGTCACCCAGGACTTCAAGGTGCGCGCCTTCAGCGGCCAGTGCGAGGACCACATGCCCGGCATCGTCGATGCCTACCGCCAGCTTGCCGGCCGCCACGACGTGATGGTGGTGGCCGGTTCCGGCAGCATGTATTCCGGCCGCTACTGCAACGTGGACGGCATCCGGGTGGTCAAGGAACTGGGGCTCAAGGCCATCATCATCGACCGCCTGCACAAGGAACTGAACTACGACTACCTGGTGGTGCTCAAGGATACCCTTGGCGACAACCTGGCCGGCGTGGTGCTGAACGACATCCCCGCCAACTTCATGAACGAGGTGGAAGGGCTGATCAGGCCGTTCCTGGAGCGCAACGGCGTGCGCGTGGTGGGCGTCATCCCCAAGGACCCGCTGATGGGGGCCATCAAGGTGGGCGACCTGGCCGAACGGCTGGGCGGCAAGGTCATCTCGGCCCAGAACAAGTCCGACAAGGTGGTGGAAAACTTCCTCATCGGCACCATGCAGGTCGAGAACTTCATGACCCACTTCCGCAAGAACAAGAATTCCGCCGTCATCGTGGGGGGCGACCGGTCCGACGTGCAACTGGTGGCGCTGGAGGGCAACTGCCCCTGCCTGGTGCTGACCGGCAACCTGTACCCCAACGACATCATTCTCACCCGTTCGGAAGTGCTGAACATTCCCATCGTGGTGGTGCGCGACGACACGTACACCGTGGCCAAGAAGATGGAGGTCATCCTCTCGCGCCACAAGCTGCGCGACGTGATCAAGATCCGACAGGGCGCGCAGCTCGTCAGCTCTTCCATCGATTTCGCCTACGTCAAGGAAGCGGCCGGACTGTAGCCGCACGGCGACAAGCGAAACACAAAGGGGGGGCGCCTGCCCCCCCGTTTTTTTGCGGCCCGCGCCCCCCGCCCCCGCAGCCACCAGCAGCCCCGGCACCACCGTGCCGCAACCGACATGCCCCCGAACACGCCACCCAACGCATCACCTGACATATCCGGCAACATATCCGGCGACACCGCCCCCGCCTTTGCCACGGCCCGGCCCTGGGTGGTGCTGGTGGCCCTGCTGTTCTTCGTCAACTACGGCTCGCGCGCCGTGCTTGCCCCGCTGCTGCTGTCCATGGAGGCGGACCTGGGCCTGGACCATGCCCAGGCCACCCGCCTGCTGTTCCTGATGGCCTGCGGGTTCACCGCCAGCCTCGCGGCCAGCGGCTTTCTGCTCAGCCGGGTCGCGCCCCGGCGCATGGCCGCCTTTTCGTGCATGGCCACCGGCGCGGTGCTCATGGGCATGTCCGCCATGCGCGATCACGCCACGGCGCGGTACATGTTCGTGCTTATGGGGCTGGCGGCCGGGCTGTACTTTCCGGCGGGCATGGCCACCCTGGGATCGCTGGCCCGCCAGCGCGACTGGGGCAAGGCCGTGTCCATCCACGAACTGGGCCCCAACCTCAGCTTCGTGGCCGTGCCCCTGCTGGCCGAAGCGGGCATGCGCGTCACCGACTGGCGGGGCGTGCTGCTGGCCGTGGGCGTGGTGGGCATCCTGGCGGGGATGGTCTTCGCCTGGATCGGACGCGGGGGGCTTACCCTGGCGGAGCCGCCCTCGGTGCGCGGGCTTGCCGGGGTCCTGCGCTCGCCGCTGACATGGCTGTTCGCGTGGCTGCTGGCCCTTGGGGTGGCCGGGGAATACGCCACCTACAGCGTGCTGCCGCTGCATCTGGTGGACGGGCTGGGCCTTGCGCCCGGCACGGCCAACGGCCTGCTGGCGGCCTCGCGCGTGGTGACGCCGTTCGCCGCGCTGGCCGGGGGCTGGGTGTCCGACCGCATGGGAGCCCGGCGCGCCATCACCGTGTGCCTTGCGCTGACCGGCATCTCGCTGCTGGGCATGGCCTTTCCGTCCATCATCGTCGTCACGGCGAGCATGACCGTGCAGGGGGCCATGACCGCGTTCATCTTTCCCGCCATCTTCAAGGAACTGGCGCGCTGCTGGCCTGCGGAACGCCAGCCCACGGTGCTGTGCATCGCCACGCCGGTCTCGTCGCTCATCGGCACGGGGGCGGCCCCGGCCCTGCTGGGGATGGTGGGGCAGGCCTGGACCTTCGGCGCCGGGTTCGCCTTGCTGGGGGGGCTGGCACTGGTTTCCATCATCCCCCTGCGGCTGCTGCCGCCGGAGCCCGGTCGCTGACAGACGGCTGACGGGCGACCCGCCCCACGCCCCACCGTTGCTTGACAGCAACAGCCCCAGCCCCTACCTATGCCGGGAACCATCCACCAAGGAGACACCCCCGATGGCCTACGATATCAGACTGGTGAAGCTCGTGAACGGCGAACTGGTGCTCGGCAAGTTCGATGAGGCCACCAACTCGCTCACGGACGTGGCCGCCCTGCAGACCGTGCCCACCCAGCAGGGCGTGCAGATGATGCTGCTGCCTTACGGCTACCCCTTCGAGCAGGGCTTCGACGGCACCATCAGCCGCACCCACGTCATCTACGAATACAAGACCTGCCCCGAGGAACTGAAGACCAAGTACCTCGAAGCCACGTCCAACCTCACCCTGTCCACGGGGGGGCTTGGCGGCGGGCTCGGCAACCTGAACCTGGCCAAGGGCCCGGCGGGCGGCAAGATCACCGGCATTTCCGACCTGCTGAAGAAGTAGGCCCGCCTGCGACCCGGCTGCGCCGGGCCGGGCCGCGGCATGTTCCGGGGGGTGGCGCTGCCGCCCCCCTTTTCACGTCGGCTCCGGGCAGGCGCGCCCGCGCCAGTCCGCCAGCCACGCTCCCACGGCCGGGGCGCAATCGCCGCTCCCGCCCCACGCACACCCTTCATCCCTCCAGGAACCATGCGCGAACTTCTGCCCCTGCTGCCCAAGCCCAGCCGCTACATCGGCATCGAGGAAGGCACCGTCCACAAGACGCCCGACGCCACCACCCTGCGCGTGGCGCTGGCCTTTCCCGACATGTACGAGGTGGGCATGTCCTACCTCGGGCAGAAGATCCTGTACGCCATCCTCAACGAACGGCCCGACGTGTGGGCCGAGCGGGTGTTCACCCCCTGCCGCGATGCGGGCGCGGTACTGCGCCAGCGCGGCGTGCCGCTGGCAACCCTGGAGTCGGACACCCCCCTGGCCGCCACGCACCTTGTGGGGTTCAGCATCACCCACGAGTTGTGCTATTCCAACGTGCTGTACATGCTGGACCTTGCGGGCATCCCCCTGCGCGCGGCGGAACGGGCCAAAGCCAACTCTCTCACCGCGTGGCCGGTGGTCATGGCCGGTGGCGGCTGTACCCTGGCCGCCGAACCGCTGGCCCCGTTCATGGACCTGATGGTGCTGGGCGAGGGCGAAGAGGTGATGGCGGAACTGGTGGACCTGCTGGCCGCCGCCCGCGCCGCCGCCCATTCCCGGTCCCGCTTCCTGGACGACGCCCGGCGCATTCCCGGCGTGTACGTGCCGGAATTCTTCGCAGGCAGCGTGCCGCCGGATACGGCCCGCAACGTGCCCGGCACTCCGCCCCGCCCCCTGCTGCCCCAGTCGCCTCCCCCCTCATCCGGTGACGCGGGCTACACCCGCGTGGCCCGGCGCGTGGTGGCCGACATGGACACCGCCCGCTACCCGGCCAGCCAGACCGTGCCCTTCGGCGCGGTGCACAACCGGCTGGCGCTGGAGATCGGCCGGGGCTGCACGCGCGGCTGCCGGTTCTGCCAGGCGGGCATCATCTACCGCCCGGCGCGCGAACGCTCCACCGAAAACCTTCATGCGCTGCTTGAAGAATGCCTGAACCAGACCGGCTACGACGACGTGTCCTTCCTGTCCCTGAGCACGGGCGACTTCTCGGCGCTCAAGCGGCTGTTCCTGGCCACGGTGGACCGCTGCGCGCAGGAGCAGGTGGCCGTGTCGCTGCCCTCGCTGCGGGTGGGGTCCATCGACGACGAGATCATGCGCCGCATGGCGGGCATCCGCCGCACCGGGGCCACGCTGGCGCCAGAGGCGGGCAGCCAGCGGCTGCGCGACGTGATCAACAAGGGCGTCACCGAGGAAGGGCTGCTGCTGCACGTGCGCAAGCTGTTCGAGCACGGCTGGCAGCAGGTGAAGCTGTATTTCATGATCGGCCTGCCCACCGAGACGCGGGAAGACCTGGACGCCATCGTGGACCTGTGCCGCAAGGTGCGCGACGCGGCCGGACCGGGCATCCGGCGGTTGCAGGTGACGGCGGCCATCTCGCCCTTCGTGCCCAAGCCGCACACCCCGTTCCAGTGGGAACGTCAACTGTCGCTTGAAGAAATCCGCGAGCGCATCGGCTACCTGCTGTCCCGCTTCAAGGGCGAGAAATGCCTGAAGATGCGCTGGCACGAAGCCTCCATGAGCGCGCTGGAGGGCATCTTCTCGCGCGGGGACCGCCGCCTGGCCGACGTGGTGGAAAGCGCCTACCGCAAGGGGGCCATCTTCAGCAGTTGGATCGAAGGTTTCGATCTTGCCCCGTGGCTGGACGCCATGGCCGAACACGGCCTGGCCGCTTCGGACTACACCCGCGAACGCGGCGAGGACGAACCCCTGCCCTGGGACCACCTGGACGCCGGGGCCAGCCGCGAATTCCTGCTGCGCGAACGCCACCGCGCGCTGGACATGAAGCTGACGGGCGACTGCCGCTACGGCGCCTGCCACCTGTGCGGGGTGTGCGACACCAAGTCCTCCCCCTCGCGGCTGGACAAGCTGCCCGGCGTCGCCGCCTACGCCAACCGGACCAACCTGCCCGAGCGCGACCAGCAGGCCCACCAGCCCACCCTGGACGAGCATGGCCGGGTGCGCATGCCGGAAAAGGCGGACAAACCGCCGCAGATTTCGGACGAACTGGCGCTGAAGGCGGGCCACTACCGCATCTGGTACACCAAGGAAGACATGGCGGTGTTCCTCAGCCAGCTCGAACTGCAATCGCTGTTCGAGCGCGCCCTGCGCCGGGCCGGGCTGCCGCCCGCGTTCTCGCGCGGGTTCCATCCCCTGCCGCTGCTCTCCTTCGGACGGGCCCTGCCCGTGGGCGTGGCCAGCCGGGCGGAATGGCTGGCCGTGTACCTGCGCGAACACCGCACCGCCGACGAGGTGCGCCGGGCGCTGGACGGCCGCCTGCCGCGCGGCATGCGCGTGACCTTCGTGGAGGAATTGCCCGTGGGCCGCAACACCGCGCCGCAGCCCGCCGGGGAAACCTTCGAACTGCGCTACGGCGTGGGCGACACCCGCCGGGACGCGTTCATGCAGGCCTGGCGCGACTTCGCGGCCGCGCCCGCGCTGGAATGGACGCGCGAGACCAAGAAGGGCCCGCGCACCACCGACATCCGGCCCCTGTTCCGGTCCATCGAGGTACGCGACGACCACAGCGTGCTGCTGGACATGGACTGGACCGAACTGTACGTGTCGCCGCTTTCGCTGGCCCGCGCCGTGACCCCGCAGGCGGAAATCCACGAGGTGCACCTGCTCAAGATGTCCCAGCGCTTCGACGGGATAGCCAGGGCATAGCCTGCCGCGATTCCGGGAAATTCACGGGGCCGCTCCCATCAGGGGGCGGCCCTTTCATCTTTGAAGAATCCGATCACGATGCATACTGATCGAAAAAACAGTTCACATTCTCTAATACTCACCACAGGCCGAGGCCAGGCACGCATGGTTGCCTTCCCGTAGTGCAGCACTATCTTTTCCTCAGGCGGGCACACCCGCCAAGGAGGCACCATGAACGTCACCGCCGCCATCCTCGCGGACAAGATCCGCGAGATACACCCCGCCCTGGACAGGCACGGGATTTCCCTGCGCATCGCCTTCGACGACGGCAAGGATGCCTGGATCGTCCACCTGCGCAAGGACGGCAACGAACTGTGGACGCACATCAACGCCGTTGACGCGGCCAGGTGCCTGGACGGCATCGAGTGCGTGCATCTTGGCGTGCAGATCGGCCAGTTCATCAACTATTACTGCGACGGCCCCGTGGCCGCCTGCGCGGCCTGAGCCGGTACGTCCGGGGACGAGTTCCGGGGACGGCCCCCTGCCGCTCCATGGCGGCAGCCGATGACCGGCCACCGCAACGAAAACGGCGCGTCCCCCACGGGGGCCGCGCCGTTTCGCGTGATACATCGCGGTATTGCCGCCGAAGCTATGCGCCCTCGGCCAGCAGCAGCCTTTCCAGCCCCACGCGGCGAATGCCCGGGACATCCAGTCCCGTGCGGCGGGCTGCCTCCGCCACGGCCTCGGCCACCGGGCCGGTGGCCGCCAGGTCCACCCCGCGAGCCCGCGCGGTGACGGCAGCCGATTGCAGCAGTTGCACCAGGGTCAGGTCCGCCGCCGTGACGCCGGTCATGTCGATGCGCACCGCCGCGAAATGGTCCAGCACGTCCAGCAGGGCTTCGCGCAGGTCCGCCCCGCGCTCGATGGTCACCTCGCCGGACAGCACCAGCACGCCCTTGCCGTCCTCGCCGTCGGCCGCGCGCACGGTGAACCCGGCCACGGTGCGGCTGGCGGCCCCACCGGAAAGATCCAGGGCCACGCCGGTGTCCGGCCGCTCGGCCAGTACGGCGTCCAGGTACGAAAGGTCAGGGGCTTCGCCGCTGTCGGCGAACAGGTCGGCGTCGGGATCGGCGTCGTCTCCGGTTGCATCCGTCGCGCCGGCGCCACCCACCGGAGCGGCATCGCCGCCCCCCTCGCTCCCGCCCTCGCCCTCGGCATCGTCCCCATCGCCGTCCCCATCGACGTCCAGGGCCAGGGCATCCATGCCCGCGGCAAGTTCCGCTTCCAGTTCCGCCAGCCTCCGCTCCTCGGCATCGGGGTCCACCACCGTGCCGGAGAACCTGCTCTCGTCGTCGGTACCGTTGCTCATGGTTTCCTCCCGCATTTTCCGCATGGCCGTGTCGTACTGGCGCACCAGATCGTCGATGCTGTCCGCGTCGGGGGCATCGCGCGGGGCCACCGCCAGCACGGAGGCCGGGCGCGCCGCGGGGCGCTGCCAACCTGCCTCGCCGCGCCGCAGTCCATCCACGTCGATGGGATGCACCCTGGCCGATTCCACCTGAAACACCGTGTTCACCAGGTCGGGCTCAAGGATGGACGCATACAGCACCCGCAGCCCGCGGCCCGGCCCCCCCGGCCCCACGCCGTCCGGCCCGGGCACGAAGCGCGCATCCAGCACAAGGCCGCTCTTGCGCAGGAAGGCCAGCAGCCCCAGCGGGCTCAGGTCCTTGCGCAGCAGGTCGTCCGACCCGCCGAACTCCACCACGTACAGGAACAGCCCGTCGCGCAGGGCGCGCAGCACATCAATGCCGTGCAGACGGAACAGGCAGCGCCCGTCGGGGTCGCTGACCGGCAACACCTCGCGCGCGGGGGCGCGCAGGCTTTCGGGCAACGCCTCGTCCAGCAGGGCGATCAAACGCCGCAGCGCCCGGCCCGTGGGGGTATCCTCGCGGTCCAGCGTGTCCGGATCGCCGGAAACGCACACCACCGGATACTGCCCGGCGGCGTCCGTTCCATCACCAACGGGCGTGGCCTCGGCCATGGCCATGACCATGGCGTCACCGGACTCGCCTGGCTCCACCACGCCGGAAAGCCCGGCCAGCGCGCGCATGCAGCCTTCCAAGGTGGAAACGGCCTCCGCCGAAAGGCGCAGCGAACCGTCGCGCGCCAGTTCGCAGGCGGCCTCCAGCAGGCGGGCCATGCGGCAGGCGCCTTCCAGCCCCAGCAGCCCGGCGGAGCCGCGCAGCCCGTGCACCAGGCGCGACAGGCGGCCCAGCAGTTCCGGGTCGGCCCGGTCGCCCGCCACTTCCAGTTCCAGCAGGTGCACGTCGGCCTCGGCCAGCACGTCGCCCACGTCGTTGCGGTATTGCTTGAGAAGTCGTTGCATGGCCTTATGCTGTGTACGCCGACGGGCGTGACGGAAACATGATTATGCGCGGCGGCGGGTCCGGCGAAGCTCCAGCGCGGCTTCCCACTGCGTCACTAGCAGCAAAGCGCCGGTTTGTCTTCCGCCGCCACCTTGCCTTGCGCCGGGAAACGATTACATGTACGTGTCGGCCCCGTCGTACGGAACCCGCGTCAACGCGCCTTTCGCAAGCCGCGCGGAGCACCGGCGGAACGGACGCCGCACGCGGCGTCGGCCAACCGACGCACCCGGCCCCACGGACGCGCCCTGCAAGGGCCGCGCCGTACGGTTTCCGGCCCTGTCCGGCCCTGTCTGGCCTTCCCTCCGGCCGCCGCCCCGGCAGCCGGCACGACACAGCGCACGCCGCCCCGCGCGGCGCATTGGAGACATTCGCAATGCGCACCCTTCTCACCCTGTTTCTTCTCCTCGGAGCCCTGACGATGCCGACCGCTGCCACGGCCGCCACGCCGACAGCCCCGCACCCGCAGCTGACCCGCCTTTCCAACGGCCTGACGGTGCTCATCCAGCCGGACGAGCGCTTTCCGCTGGCCTCGCTGCGCCTGTACGTGCACGCGGGTTCCACCTACGAAACCCCGCGCGAGGCGGGCATAAGCCACGTGCTGGAGCACATGGTGTTCAAGGGCACGGAAAACCGGCCCAAGGGCGCCGTGGCCCGCGACGTGGAGCGCGCAGGCGGCTACCTGAACGCCGCCACCAGCTTCGACTACACCGTGTACCTTACCGACATGCCCGCCGCGCAGTGGAAGCTGGGCATGGAAGTGCTCAAGGACATGGCCTTCCACCCCACGCTGGACCCGGCCGAACTGGAGTCGGAAAAGGAAGTCATCCTGGCCGAACTGCAACGCGGCGAGGACAGCCCGGACAACCGGCTGTTCCAGCACATGCAGGCCCTGACCCTGAACGGCACGCCGTACGCCTCGCCCATCATCGGGCTGCGCGAGACCATCAGGTCGTTCACGGCGGACGACATCCGCGACTACATCCGCAGGAACTACCAGCCGCAGTCCATGCTGCTGGCCGTGGTGGGCAACGTGAACCCCGCCGATGCCCTGGCCGAGGCACAACGCCTGTTCGGCGACCTGAAGAACGACGCCACGGTCACCCCGCCCGCGCCCATCGACGCGGAAAGGCTGCTGGCCCAGCCGCTGACCATGGCCGATGCAGAAAAGACGGACGGCGGCAAGGCTGCCGCCCTCGCCAAGCCCGGCAAGACGGAAAAGGCGGCCAAGCCCGCCGCTTCCGGCACTGCCGCCGCACCCGCGCGCCCCGCGTCCCCCGTTCCCCCCGCTCACACAGTCAAGATCGAGCCCGGCCCGTGGAACAAGGTGTACCTGGGCATTTCCTTCCCGGTGCCCGGCTTCGGCGACGCGCAGTCGCCCCAACTCGACGTGCTGGCCCACCTGCTGGGCGGCGACCGCACCTCGCTGCTGTACCGCACCTACAAATACGAGAAGCAGCTGGTGGATTCCATCTCCATGTCCAACTACAGCTTCGAGCGCGTGGGCATGCTGTACCTGACGGCGGAACTGGACGCCGACAAGCTGGACGCCTTCTGGACCGCCCTGACGGCGGACCTGGCCTCGCTGTCCGCCAGCCGCTTCACGGCAGAGGACATCGAGCGCGCCAAGCTGAACCTGGAAGACGACATGTTCCGGGCCAAGGAAACCCTGCCCGGCCTTGCCTCCAAGCTCGGCTACTTCCAGTTCTTCACCGGCGTGCAGGGCGAGGCCAACTACCTGCGCGGCCTGCACGACGTCACCCCCGCCACCCTGCAAGACCTGATCGCCCGCTGGCTGCGGCCCGAACGGCTTTCCGTGGTGGCTCTGACGCCGGAAAAATCCGAAACACCCGACCTGGCCGCCGCGCTGGCGAAAGCCTGGCCCGCCCCGGCCCGCGCCGGGTCCGACGCCGCCTCCGCCGCCGTGGCCGACAAGACCGAGGTCATCGACCTCGGCAAGGGCCGCACGCTGATCCTCATGCCCGACGCCACCCTGCCCTACACGGCGGTGGACATGGTGTTCAGCGGCGGCAACGCGCTGCTGCCCGCCGACAAGCAGGGCCTGGCCTCGCTGGCCGCCAGCGCGCTGGTGAAGGGCACCCTGCCCACGCCGCAGTCGGCCGCGGCCAAGTCCGCGGGCATCGCGGGCGGGCTGGACGCCCCGGCCATGGAAGCCTACCAGTCCGACCGCGCCGCCAGCATGGGCGCGTCCGCCGGGCGGCAGACCTTCAGCCTTTCGCTGCGCCAGCCTTCGCGCTTCAATGACGACATGTTCGCCCTGCTGGGCCAGGTGCTGGCCGCGCCCGCCTTCGCCGACGCGGAAGTTGCCCGCGAACGGGTAAACCAGGTGGCCGCCATCAAGGCGCGCGAGGACCAGCCCATGGGCCTGGCCTTCCGCCACCTGACGCCCTTCCTGTTCCCCGGCCACACCTACGGCTACTACCACCTGGGCATGCCCGAGGCGGTGCAGAAGTTCGGCGTGGCCGACGTGCGCGGCTTCTGGGCGCAGCAGGCCCGCCAGCCGTGGGTCATGGCCGTGTGCGGCCAGTACGACCGCGAGGCGGTCATCCGCCACGCCAGGGAACTGCCCGCGCCCGACGCCAGGGCCGCCAGCCTGTCCGCGCCCGCGTGGAGCAAGGACAAGGAGCTGGACCTGCACCTGCCCGGCCGCAACCAGGCCCACCTGATGCTGGTCTTCCCCACCGCGCCGCTGAAAAGCGACGACACCCCCGGCCTTGAACTGATGCAGGCCATCCTGTCCGGCCAGAGCGGTCTGCTGTTCCGCGACCTGCGCGACGAGCAGGGCCTTGGCTACACCGTCACCGCCATGAACTGGCAGTCGGAACAGGCCGGGTTCATGATCTTCTACATCGGCACCGAGCCGGGCAAGCTGGACCAGGCCACGCAGGGCTTCAAGGACGTCATCGCCCGCCTGCACGCCGACCGCCTGCCCGAGGACGAGCTGCGGCGCGGCAAGAATCAGCTGGAAGGCGACTACTACCGCGAGCACCAGCGCCTTGGCAGCCGCAGTTCCGAGGCGGCGGTGCTGACCTCGCAGGGGTACCCGCTGGCCTTCAACAAGCAGGTGGTGGACAAGGCGGCCAAGCTGGACGCCGAAGCCCTGCGCGCCCTGGCCCGCAAGTACCTGAAGGTGGAGGGGGCGTATACGGTGCGGGTGCTGCCGTAACCAGTACCGCGCAGGGGGCCTTTTGCCCTCTGCCTTCGTCAGAATGCGTTTTTATTCCGGTCGAGTACGATAAGAGTACTCGTTGCGGTCGCCATCCGTAATGCTCGAAGACTCGCATGACGGCTGCCGCACTTCCTCCATAAAAAAGCATTCTTCCTCGGCAGAGAACAAAAATCCTCCCTGCGCCAAGAGCGCCTCCTTGCAGCCAAGTGCAGTTCCCGCGCCGGGGCATCCGCATGGATGTCCCGGCGCTTTCATATTTGCTCCCGTCCCCGCCGCCCGCTTCCCCCACTTCTCCCCCCCGGACCTCTTTCCCTTTGCCCGCGCCCCCTGTACAACGGCGCATCCACACGCATCGGAGCATCCCATGGAATTTGCGACCCTGGCCGCCATGAGCACCTATGCCATCGCCATGAGCGTCACCCCCGGCCCCAACAACACCATGGTCATGTCGTCGGGCCTCACCTTCGGCTTCTGGCGCACCATGCCCCACCTGCTGGGCATTTCGCTGGGCTTCCCGCTGATGATCATTGCCGTGGGCCTCGGCATGGACCGGATATTCGCCGCCGTGCCGCAGTTGCACCACTGGCTGCGCTGGGTGGGGTCCGCCTACCTGCTATGGCTGGCCTGGCGCATCGCCACGGCCGCGCCGCCCACGCCCGGTGAAGCCGCGAAAGGCCGCAACGCCTCGCGCCCCATGACCTTCATCGAAGGGGCGCTGTTCCAGTGGGTGAACCCCAAGGCGTGGCTGGCCGCCGTGGCCGGGGTGACCACCTACGTTTCCGGGCACGGCGGCGGGGCGGAATCGGCCCTTGCCGCAAACGCGCTTGGCCTGCACGGCGTATCGCAGGAACTGCTGGCGCTTACCGCAGTGTTCGCGGTGATGGCCTTCCCGTCCGTGGCCATCTGGTGCGCGGGCGGCACGGCCCTGCGCGGACTGCTGCATTCGCCGGGCGCGGTGCGCTGGTGCAACGCGGCGCTGGGCGCGCTGCTGGCCATCTCTGTATTTTCGCTATTCTAACCGGGGCTGGCGCGCGGGCGTTGCCCATACCGTCCCGCCCAACGCCCCTTCTGTCTCCGGCCGCGTTCCATCCCCGGCGCGCCCTGTCCAAACAGCGCGCCCTTTCCAAACCACGGAAAAGACGCTATGAAGCCCCGGCGGCCACGCCGCCCCCAACCCGCGCCCCGCGCCGCATCCGGCGCGCGCGCCATCCTCGCAATTTCCGGAGACAGACATGGCTCTCAGCATAGGCATCGTCGGACTGCCCAACGTGGGCAAGTCCACCCTGTTCAACGCGCTGACCAAGGCCCAGAACGCCGAGGCGGCCAACTACCCCTTCTGCACCATAGAGCCCAACAAGGCCACGGTGGCCGTGCCCGACCCGCGCATCGACAAGCTGACCGAAATGGCCAGGCCGCAGAAGACCATCCACGCCACGGTGGACTTCATCGACATCGCGGGGCTGGTGCGCGGGGCCAGCAAGGGCGAAGGGCTGGGCAACCAGTTTCTGGCCAACATCCGCGAATGCGCCGCCATTCTCGAAGTGGCGCGCTGCTTCGACGACGAGAACATCACCCACGTGGACGGGGCCATCGACCCCATCCGCGACATAGAGACCATCGAGACCGAACTGCTGCTGGCCGACATCCAGTCCGCCGAAAAGCGGTACGAGCGCCTTTCAAAGATGTCCAAGTTCGACAAGGACGCCAAGGCCGCGTCCGAAGAACTGGGCCGCCTGCTGGAACACATGAACGCGGGCAACCCGGCCGCCACCTTCGAAGGCAAGGACAACGACCTGTTCAAACAGGCCATGCGCGAAATGGGCCTGATCACCGCCAAGAAGGTCATCTACTGCGCCAACGTGGACGAGGCGAACCTGGACGGCAACAACGACCACGTGCGCCGCGTGCGCGAACTGGCCGAACAGCGCGGCTGCGACATGGTGGTCATCTGCGCCAAGATCGAGGAAGAATTGCAGGGCCTTTCCGACGAGGAACAGGCCGAAATGCTGGCGTCGTACGGCATCGAGGAAAGCGGCCTGGTGCGCATCATCCGCACCGGCTACCACACGCTGGGCCTTGCCAGCTACTTCACCGTGGGCGAGAAGGAAGTGCGCGCCTGGACCATCCAGCAGGGCTGGAAGGCCCCGGCCTGCGCGGGCGTGATCCACACCGACTTCGAACGCGGCTTCATCCGGGCCGAGGTCATCGGCTACGACGACTACGTGAAGCACGGCACCGAGGCGGCCTGCCGTTCCGCCGGGGTGCTGCGCGTGGAAGGCAAGGAATACGTGATGAAGGACGGCGACGTGGTGCACTTCCTGTTCAATGTGTAGGAAGCACGGCGGCGGCGGAAGAGAAGAAGAGAAAGCGGGAAAAACAAAAGCCCCGGATGTCCTCAAGGGCATCCGAGGCTTTTCATATAGGCTCCTTATTCAGGGGCTCTCATAATTTCAAAGCGCTCGACCGGATCAATTGACAAATTATTCCCCCGGCGCACAATAGTGCCTGAAACGAAAACAGGAATCTCATTCTGATGTGCGTCGATTGCCTTTAAATACTCTTGATTCTCAAGCCGCAAGGTATAGTTATTCTGCCCAGAACCAGAAAGGATTGTAACAACTCCCTCATTTTCTCCAACACCCCTGCTGAGCTTTTTCACAAATCCAGACAAATCCTCCCTCGTCGTGCCAAGTTGCGGGGTCAGCTCCTTGGCGACGTCCTCAATTGCATGCCTATGCTCCCGGCGAAAAGTTAGAATACTTGGCATATCGCTATCATCAATAGGCAATTCCGCAGACCATTCGGGCTGCAAAGATATATCTGCCCCTCTCGTTGCGTCATACATATCAACAATTGCTGAGCACATGTTGGCGCTTATCGCATATTGCCCGCGATTCCCCGCCTCAGTAATCTGGCTTAAGTCATCTTCATCTATGGCTTGCTGCACCAAGCAAGCGCTCCTATAGAGCACACTTGTAATCTTTCGAGTAAAAGGCATTTCCCTATTCACCGTAAGCAGTTGATGTTGATCATCTGCTTTTTCTGGCTCAAGCGGAAAGACCACATTCATCACATAACTTCCAAACTCACTTTGACCAACACGACAACGCCCAAACCACTCTTCCGTGCATTTATAAGATATTTTTTTATGAAACTTGGCAGGATTCAACACAAAAGCTGCGCCAGATAAAATCCAAGTCTTAAGAGAAGTTGCATAATCCACAAAAGAATCAAAAGGAACAACTCCATACTTTGTAAAAGAACTTTTCAAGCTAAATTTAAAGGAATCAGAATCTGGAAAAGCAATTTTCCCCAACAAGATATCAACACGGACATCGTACACCGTAGCAATATCATCCAACGCTGCATACAGCATTTTCTTATAATCAGAATACGAAGCATCCGTAGGAATCAGCAATTCCTTCTCGCTTTCCCCCTTTGTGTAAACCAAAGCTCCACTGCGAAGAGTATGAGCAACCCTCCATCCTTGAGATTCGATAAACCGACACAACATGCTATGCTTTATAGGCAAATCGCGATATTGGAAAATTTTACAACCCATGGCCCACCTCCACATCGCGAGAACTATTCAGCATCATTTTAAATAAAACATCACGTGTAAAACGATTCGCCAAGGGTATTCTTACGTTCTTATTCTCTTGCCCCACAGGCAAGGCTACCGCCCCTTCAAAAAAAGCCCAATAAGCATCTCCGTATATTGACGTAATACCTGAACGGACATTAACCCTTGAATGTGGATGTCGCATTACAAAGACCACAAGAATCTTTGGAATATGGCTTCTTTCTCTCAGGTCATTGTAATTCTTCTTTTTAAGTGCATACACAAGCTCAGAGCCATCCACGTTTGGTGCCGACGTTGCCTTCAACTGAACGTCTATATGTGGAGAATACAATATACTACTGCTATGCAATTTCCCATTATATCGCACCTGACAATCAACGCTATCATTATCTGCCCGAGGAAACTCCACTGTAAATCCGCAACCCGTCGCCAAAGTATAAAAAAACGCTCTACTTATTTCTTCTTTATATGAATTTATATTCATCATGCCATACTCCACACACCCTGCGCAGCCCTAATACAAACAAACTTCCTCGATTTCCCCAATCCAACTACTCCGCGCTTAAAACTCTAAATCATAATCATATACAAAACATGTTATGCCATGATTCGAAAGGCCAACATCACTTGTTTTCTGCTTCAAAACACCCACATTACGGCTAAGTCATTAACCATGAAATTTGAGACAGAACACAGCGCCATTCCAGTGCATTTAGCAGTATCAAAAGGCCATCCGTGGGACAACTCTTAGTTTGAGCATACGGCACCTCAGTCTTCAACCTATAAAGATTATACCCCACCCACCCTTGCGCTCGCCCTGCCCCGACGGTATACAAATTCTCCAAACACTTCGGCACACTTCGCGCCCGGAGGGCAGGAGAACGCATGGCAACGCATCCGCGGGCCGGGCAGCGGCCCGAACCTTCGCAACTGGTGGACATTCCGGCGCTGGTCGCCGCCTACTATACCGAACATCCGGATACCGCCGCGCCCGAGCGGCGCGTGTCCTTCGGCACCTCCGGCCACCGGGGCGGCGCGCTGTCCGGCAGCTTCAACGAGGAACACATCCTCGCCGTCACCCAGGCGGTGTGCGAATACCGCGCGCAAGTCGGCATAACCGGGCCGCTGTTCCTGGGCATGGACACCCACGCCCTGTCGGAACCCGCCCACCGCACCGCGCTGGAAGTATTGGCTGCCAACGGCGTGTCCACGGTCATCCAGCAGGGCGGCGGCTACACCCCCACCCCGGTCATCTCGCACGCCATCCTCACCTGGAACGCGGGCCGCGCGCAGGGCCTTGGCGACGGCATCGTCATCACGCCCTCCCACAACCCGCCCGAAGACGGCGGCTTCAAGTACAATCCGCCCCACGGCGGCCCGGCGGACACCGACGCCACCAAGTGGATTCAGCGCCGCGCCAACGAACTTCTGGATGACGGCAACCGCCCCGTGCGCCGCATGCACCTGCGCGACGCGCTGGCCGCCCCGTGCGTGAGCCAGCGCGACTTCGTGCGCGGCTATGTGGACGACCTGGCCTCGGTGGTGGACATGCCCGCCATCAAGGCCGCCGGGCTCAAGCTGGGTGCGGACCCGCTGGGCGGCTCGTCGCTGGCCTACTGGCGCCCCATCGCGGAAGCCTACGGCCTCGACATCACCGTGGTGAACGACGCGGTGGACCCCACCTTCCGGTTCATGCCGCTGGACAAGGACGGCAAGATCCGCATGGACTGCTCGTCCCCGTGGGCCATGGCCGGGCTGATCAATCTGCGCGACAAGTTCGACGTGGCCTTCGGCAACGACGCCGACGCGGACCGCCACGGCATCGTCACCGCATCGGGCCTGATGAACCCCAACCACTACCTGGCCGTGGCCGTGTGGTACCTGTTCCGCCACCGCCCGCAATGGTCGCCGCAGTGCGCCGTGGGCAAGACGCTGGTCACCAGTTCCATGGTGGACCGGGTGGCCGCCTCGCTGAGCCGCAAGGTGGTGGAGGTGCCCGTGGGCTTCAAGTGGTTCGTGCAGCCGCTGCTGGAAGGCAGTTGCGGCTTCGGGGGCGAGGAAAGCGCCGGGGCCTCGTTCCTGCGGCGCGACGGCACGGTGTGGACCACGGACAAGGATGGCCTGCTGCTGAACCTGCTGGCCGCCGAGATCATGGCCGTGGAAGGCCGCGACCCGGCGGAACTGTACGCCAGGCTCACCGAGCAGTTCGGCGCGCCGCTGTACGAACGGCTGCAATCGCCCGCCGGGGCGGAACGCAGGGCCGTGCTCGCCAACCTGTCGCCCGACGTGCTCACCGCCACGGAACTTGCGGGCGCGCCCATCACCGCCATGCTGACGAAGGCCCCCGGCAACGGGGCCTCCATCGGGGGGCTGAAGGTCATCACCGACGACGGCTGGTTCGCCGCGCGGCCCTCCGGCACCGAGGACATGTACAAGATCTACACCGAGAGCTTCAAAGGGCCGGACCACCTCAAGCGCATCCAGCAGGAGGCCGTGGACATCGTGGACCGGGCCTTCGCGGCGGCGGGTGTATAGACGGCTGGCCCCGCTTACGGCCATTCCATAAAGAAAGACACATGGCGCGCTAACGCTCATTGACCCCGCCACCGCTCGCGGCTATGTTCGTCAGCAATTCCGAGGGGCGACGCCGGAGTGCGTCGATATTGCACGCGTAATGGACCGCAACGCGTGTACCGGGCATCCATCAGGCCGCCGCCCCACGCTGGCGCGGCGGCGAAACCACGGCGCATCCCGCGCGCAGGCAGAAGGACGTTCCGATGAAATTCCTGGTCGTTGACGACGACTTCGACAGCCGCAGACTGGTCCAGAAGATCCTTCACCCCTTCGGGTATGTCGACATCGCCACCGACGGCGAGGAAGGCGTGCAGGCGTTCCGTTCCGCCCTCAAGGACGGCGAACCCTACGACGTGGTCACCCTCGACATCCTCATGCCCAACGCCGACGGGCAGCAGGCCCTGCGCGAAATCCGCGAGATCGAGAAGGAAGAGGGCGTCGCCCCCGAAAAGGCCGTGAAGGTCATCATGATCTCCGGCCTGGACGATTCGCAGGAAGTGCACGACGCCTTCTTTCTGGGCGACGCCGTCAGCTTCATCGTAAAGCCCATCCGCCGCCAGCTGCTGCTGGACGAAATCGAAAAGCTCGGCGTACACCTCGAAAAGACGGAAAAGTAGGCGCGCCGACGCCCTCTTTTCAATGTGTCGCGGCACTTGCGGGCCACGCCGTGTCCGGCTATTACCGGTGCACCGGCGTGCTCGCCGTGTTCCGGCGCATCCGGCGTGTCCTTTCCCCGCGGAAACGGCATGCCCGCCCTGCGCCGGGGCTGGCCGCGCCCCGCGCCGTTCGCAACAGCGCCGCACACCGCAGCCGGGCCGTGACCGCCGCGCCCGCGCCGCGCATCCCACACACCCCCACTGGCCCCCACCACAGGCCGAACCTTTCCAGGAGGCACACATGTCCATTCCCGCCGACCTGCTCTACACCGACACCCATGAATGGGTGCGCATCGAGGGCGACGAGGCCGTCATCGGCATCACCCAGTTCGCCCAGGAACAGCTGGGCGACCTGACCTTCGTGGACCTGCCCGCCGTGGGCGACACCCTGGCCAACGGCCAGGAAATGGGCTCGGTGGAATCGGTGAAGGCCGCCAGCGAACTCTACTCGCCGCTCGCCGGCACCGTCAGCGCCGTCAACGACGCCCTGTCCGGCGCGCCGGAACTGGTGAACCAGTCGCCCTACACCGACGGCTGGATGGTGCGCGTGAAGCTGGACGGCAAGCCCGAGGGCCTGCTCTCCGCCGCCGACTACGAAGCCGTCGTCGCGCGCGAAGCCCACTAGCGGCAAGGAGCAGCCCATGCCGTTCATCCCGCACTCCCCAGAGGAGGTCCGGGAAATGCTCTCCGTCATCGGCGTGCAGAGCATCGAGGATCTTTTCGTCGACATTCCGGCAGAGATGCGCCCGCGCAGCTTCGAGCTGCCCCTGGGCCTCAGCGAGATGCAGGTGCTGGCCAGGATGGAAGAAATGGCCGCCCGCAACCGCACCGACGTGGTCAGCTTTCTGGGTGGCGGCTTCTACAGCCACCACATCCCGGCCGCCGTGGACGCGCTGGTCTCGCGCGGTGAATTCTACACCGCCTACACCCCCTACCAGCCCGAAGCCTCGCAGGGCACCCTGCAAGCCATCTTCGAGTACCAGACGGCGGTGTGCCGCCTGCTGGACATGGATTGCGCCAACGCCTCCGTGTATGACGGCGGCTCGGCCATCTTCGAGGCCATGATGATGGCCGTGCGCGCCACCAAGCGCCGCAAGCTGGTCATCGACGAGGCGGTCAGCCCCATCTGGCGCACCATGCTGGCCTCGTACACGTCCAACCTCTCGCTGGACCTGGTCACCGTGCCGCAGGTGGACGGCAGGTCGGACATGGCCGCCCTGAAGGCCGCCGTGGACACCGGCTGCGCCGCCGTGGTGGTGCAGAACCCCAACTTCTTCGGGGTGGTGGAGGACTTCACCGACCTGTTCGCCCACGCCAGAAGCCAGAAGGCCGCGTCGGTCATCTCGGTGTACCCGGTCATGCAGTCGGTGCTGAAGACGCCCGGCGAAATGGGCGCGGACATCGCCGTGGCCGAAGGCCAGTCGCTGGGCCAGCCCCTGAGCTTCGGCGGGCCGTACCTCGGCATCATGACCTGCACCAAGGACATGGTGCGCCAGATGCCCGGCCGCATCGTGGGCCGCACCAACGACATCGAAGGCCGCACCGGCTACGTGCTCACGTTGCAGGCGCGCGAACAGCACATCCGCCGCGCCAAGGCCACGTCCAACATCTGCTCCAACCAGGCCCTGTGCGCCCTGCGCACGCTGGTGCACCTGTGCCTGCTGGGCCCCGAAGGCCTGATCCGCACGGCCGAGCTTTCCATGGAACGCGCCCGCTACGCCATGGACCGGCTGACCGCCATCGCCGGGGTGCGCCCGCTGAACACCGCCCCCTTCGGCAACGAGTTCGCCGTGCGGCTGCCCGTTCCCGCCTTCGAGGCGGTGGACCGGCTCACCGCGCGCGGCTACGTGCCCGGCTTCCCCGTGGGCCGTTACTACTCGGGCATGGACGACGTGCTGCTGGTGGCCTGCACCGAAAAGAACAGCTTCGAACAGGTCGGCATTCTGGCCGAAATGCTGGGAGGTATCCTGTGAAGACCGCCTTCGCCGCATCCGTACCCGGCCGCACCGCCTGCCTGCCCGCCGAGCCCAAGAGGCACGCGGCCGACATGCTGCCCGCGAACCTGTTGCGCGCCAAGCGCCCCGCCCTGCCCGAACTGGGCGAACTGGACGTGGTGCGCCACTTCACGCGGCTGTCGCGCCTGAACTTCGGGGTGGATTCCAACTTCTACCCCCTCGGCTCGTGCACCATGAAATATAACCCCAAGTTCACCGAACAGGTGGCCGCCCTGCCGGGCTTCACCCGGCTGCACCCGCTGATGGCCCAGTTGAAGGGCGCGGGCCAGTACACCCAGGGCGCGCTGGAGGTGATGTGGGAGACCGAGCGCCTCTTGTGCGAGATCACCGGCATGCGCGCGTTCACCCTGCACCCCATGGCGGGCGCGCACGGCGAACTTACCGGCGCCATGCTCATCGCCGCCTACCACAAGGACAAGGGCAACCGTAAGACCAAGGTCATCTGCCCGGATTCCGCCCACGGCACCAACCCCGCCTCGGCCGCGCTGGCCGGGTACGAGGTGATCAACATCGAGTCGAAGGACGGCATGGTCGACCCGGACGCGCTGGAAGCCGCCCTGACCGACGACGTGGCCGCCCTGATGATGACCTGCCCCAACACCCTGGGGCTGTTCGAAAACCACCTGCCGCGCATCGTCGAAAAGCTGCGCGCGGTGGACGCCCTGCTGTACTACGACGGCGCCAACCTCAACGCCATCCTCGGCAAGATGCGCGTGGGCGACGTGGGCTTCGACGTGGTGCACCTGAACCTGCACAAGACCTTCGCCACCCCGCACGGCGGCGGCGGCCCCGGCGCGGGTCCGGTGGGCGTCAGCGAACGGCTGGTGCCGTACCTGCCCATCTCGCGGGTGGAAAAGCTGCACGACGGCCGCTACTACCTGAACTACGACCATCCGAAATCCATCGGCTTCATGGCCCCGTTCTACGGCAACTTCGGCGTGCTGCTGAAGGCCTATGCCTACATCCTGCGCCTGGGCGGCGAAGGGCTGGAACGCGTTTCGGAATACGCGGTGCTCAACGCCAACTACCTGCGCAAGCGGCTGGAAAAGGTGCTGGAAATCCCCCACGACCGCATCTGCATGCACGAGTTCGTGGCCTCGGCCTGCAACCACGCCGAATGCGGCATCCGCGCGCTGGACGTGGCCAAGGCCCTGCTGGACAAGGGCTACCACGCCCCCACCATCTACTTTCCGCTCATCGTCAAGGAATGCCTGATGTTCGAGCCCACGGAAACCGAGAGCAGGCAGACGCTCGACGAATTCGCGGACGACCTCATCGCCATTCTGGAATCGGCGGCGCAGGACCCCGAAGCGCTGCATGCGGCCCCGGTGAACACGCCGGTGCGCAGGCTGGACGAGACGGCGGCGGCCCGCAACATGGTGCTGACGGATGACGCCTAGCGCCCGCTACGACATGATCATACTCGGAGGAGGGCCCGGCGGAAGCCGGGCCGCCTTCGATGCGGCGGCGCGCGGGCTTTCCGTGGCGCTGGTGGACCGTGACGGCCTGGGCGGCACCTGCCTGAACCGGGGGTGCATCCCCACCAAGCTGCTGCTGGGGGCCACCGCCGCCCTGCCGCTGCTGGAAGCGCAAAAGAAGCTGAAAGGCGCCGACGGGCACATCGCCTTCGACCTGCCCGCCCTGCAACAGCGCAAGGACAGGTACGTCAAGGGCACCCGGCAGGCGCTGGAAAAGCGCCTGAAGGCGGCGGGCATCGCCGTGTACGCAGGCGAAGGGCGGGTGACCGCCGCGCCGCCCGCCGATATCGCGGGGGACGGGGACGGCGAACTCACCGTCACCGCCGTGCAGCCCGACGGCGCCACGCAGGAAACCCGGCTTGCCTGGGGTACCCTGATCGTGGCCACCGGCTCCACTCCGGCCAGCTTTCCCGGCCTTGCCGCCGACGGCGCGGCGGTGCTCGACTCCACCGCGCTGCTCGACGTGACCGAAGCCCCGGAAAGCCTGATCGTGGTGGGCGGCGGGGCCATCGGCCTGGAAATGGCCGACTTCTTCTCCCGCCTCGGCACGCGCATCACCATCGTGGAAGGCATGGGCCGCCTGGCCCCCACCGAGGACCCCGAAGTGGGCGACACCCTGCGCAAGGTCTACGCGCGCGAGGGGTGGGCCATCCACACCGGGCGCAAGGTGGCCTCGCTGGCGACTGTGCACGAGGGGCACGAGGGGCGCGAGGGAGGCGACGGGGATGGGGGGACCGGCGGCCGCGCCGTGCTGCGCTTCGAGGACGGCGAGGAGCTTTCCGCGAGCAAGGCGCTGCTGGCCGTGGGACGCCGCCCGGCGTCCGCCGGAATCGGCCTTGACGTGCTGGGCGCAACCCTGCGCGGGCCGGGCTGGGTGCAGACCGACGAATGCCTGCGCGCGGCCCCGCGCGTGTACGCCATCGGCGACGTGAACGGCCGCACCCTGCTGGCCCACGCGGCGGACCATCAGGCCCGCTACGCGGTGCGCCACGCCTGCGGCGCGACTGCAACGGCCTACGACGCGGGCGTGATGCCCGCGTGCATCTACGGCCACCTGGAAGCGATGCGCGTTGGCCCTACCGCGGAAGAATTGAAGAATGCGGGATTTTCCCCCCGTGTTTCCCGCTCTATGCTCATTGCCAATCCCATTGCGCAGGCGTATGGAACGACGCAGGGTTTCATCAAGATCGTCTGGGTTGACGGGCGCATCCGGGGCGTGACCGCCGTGGGACACGGCGTGTCGCATCTGGTGACGCTGGCGGCCGTGCTTGCGGGAGGGAGCGGCGCGGCCCCGGGCTGGACCGTGCACGACGCGGGCTCTGTCATTTTCGCCCACCCGACGCTGGATGAAGCTCTGGAAGCCGCCATGGAGGCTCCGCAAGAGTCCGCGTGACGGCATGCGGCCCATGAAAAATCGGAAACTTTGTGCCTAAAACGCAGAATGGTCTTGTCACGACCATGTTTTGTCGGTAACTTGCACAATATGAAGATAATTCCGGGCTGGAGTTTTTACCCTGCGTCAACATCAGCTATTTTGGAGGCTCCCATGAAAATCGCGAAACTTCTGACTCTGGTCGCGGCGCTCATGCTCGTCTGCGCCGCTCCGGCCTTCGCCGCCGGTCAATCCACCCTTGTTCCCAAAATCGCCAGCTTCGACTTCTTCGTGGACTACTCCGGGTCCATGATGATGTCGCACGAGAAGGTCGGCAAGAACAAGATGGAACTGACCAAGAAGCTGCTCTCGGCCATCAACGCCAAAATCCCGGCGCTGGGCTACGAAGGCGGCCTGCACACCTTCGCCCCGTCCACCGAAATCCAGCCCGTGGCCGCGTGGGACAAGGCGTCCTATGAAAAGGCCATCAAGAAGCTGAATGAAAACGAAGACACCTTCGCCCGCCTGACCCCCATGGGCACCGGCCTGCAGAAGGCCACCTACGCCAAGGCCATGAAGCGCAAGGCCGCCATGATCATGGTCAGCGACGGCGAATCCAACCTGGGTTCCGACCCGGTGGCCGAAGCCAAGATGCTGCTCTCCACCAACCCCGGCCTGTGCCTGCACGTCATTTCCATGGCCGACAAGCCCGCCGGCCAGGCCACCCTTGACGCCATCGCCAAGCTGAACGGCTGCGCCGTCACCGCCAAGGGCCCCGAACTGCTGGCCAACGAAGCCGCCCTCGACAAGTTCGTGCGCGACGTCTTCTACGAAGAAAAGGCCGCCCCCGCCGCTGCCGCCGCCCCCATGGACGAAGTGATCGTGCTGCGCAGCATCCAGTTCGCCCTGAACTCGGCCAAGCTGGACGCCACCGCCACCAGCATCCTGGTGGAAACCGCCTCCATCCTGAAGTCCAAGAAGGGCTCGATTGAAGTTGCCGGTCACACCTGCAGCCTCGGCACCGACGAATACAACCAGAAGCTGTCCGAAGCCCGCGCCAAGTCGGTCAAGGACTTCCTGGTCAAGCAGGGCGTGGAATCCTCGCGCCTGATCACCAAGGGCTACGGCGAGTCCCAGCCCAAGTACGACAACAGCACCGAAGAGACCCGCAAGCTGAACCGCCGGGTCGAACTCTCCTTCATCAAGTAGCACAACGGACCATGAAGGCCCGGTGGGGAAACCCGCCGGGCCTTTCCGCAAACGGAGACGAAGTCGATGAAGCAAGGCCGCATCGCGATGGCCGCAAAGGCCCTGACGCTGCCCGTTACCCTGGCTCTGGTCCTGGCCGGGGCTGTCTGCGTTTCTCCGGCAGGCGCGGCGGATAGCGCCGTCACCGCCTCCCCGGCGCAGCAGACGAAGAAGGCCGCCGCCCAGACCACGGGCAAGACGGCCGACAAGACCGCCAAGGCCGCCACGCAGAAGCCTGCCCAGGCCGGCAAGGCCGCTCCCAAGACCACTCAGGTGGCCAAGGTGGCTCCCGCCAAGAAGTCCGTGGGCGACACCATCGAGGAAGTGCACAACAAGCTCGATACCTTGGCCCGCGCCAAGCTGCGCCACATGAACGAAAGTCTGCGTCCCTGCCAGACCCGCAAGGACGTGGTGCAGAACGGCCACGAATTCGTGGCCCGCTATCTGGCCGTGGATCCCGACTCGCTCTCCACCGACGTGCACGACGCACAAGGCCCCGGCGCCAAGTACGTGGGGCTCATCGTCTACCACGAACAGGAATTCGAAAGCCGCGCCGCCACCAAGGAAGCCGCCCTTGCGGGCGACTTCACCATGGTCAAGGCCCGCCGCGTCACCGAGATCATCCGCTACGACAAGGGCAAGTGGATCGACTGACGCTTCCGCCCTCTCCGGCCCGCCGATTCACGCCGCACGGATTTCCATCCGTGCGGCGTTTGCGTTTGCACGGGCGCACGTCAGGGCGGTCGCCGTCATCCGCGCACGCATCCTTCACCCGGCATGCGCCGTACCGGCCGCTTCCGGCATTCCCCCGCATTGTGCGCACGATTCCGGCGCATGGCGCGGGATCACTTTTTTTCTCGCTTCCCCTTGACGGATCGGCCCGGCACTGCCATAAGTGATACCAGAAATCATTACTAACAACTCTTTTCAAAGGAGTCATCGAACATGAGCTGCCCCACCCAACAGGAATACCCCGCCTCCGCCATCGTCGGTCGCCCGGTCAAGCCCTTCACCATGGACACCTACGATCCCACCGAAGGTTCCTTCGGCCAGGTTTCGCTGGAAAAATTGCAGCAGGACCGCAAATGGACCGTGCTGGTGTTCTACCCGGCAGACTTCACCTTCGTGTGCCCCACCGAACTGGCGGACCTTGCCGAACGCCACGAGTCCCTCAAGGAACTGGGCGTGGAAGTGATCTCCGTGTCCACCGACACCAAATTCTCGCACCTGGCCTGGCGCAATTCCGAACGCCTGCTGGAGAACGTGCGCTACCAGATGGCCGCCGACCCCACCGGGACGGTTTCGCGCTACTTCGGCGTGTACGATGAAAGCGCGGGCACCGCCCTGCGCGGCACCTTCATCATCAACCCGGAAGGGGTGCTGGTGGGGTCCGAGGTGAATTTCTACAACGTGGGCCGCAACGCCGCCGAACTGGTGCGCAAGATGCAGGCCAACAAGCACCTGCGGGACCATCCGGCCGAAGTCTGCCCCGCCCGCTGGGAACCCGGCGCCCGCACCCTGACCCCCTCGGCCAAGTCGGTGGGCAAGGTGTATGAAGACCTCAATCCCTAGGGCTGTTTCTAAATTGCCCTTTCGCCCGTTGGCGTCCGACCCGAAGGGCGCGAAGCGTGGCCGTTGGGCGAGCTTGCGAGCCCTACGGACATCGTGCGCAACGAGGTCAAACTTCGCCTGCCATGGCGTTGCTGTCCTTATCCGTAAGACTCGCGCTGCGCGCTCGCCTAACGGCTAAGGCTCGGTCGAATACGAGAAGAGTATGCGGTGCGGTCGCCATCCGTAAGGCTCGCAGGCTCGCCTAACGGCTGCCGCACTCCCTCATGGCAGGCTTGTTTTCCTTGCCAACGAACGAAAAGCCTAATTTAGGAACAGCCCCTAGCGTGTTCGCCGGACGGCCGCCACGCAATGCCGGCAACGGGGCACGACGCGCGTCGTGCCCCGTTGGCGTTTGCCGGACGCGGGCGCGGATGGAGGACGAACGAAGGACGTCTGCCGACGGCAGCCCCTTGCCTCGCCCCGCCAGCGGCCATAGTTCAAGGATGGGCGCGCGGACGCGCCCGGGAGGGCACATGACCAACCGGCAGGACCCGGTACGGGGAATGGACGCGCAACAGGACGCCACGGCCACGCCACGCGGATTCAGGGAAGTGCTGCTTTCGCCGGGCGATTGCAGCGGATGCGGGGCATGCACGGAACTGGCGCCCGACATCGTCGGGTGGCGCGAAGGGGACGAAAGGCCGTTTCTGGTCAGCGACGTGGCCCCGGACGGGGTGCTCACCGAACTGATGGCCTTCTGCCCGGAAGGCTGCTTCGAGGATGGCGACGCATCCTGACGCGGGCCTGCGCGGCCGTCCGGTTCAGCCCCTGTTGACCGTCAGCCACGCCGCGATCTCCGTGCGGGTGGCCTCGGAATCCTCCAGCAGACCCAGCCATTCCCGGCGGGCCACGGCCAGGTCTTCGTTGCGGCAGGCCTGATCAAGGGCCGAGGCCCGGTGGTGCAGCCGCGACGCGCCGATGGTGGCGGAGGCCCCCTTCAGGCTGTGCGCCAGCCGGGCAAGGTCGTCCAGCCGCCCTTCTCCCAGTGCGGCCTGCATCTTGGCCAGCCGGTCGACGAAGTCGGGCAGGAAGGTATCGAGCAGCAGCGTGAGGAATTCGCGGTCGCCTTGCAGGCGGTGCAGCACGGCATCGATGTCGAAGACGGGATGGAGGGCGGGCTCGCTCATGGGACACTCATGGAGGATTGCCGGACCGCACCACTGGCGGACATCCCGCCGGAATACGGGCGCGGTGCCGAGGTTCATCGGCCAACCTACGGCAATACGCCCCCCATCCGCAAGTGGATACCCGTCACGAGGGTCTTTGCATCGATATTTGCAATGCGAAAACCACCCTTTGCGGGGTGGTTTTTCATGTTTCGCGCCGTGCAACCGCGACCCCGGCGACGCGGACAAGGCCACCGGCAACGGCCGCCCTGCCCGGCCTCACGCCCTGCCGGCCAGCCCGCACCCCAGGAAAACGGAGTTACGGCAGATATTCCACGGGGGTCGGCGGCAACGCCGGATCGGGCACGTCGCCCCTGTCCATGCCCCGCCGGAACATGTCGCGGGCGCGCTTCATCTCTTCCAGGGCATTGGCCTGGGCAGCCTCGCGGGCGTACAAATCCGCCGACTGCGGGCCAAGGGCCAGTTCGTCCGCACGCAGCAGTTCGACGCGCGGGCGCACCACCCGGAGCACCTCGAACCTGTCCGTGGTCCAGCCGGACCACGCGGCGCGGGCCGCGTCGCCGTCACGGGCGGCGATGGCGGCGATGCCCGCCCAGAACCTGGCGTACTGGGCCGCGCGCCAGTCGTCCATCAGCGGCACGAGCACGGCCTGTGCCGCCGCATGGTCGCCCTTGCGGTACAGGGCATAGCCGTGGCGCACCCCGGCCTGCCAGTCGGACGGATCTTCGGCCGTCACCTGCGCGTAGGCCGTGGCGGCCTCTGCATAGCGGCCCTGCTCCAGCAGGTGCGAGGCCTGCATGCTCTTGCCGGAACACCCGGAGACAAGGGTTGCCGCAACAACAAGGGCCGCAAGGACGGAACTACCGCGCAACCTGTTCATGACGCCTCCCTGGCGGGCTACATGCCGCGCCGGATCAACCCGAACTTCTTCAGCTTGTATTGCAGGGTGCGCCTGCTGATGCCCAGCGCGTCCGCCGTGCGTTCCCGATGCCCCCCGTGCACTTCCAGCGCGCGCAGCAGGGCATCGCGTTCCGCGTCGTCCAGCGAGCCGGGGTAGGCCCCCGGCACGCCCCCGCCGCCGGACCACCCGGCCATGGGAGCATCGCCCTCGCCGGGCCAACCCGCGTCGGCACGCGGCGCACCCGCCATGTCCGGCCGGTCGGAACGGTCCAGCCTGTCGAACCGTTCGGGCCTGTCAAACCGTTCGGACCTCTCTGGCCGGACCATCCGGTCCTGCCACCTTTCGGGACGGTCGGTCAGCACCTGCGAGGGCAGCGATTCGGGGCCCAGCGTATCCGAACGGCTGAGAATCAGCGACCGCTCCAGCACGTTTTCCAGTTCGCGCACGTTGCCGGGCCAGGCATAGCGCATCAGCGCGTCGAGAAATTCCGGGCTCACGCTGCGGATGCCCTTCTTGTTCTTGCGGCACAGCCGCTCCAGCAGGCGCCCGGCCAGCGTGGGCAAGTCCTCCAGCCGGTCGCGCAGGGGGGGCGAAACCACTTCCAGCACGTTGAGCCGGAAAAAGAGGTCCTCGCGGAATTCGCCCGCCTCCACCGCGCGTTTGAGGTCGCGGTTGGTGGCCGCGATGATGCGCACATCCACGGGCACCGGGCGCACCGCGCCCAAGGGCTCCACCACGCGCTCCTGCAGGGCGCGCAGCAGCTTGGACTGCAATTCCAGCGGCAGTTCCCCGATCTCGTCGAGGAACAGCGTGCCGCCGCGCGCCAGTTGGAAGCGCCCCGGCTTGTCGCGCACGGCCCCGGTGAACGCGCCCTTCATGTACCCGAACAGTTCGCTTTCCAGCAGGTGGCCGGGCAGGGCCGCACAGTTCACCTTCACCAGGGGCTGGGCGGCGCGGTTGCTGGCGTCGTGCAGGGCCTGCGCGACCAGTTCCTTGCCGGTGCCGGACTCGCCCATGATCAGGATGGTGGCCTCGCTGGGTCCGGCCTGCCGGATGAAGTCGCGCACCCGGCACATGGCCTGGCTGGCCCCCACGATGGGCGCGGTGGGGTCGTCGTCGCTCAGGCGGCGGCGCAGGTTCTCGTTCTCTTCCATCAGCCTGCCGAAATCCCAGGCCTTCTCCAGCACGGCCGTCAATTCCTCGTTGTCGGCGGGCTTGGTCAGGTAATCGAAGGCGCCCTTCTTCATGGCCACCACGGCGGAGCCCACGGTGCCGAAGGCGGTCAGCATGACCACGGGCAGACCGGGATACATGTCCTGGATGCGGGCCAGGGTTTCCTGGCCGTCCATGCCGGGCATGCGCATGTCCAGCAGCACCACGTTCACGCGGTCCTGGGCCAGCAGTTCCAGGCCTTCCTCGCCGGAACCGGCCTCTTCCACGCTCCAGCCGCTGTCCTCCATGACGGCGCGGACCATCAGGCGATGCCCGGGCTCGTCGTCGATGACCAGAAGTCGCTTCATCTCGTTTCCTTGGTGGTGGCTGCACGGATGCCCGCGCCTGGCATGACGGCGCGGACCATCAGGCGATGCCCGGGCTCGTCGTCGATGACCAGAAGTCGCTTCATCTCGTTTCCTTGGTGGTGGCTGCACGGATGCCCGCGCCCGGCATGACGGCGCGGACCATCAGGCGGTGACCGGGTTCGTCGTCGATGACCGGAAGTCGCTTCATCGTCTGTCCTCGGTTATGTCGATGACCGTATCCGTGGCGGACTGGTCTGTCGTGGATTGTCTGGAGACGGCATGATCGTGTCCGGCCCCGTTCCGGGCGTCCCGTCCCGATGCGCTGCCGTGGTCGCCCTCGCCCCGCCCTTCCCGGCTGGACATGGCCATGTCGAAGGCCGCCGCGCCGGGGCATCCGCCCGCCGGAATGTCCGTACCATGGTCAAGCGGGTCGCCGCCCTCCTGCGCGTCCATCCCCCCTGCTCCGCCGGGCCGGGCGGCGTGCCCCGCCCCCGGAAAGAACAGCGCCACCGTGGTGCCGCGCCCCACCTCGGAATCGATCTGCGCCCGGCCGCCGTGGTCGCGCATGGTCTTGTGCACCAGGGCAAGGCCAAGGCCGGTGCCCTTCTTCTTGGTGGTGTAGAACGGCTCGAAGGCCTGTTCCCGCTGTTCGCGGCTCATGCCGGGGCCGGTGTCGCGCACGAACACCCACACCCCGCCGTCGGAGGCCATGGACGAAATATGGATCTCGCGCCCGCCCTCGCCGTCGGGCCGAGGGCACTGCGACAGGGCGTCCAGGCTGTTCAGGACGAGGTTCAGCAGGGCCTGCTTCAGGGCGTCCTCGTCGGCCATGACCAGGTCCGGCCCCAGGCTGGTGCGCATGCGCACCCCCAGCTTGCCCGCGTCGAAGCGCACCAGGCTTTCCAGTTCCGCCGCCAGCTGGCCCAGGCTCACCTGGTGCGGCTCGATGGCGCGCGGCTTGGCCAGGTACAGCAGGTCGGTGATGACCCGGTTCAGCCGGTCGGCCTCGCGCACCATGGTCTGGGCGTAGTTTTCGTCCGGCTGCCTGCCCGCCAGCTTCTTGGCGAAATACTGGGCGAAGCCGCGCAGCGCCGAGAGCGGATTGCGGATCTCGTGCGCCACCCCCGCCGCCAGCGTGCCCACGGCGGCCAGCTTTTCCGCCTCGCTCAGGCTCTTTTCCAGTTCGCGGATCTGGGTGCGGTCGCGGATGATGACCAGCCGGTCGTGCTCCTCGTCGCTTTCACGGATGGGCAGGGTGAGGATTTCCAGGTGCGCGCCGTCCACGGTACGGTTGGTCCAGCCGGGGGTGGCCCCGCTGTCCGGCCCGGCGATGCACCCGGCGATTTCGGGCGGCAGGTCGGCCACGTCCGTGCCCGCCAGGCTGCCGTCGCGGGCCTTCAGGATGTCGTGGGCGGCCGGGTTGGCCGCGCGCACCACGTTGTCCTGGGTGATGGTCAGCAGGCCGTCGGGCAGGTTGTCCACCAGCCTGGCCTGGAAGCGTTCCAGCACGGCTGCGCGGCCCGCCTGCTCGCGGCGCTTCAGGAAGCTCATGGTCAGCACCCAGATGAACACCGCCGCCGCCAGGATGTAGGCTGCCTGGAACAGCGCGTTCTGGCGGAAGCCCCGGTACACGGCGAGGTGCTTGGCCATGTCCAGCCCCACCACCAGGAAGGTGGGCAACTGGTTGGGGTCGTCGGGCGCAAAGTCGTCCTGCGCGAAGGGGCCGGAGGCGTGCGGCTGCGCCCCGTCGCCGCTGGCGTCGGCACGGGGTTGCCCCATGCCGTCCATCTCCTGGTCATGCATCAGGGTGTGGCTGCGGGGCAGGATGCGCTTGCCGTACACGTAGGCGCTCAGCTTGCCGAAGGTGGCGCGGCCGTGCCACTCGCCCTTCTGGGCCAGGTCCTGCAACGCCTCGGGGGGGAAGACCAGCGTGCCGCCCGCCTCCTGCGTGGGGCGCGAGGTGAGCACCCGCCCCCCCTGCCGGTCGATGATGCCCACGAACAGCACGTCGCCGCTCTGCTCCAGTTCGCGGAACAGTTCAGCCGTGCCGGGGCTGAACAGGCCGGGCCCGTTGGGCCGCATGAACAGCCCGCGCCGCAGCGAGGTTTCCACCGCCTGCAACACCGAGCGAGCGGTGAGGATAAGGTGCTGCGTGCCCGCCTCTTCCTGCCGGTTCAGGGTCTGCCCGGTGGAGACGATGAGCGAAAGCCCGATGGTCACCAGCGCCATCACCGCGATGATCAGGGTGCTGCGCTCGGTGTTCTTGTCGGCTATATCCATGAAATTTCCTTGGAATGCGTGCACCCGGCTGCACAAGAAACCGGGCGTGGGCGCACGCATGAAAACGCCGTGCCAACGTGTGCACGCCATGATTTCATGATGTTACGGAAAGTGCATTGCACAAACGGCCGTATAGCTGCCCTTTCTGTGCATAAAGTTGCACACACCGCAAAAACACGCAACCACCGTTTGCACGTGTGCACCCCGGACAGGCCGAGGCAGGGAGGGACGCGAAGGCGAAAGGGAAGGGAATCATGAGGGAACGGGGCCTTCGGGCGGGCCGCCGGGAGGTGCCGGGACACGCCGGAATGCGCCGGGACGCGTCAGGACGCGCCCGGCCCGACTGCCAGGCCGTGGACCTGACTATCCGTCGGACTATTGTCCGAACTACTGGCCGTTGCCCGCCGTGCCGTTGCCGTTGCCGCGCGCCGCGTCCTGCAAGCCTTCCAGCACGCGCAGCGGCATACCGATGATCCCGCCCAGCAGATCGAACACCGTACTGCCCAGGTTGCCCAGGGTGCCGGTGACGATGCCCGTCTGCCGCACGCTGGTTTCCGGCTTGCGCAGGTCGCCGTGGAAGCGGATGGGGAAGGTGGGCACGCGCACCAGCGAAACGTCGGTGGTGTAGTCGATGCGCTTTTTCGCCAGGTCCACCCAGCCCCGGCCCGCCATGGTCAGCAGCAGGCTGTTCAGGGTGAAGTCCTCGTTGTGCAGCACCCCGGTGCGCATGTAGCCGCTGGCCCGCGCCTCGGAAAACGGGGTCTTGGATTGTTCCGGCGTGCTCGACTTGCCGCGCGTGCTGTAGAAGCCGTCGCGCACCTCGAAGGCCCAGGTGCCGGAAAGGGCGGCGGGCATGTCCAGTTCGGTGCGCAGGGGGCCCTGCACGTCCAGCACCAGCATGGCCTTGCCGCCCACGTAGTCCTTGCCCGCGAAGCGCAGCCCCACCGGTTCCAGTTCGAAGTCGCGCGCGTCCAGCACCAGGCGCGTGGCCAGGGCGTCGCCCGCCGTGGCGCGGATGCTGCCGCCCAGCGTGCCGCCGTAGAAGCCGGAGGCGATGGGCCCCACTTCCAGTTGCCCGCCGCGCAGCAGGATGGGCGCGGTGAACCCGTCGAAGCGCAGTTGCTTGAACGTGCCGCTGCCCACCGACACGCGCCCGTCCGCATCGAACGCGCGCAGCCACGCGTAGTGCAGCGGGTCGTTGGACGGCCGGGGTTCCGGCTCGCCGGGCGCGGGGTCCGGCGGCCGGGGCGCGAAGTAGCGGTCCGCGTCGAAGCGGTCGGCGTGCAGGCTGAACCGCCACAGGGGGCGCTGTCCGGAAATGCGCGAGACGTTGCCCGATACGGACTGCCCGTCCAGCACCAGCCGGGCGTCGGAAAGCTCGAAGGTGGTGTCCGACTGCCGGAAGGCTGTGGACAATTCCGCCGTGCGCAACGCGTTGTCGCCCATCTTCCATTCGGGCAGGCCCAGCCCGCGCAGGGTGGCGCGCGGGTCCGGGAAGCGGGCGGACAGCGTGCCCGCCCACGCGGCGGTCTTGTTCATGCCCGTGGCGCTCAGGGCCATGGTGCCCCTGGCGGCAAGGGCCTCCAGTTCCAGCCGGTCCGAACTCAGGGAGCCCGCATCGAAGTCGAAGCGGACGGGGCCGGAAAAACGCGCCTCCACCGTGCGGTCGAGGCCGGTCAACGCCGGTGGCAGGGAAAGGCGCAGCGTGGCGGGCAGCCGGTCGGCGGCCACGGGCAGGCCGGTGGCCGTGTCGAACAGCAGCGGGCCGGTGGCCGTGGCCTCCCAGTCTGTGCCGGTGGGAGTGCGCATGGCGGTTCGCCAGGCCCCGGTCCAGGCCAGGCGGGCGGGGGTTTTGCCGCCCGGCAGCCCCTGGCCGGAGGCTTCGCCCCGCAGGTCGAACCGGCTGAACGGCTGCCGCTCCAGCGCGCCGTTGCGCCACACCAGCAGGAAGCCGTCGTCGATGCGGGCGTCCAGCGTGCCGCGCATGGAGGCCACCACGGCCCCCAGGGTATGGCCCTGCCCGCGCACGGCGGCCTTCAGCGCCAGCCGCCCGGCGGCGGATTCGCGCCCGCTGACGATGACCGCCGGGCGCGCCAGGGCCACGTCGGTTGCGGTGAACTGCAACCGGTAGTCATCCACGATGTCCAGCAGGGCCTTTGCCGTGCCGCCGTAGAACGAGGCGGCGGTAAACTCCAGCAGCGTGCCCTCCTGCGAGGGCGAGCAACGGAAGGCCAGTCCGCCCACGTCGAACTTCCAGCCGTGTGCCTTTTCCGCGCGCACGCGGATGTCGTAGCCCACGTCGGGCAGTTCGTCCGCCGGAGTGGCGGTCCCCTGCGGGGCACTCCTGGCGGCGGCGTGGGATTCGCCCGCAGCCCCGGCATCCGCTTCGACGGCGGGCGGCCCGGCATGGACCAGCGGACGCGGGTCGGCCCCGGTCAGTTCGGGCATCACCCTGTTCACGTCGATGTCCGCCCCGGCCACGTCGATGGCGATGACCGGCGCGGCGAAGTCGGCCACTCCGCCCGAGCCGTGCAGGGGCATGCCCAACACCTCGGCCCGCAGCACGGGCACGCGGAGCCCGTGCCGGTCGAGGGAAAATTCCAGATGCCCGGAAAGGGCGTCCAGCGCGTGCTGCAAGCCCACGGGCAGGTCGCGCGCAAAGCCGAACCAGCGCGGCAGGCTGAGCCGCCGCACCTCGGCCGTACCCCGCGCCGTGGCCGCGCCGGTGCCGAGTCCGCCCAGGCTGGCGGTCACCTCCACGGCGTCCTGCTCCAGTTGCAGGCGCGCGCCGGTGACGCGCGGGTCCGCGCCCCGCTCCACGTCGAACGGCACCGAAAGCTCGAAGGGCACGGGTTGCCCGCCCAGCGGCACGTGGCCGCGCGCCCGCGCCGTACCGTGGGCCTCGCCGGGCAGCAGGCTCCACAGGGCGTCGCGCGTGCCACCCACCCGCCCGACAGTCTGTTCTCCGGGACCGGCGTGGGCGACGGCCGCCTCCAGCCCCAGGGTGCCGTTGACGCCCGGCGCCACGTCGTAGGCGCAGGACATGCGCAGCACGCCCGCCCTGCCCTGCGGGACTTTCCGGCCCATGGCGTCGGCACGGGCGGTTCCGTTGCCCTGCCCCGTTCCATTGCCGAATCCCGTTCCGTTGCCCGCCGGGGTGCCGACCACCTCGCGGTGGGGCATCACGTCCATCGCTCCCTGCAACAGGTCGCGCAGCGCCTTCCAGCCGCCCCCAGGGGTGGTGAACGACACGTCCAGGTCGCGCAGCACGGCGGGGCGCGCCTGCGGCGCGGCAACCCATTCCAGGCTGCCGTGGCGCAGCGACGCCTCCGCCAGGCGGCCGTTCCGGGCCACCAGGGCGGCGTCCACGCCACGCGCGCGCGCCTGGGCGCCCGTGCCGGTGTTGCGCCATTCCAGGTCGGCATCGTCGATGCGCAGCGACGCGGTGCCCGTCAGCACCACCTGCGGAGAAAACCAGGGCGTCGAAGCCGGGAGGGGCGGTGATTCGATGCGCGGCCCGTTTTCGGCGGGCGCGGGAGCGGGCGACGGTACGGCATCGGCGGGGGAGTCATCTCCCTCCTGAGAAGCGTCCTGCGCGGCCGTCCCGTCAGCGGTCAGGCGGCCCAGCAGGCCATCCCAGCCGTTGCGCCCCTCGCCGTCGGTCAGCAGCACCAGGCGCGGCCGGTCCACCTCCACCCCGCGCACCTCCACCCGCCCGGAAAACAGGGGCGCCAGACGCAGGTTGAACCGCGCCTCGCCCACCCGCAACAGCGGTTCCTGCCCGGCGAAGGGGGCGGCCTGGTCCATGACCACGTCGCGGGCCACCACCGTGGGGTCGGGGTCGAAGACCACCCGCACCCCGCCCTGCACCCGGCTTTCGTGCCCGGTAAGCGCGGTGAGCGTCTCGCCCAGCTGGCGCGCCGCCGCCTCCGAATCCACCAGCCTGCGCAACGCCGCATAGCCGCCGGCGGCGGCAAGCAGCACGATGCACAGGATGATCAGCAGGGGGCGCAAACGCATGGGGGTTCCGGTACGACGATGTGAAGCGCGGCAAGCGGCGCGCGGCCGCCCGTGTGCGGCCCCGGCGGTTGGCCCGGCCGGGGCTCCAGCGGACGGCGCGTCTGCGCGCAGCGTGTCATGCTATAGCGAACCACCCGCGAAAACGCCACCCCCGGCGGGCGGAAACGGCGCCGCGCCCAGCATCACGGCCAGGTCACAGGCGGGCAGCGGCGGCGCGTACAGGAACCCCTGGGCGTACCGGCAGCCCAGCGAGGCCAGGATTTCCGCCTGGGTGGGCGTTTCCACCCCTTCGGCCACGATCTCCAGCCCCAGGTGCAGCCCCAGCGAGACGATGGATCGCACGATGGCCTGCCCGTCGCGGTCGTGTTCCAGCCCGGCCACGAAGCTGCGGTCGATCTTGATGGAATCCACCGGCAGCCGCTTCAGGTAGCCCAGCGAGGAATAGCCGGTGCCGAAGTCGTCCAGGCACAGCCGGATGCCCAGTTCGCGCAGTTGGGCCATGACCGTGATGGCCTGGCTGCCGTGGCGCATCAGCACGCTTTCGGTCACCTCGAAGCGCAGCGTGCGCGGGTCGGTGCCGGTGCGCTCCAGCAGGGTTTCCACGGCGTGGGGCAGGCCCGGCTGCATGAACTGGCGGCCGGAAATGTTCACGTGCACCACCCCCGGCGGGGGCAGGCCCGCGGCGCACCAGCGGCGCAGTTGCGCGCACACCTCTTCCAGCGCGAAGGCCCCGATGGAGGTGATCAGCCCGGTGTCCTCGGCCACGGGCACGAACTCGGCGGGCGAGATGTCGCCCCCTTCGGTGCGCGTCCAGCGCAGCAGCGCTTCCACTCCGTGCAGGCCGCCGTCCTCCAGCGCCACCACGGGCTGGTAGTGCAGGCGCATTTCCTGCCGTTCCACGGCGCGGCGCAGGTCGGTCTCTATGGTCAGAAGGCGCAACGCCTCTTCGCGCATGCGCTTGTTGAACACCTTGAAGCGCGACTGGCCCTGCTCTTTCGCGCGGTACATGGCGGTGTCCGCGTCGCGCACCAGTTCCTCGGGCGTGGCGTACTGGTCGGTGCGCAGCACGATGCCGATGCTGGCCGTGGTGAACACCTCGTGCTGGCCGATGCGCACCGGCTCGGCCAGGTGCGCCCGGATGCGCCGGGCCACGCGCACGGCCGTGCCGCGCGAGGGGGTTTCCTCCAGCAGCACGCCGAACTCGTCGCCGCCGAAGCGGGCCACGGTGTCCACGTCGCGCACGCACTCGCGCAGCTTCCCGGCCACCACCTTCAGCAGGGCGTCGCCCACGTCGTGGCCCAGGCTGTCGTTGATGACCTTGAACCGGTCAAGGTCCAGGTACAGCATGGCGAAGGTGTAGTTGCGGCGGCGCGCGGCGCGCTTCAGGGCCATTTGCAGGCGGTCGTGGAACAGCAGGCGGTTGGGCAGGCCGGTGAGCGGGTCGTGGAAGGCCTGGTGTTCCAGGCGTTCGCGGCTTTCGTGGCCCAGGGTGACGTCTTCCAGAAAGCCCTCGTAGTACATGGTGGCCCCGTCGGCTCCCGGCACGCGCCGGGCGTTGACCGACAGCCAGACGAGCTCGCCCCCCTTGCGCCGGGCGCGGAACTCGAAGGCGGTGACCTGCCCGTGCTCCTCCATGCGGGCCACGAACTCGTCACGGCGGGCCGGGTCCACGTACATCCCGTCTCCGATGGATTCCACGCTTTCCAACAGGTCCTGCACCCCGTCGTAGCCCAGGATGCGGGCCATGGCCGGGTTCGCGCTGAGGAAGCGCCCTTCCGGCGTGCTCTGGAAGATGCCTTCCAGGGCCTGCTCGAAGATGCCCCGGAAGCGCGACTCGGCCCGGCGCAGGGCCTGCTCCACGGTGCGGCGCTCGGCGTTTTCCAGCATCAGCTGGGCATTGGCGCGGCTCAGTTCGCGGGTGCGTTCGCGCACCTTGCGTTCCAGCAGGCCGTGGGCGCGGTGCAGGGCCTCCTGGGCGCGCCGGCGCTCGGTCACGTCGCGCACCAGGCAGATCACGTAAGTGGTGCCCAGCACCCGCCGCCGCACCAGCGAAAGTTCCACCCAGCATGGGGTGCCGTCGCGCCGCACGGCGGCCACCTCGCCCGAGCGCATGGCCATGCCCGGCCCGGACGCGCATGCGCCCTCCGGAAACACGGCGGCGGGCGGCGCGACGGGAGCGGGCAACGGACAGGACACCCCGGGCATGGGCTGGCCCGGCACGTCCGCTCCGGCCAGAAAGGCCAGCAACGCCGCGTTGTCGTGCACCTCCGGTTCGGGCTCCACGTCCTCGCCGTCCTCGGTCTCGAAGGCGAATTCATGGATGGGCGGAGAGGGCGCGTCCGGCGCCACGAACCCGAACACCTCGCGCACCGGCTTGCCGTCGGGGTCGGCGTCGAGGCCGAACATCTCGCACAGGGCCGCGTTGCTGCGCAGCACCAGGCCTTGCGGGTCCGTGACCAGCAGGCCGTCGGCCATGCCCGCCACGATGGTGGAAAGCTGTTCCAGCGCGCCGCCCAGTTCCGCCGTGGCCTGGCGCACCGAATCCTCCAGTCCTTCCACCAGTCCGGCCAGGTCGCGGGACATGGTGTCCATGGCGCGGGAAAGGTCGCCGATCTCGTCGTCGGCCTTCAGGGCGGGCAGGTCGGGCGGGGCGGAAAAGTCGTGCGCGGCCACCCGGCGGGCCTGGTCGGTCAGGCGCATGAGCGGCCGCGAGATGGAATGCAGCAGCACCCAGGCCCCCACCGCGCAGGCGGCGAAAAAGGCCAGCCCCAGCCCCTGCTGGCGCAGGATGGCGCCGTCGATGTACTCGCTGATGCGCCCCCGGTCCATGCCGATGTGCACGAAGCCGCCCACGCCGGAAAAGACCGGCATGGTCACGTGCATCACCTCGTGCCCGGCCCTGCCTGCCGGTTCATCCAGATACAGCTGGTCGCGCAGCACGGTGACCTCGTTCATGCGCGCGCCCGCCAGCGATGCCGCCAGTTCGCGCACCGGCTCGGGCACCACGGGCACGAAGGTGTGCGCCACGGTCTCGCCCCGGCCGTCCACCACCAGCACGTAGGACACCCCGTCGATGCCCAGGAACTGGTCGATGCGCGACTGCACGGTGATCACGTCGCGCCCGATCAGGCTTTCCAGGTCCGCCCCGGCGATGGCGCGGGCGATGGCCAGGGCCTTGCTTTCGTATTCGCGGATCAGCAGGGTGTGCAGGGTCCAGCCGGAATAGATGGACGTGACGGCGGCGTACACCCCGAACAGCACGATGAGCCCCCGCAGGGTGCGCCCGAACAGGCGCGAGCGCCTCATCGCCGCCACTCCGAAAAGTCGGGCAGGTCTACGGGCACGCCGCCGTGCACGGTGGTGAAGCGCACCAGCCCCACCCCCTGCTGCGTAGGGGTGCAGCGGTACGGCAGGCCGATGCCCAGGTCGTGCCCGTCAAGCCCGGCCAACGCCGCCCGCAGTTCGGCAGGCGACGGGTCCGGCCCCATGCGCTCCAGCGCCCGCACCACCAGCCGGGCCGCCAGATACCCCTCGAAGCTGATCTCGCCGGGACTCGGGGCCTGCGCCGCCTGCTCCCCCGGTGTGCCGGTCGTGCCAGTCGCGCCAGTCGCGCCAGTCGTGCCGGTCACGCCGATCTGGAAGGACGGTTCGCCGCCGCCCGGCGCGGACAACACCTCGGGCGCATCGGCCATTTCCGCGAAATCGCGGCGATAGTCCGCGGCGGCGGGCAGATCGGCGTTCCACGGGGGCACCACCTCGGCCAGCACCAGGTCGCGGGTGTAGTCGCGTTGCGCGGCGCGCCCCATTTCGGCCAGCAGCCGCACCAGATGGCGGCTGTCCACGAACGAGGGCATGGCCACGGGAATGGCGGGCCGGTCCGGCTGGCCGGAAACCGGACCGGAAGCCCGGCCTGTGGCCTGCGAGGCCACGAGGTCGCGCAGGTCCCGGATGAAGGCCGCGCAGGCCGCGTCCGTGCCCACGCAGACCACGGCGTCGGGCATGCCCTGCAGGATCAGCCCCGCCTGTTCGGTGAAGTCCGCGTCGCGGCCCGCGCCACGCGGATAGGATGCCTCGGCCGCCAGGGACAGACGGCGGCGGGCCAGCGCGTCGCGCAGGTCGGCCCAGCCCTCGCGGCCGTACGCGTCGGCCTGGTAGCACACGGCGACGCGGGTGCACCCCGCGCCGCTCAGGCGTTCCACCAGTTCGGAGAATTCGGCGTCGTACGAGGCGCGCAGGCGGAACACCAGCCCTTCGTGGCGGGGCAGGGACAGGGGGCGCGCCCCGGTGAAGGGAAACAGCAGCGGCACGGCGCGCTCGGGGTGGCCTCCCAGCAGCGGCAGCACCCGCGTGACCGTGGGCGTGCCCACCAGGCCGAACAGCGCGAAGACCCGCTCCTCCTCGATGAGCCTGATGACGTTCCACACGGTGCGCTCGGGGTCGTAGCCGTCGTCCAGGGCCACGATTTCCACCCGCCTGCCGTGCACCCCGCCGCCCGCGTTGACCCGCGCGAAACAACTGGCCGCGCCGCGATGGAACTCGCGCCCCAGCGTGGCGCCGGAGCCGGTGAACGGGGCGGACATGCCGAGGCGCACCGGGGCGCCGGGGGACGGAAGGGTACGGAAGACGGGGGAAAGCGGGGCGGCCGCGTCCGTGTCGGAACCGGCGGGGCTGGCGGAACTGGCGAGACCGGTGAGACTGGCGGGGCTGGCAAGACTGGCGAACGGGGCGGAACCGGTAACATTTCCCGGTGGAGCGGCGGACGGGACGGGGGAAGGGGAGGCGACGGCGGCCCGGCAGGCGAGCGACAGCAGAAGAACCGTGCAGGCCACGGCCACGCGGAGCGGCTGGTACGTCATCCCGGCATGCGCCTTGCCCATGGTTTCCGGTCCCGTATGTGTCTGATCCCCCGGCTTGCGGCGGCGGGCTTTACCCCGGCGGCGCTCTCACGTAGAATTCCAAAGGGTAAGTCCCCGTTTACTGGACCCAACGCCACGTGGCAACAGAAAAACTTTTTCGGAGCACAACCATGCGTATCGTCGTTCTGGACGGCTATACCCTGAACCCCGGCGACAACCCGTGGGATGCCGTGGCCGCGCTCGGCGACCTGACGGTGCACGACCGCACCCCGAGCGAGGCGATACTGGAACGCGCCGCCGGCGCGCACATGGTGTTGACCAACAAGACGCCGCTGGATGCCGGCACCATTGCGGCGCTGCCCGACCTTGCCTACATCGGGGTGCTGGCCACCGGGTACGACGTGGTGGACATCCGCGCCGCCGCCGCACGCTCCATTCCGGTGTGCAACGTGCCCGGCTACGGCACCGACGCCGTGGCCCAGCACGTGTTCGCCTTTCTGCTCGAGTTGTGCCGCCGCATCGCCCGGCACGACGCCAGCGTGAAGGTGGGCAACTGGAGCGCCAACAAGGACTGGTGCTTCTGGGAAACCACGCAGATCGAACTGACCGGCAAGACCATGGGCATCGTGGGCTTCGGCAACATGGGCAAGCGCGTGGGGCACATCGCCAACGCCTTCGGCATGAAGGTGCTGGCCTATTCGCCCAACACCCGCACCATGCCGGACTACCAGCCCTTCTCGTACGTGTCCCTCGACGAACTGTTCGCCCGGTCCGACGTGGTCACCCTGCACTGCCCACTCACCGAGGCCACGCGCGGCATGGTCAACCGGGTGCGCCTGGCCTCCATGAAGAAGGGCGCCATCCTCATCAACACCGCGCGCGGCCCCCTGCTGGACGAAGCCGCCGTGGCCGCCGCCCTCAACGACAACCACCTGGGCGGCCTTGGCGTGGACGTGGTGGCGGTGGAACCCATCCGGCCGGACAACCCGCTGCTGACGGCCAAGAACTGCCTGATCACGCCGCATCTCGCCTGGGCCACCCTGACCGCGCGCCAGACCCTGATGCGCGTCACGGCGGAGAACATCCGCGCCTTCCTGGCCGGTTCGCCCGCCAACGTGGTGAACGCGCCCAAGGCATAACGAGGGGCGCCGCACCACCAAGGAGACACCATGAAGGCGGGCACCGCCGAAGAAACCGCATCCCGGACCAGGTCCGGGGAGCGGACCACGGAAGGCGCGGCGGCCGCCGCTCCCTCCCCGTGGCGTTCGCTGGCGGCGGCCTTTGCCGACGTCACCGAGCGCGTGGCCGACCTGCCCGTGGTCATCGCGGTGCAGCGCGGGCTGGCGCTGGTGCTGCCGCTGATCATGGTGGGGGCCTTCGCGCTGATGGTGCGCCACGCCCCCCTGCCCCTGCTGCGCGACGGGCTGGACGCCCTGTTCGGCCCCGGATGGATCACGGTGTGCGACGCCCTGTTCTCCGGCTCGTTCGGCATCGCCGCGCTGGCCGTGCTGTGCGCCTTCAGCGGCACCATGGCCATGGTCTACAACCAGCGGCGCGGCGGCCAGTTCGTCAGCCCCATCATGGCCGCGGTCGTCGTGCTGGCCTGCTTCTTCGTGGTCACCGCACCGGCGGACACCATGCCGTGGCGCGACATGTTTTCCCTGGGCAAGGGACTGCTGCTGGCCTTCGCCGTCTCCATGGGCGGGGCGTGGCTGTTCCTGCGCCTGGCGGACGTCAAGGCGCTGCAACTGCCGCTGGAGGCCGTGGGGCACGACCCGGTGGTGCGCGACATCCTCACCGTCATGCCGGCGGGCATGCTGACCATCGTGGCCTTCGGCTTGCTGCGCGCGGCCCTGGTGGCCGCCGGCATCACCGACCTGCACGCCGCCGCCAGCGCCGCCATGGCCCGGGCGTTCCTGGGGGCGGGCAACGATCTCGGCCTGGGGCTCGCCTACGTGGGGCTGTCGCAGGGGCTGTGGTTCTTCGGGGCGCACGGGCCCAACCTGCTCTTTCCCATCGAGGAGTCCATCTTCGCCCCGGCCGGGGCGGCCAATGCCGTCGCCCTGGCAGCCGGACAGGCCCCGCCCTTCGTGCTGACCAAGACCTTCTTCGACGTGTTCACGCGCATGGGCGGCTCCGGCGGCACGCTGTGCCTCATCGCGGCCATCCTGTACGCCGGGCGCGACAGCGGCACCCGCAGGCTGGCCCTGATGGCCCTGCTGCCCGCGCTGTGCAACGTCAACGAGCCGTTGCTGTTCGGCATCCCCATGGTCATGAACCCGGTGTACCTGGTCCCCTTCCTGCTGGTGCCGCTGGCGCAGACCGTGACCGCCCATGCGGCCACCCTGCTGCATCTGGTGCCGTACACCCTGCCCGACGTCGTCTGGACCACCCCGCCCCTGCTGAACGGATACGCGGCCACGGGCTCCGTGGCCGGTTCGCTGATGCAGGTGTTCAACCTGGGTCTGGGCGTGGCCCTGTACCTGCCCTTCGTCCGCCTGTCCGACGAACTGCGCGAACGGCACGGCAGACGCATCCTGGCCGAACTGCTGCGAACGGCCAACGGCAGCGAGGTGGGGCCGGGCGGGCGCAAGTGCCTTGACCGGCCCGGCGAGCAGGGGCGCATCGCCGCGTCGCTGGCCAACGACCTGGCCGCCGCCCTGGCCCGCGACGGCGAACTGTTCCTGGAATACCAGCCCCAGATCGGGGTGGACGGCCGCCCGTACGGGGCCGAGGCCCTGCTGCGCTGGCGCCATCCGGCCTACGGGCGCATCGCGCCGCCCATCGCCGTGGCCCTGGCGGAAGACACGGGCATCATCGACCGGCTGGGGATGTTCGGGTTGCACCGCGCCTGCGCCCGGCGCATGGCCTGGGCCGGCCAGGTGCCCGACGACTTCGTCATGTCGGTCAACGTCGCCCCCCGCCAGTTGCAGAACCCGCGCCTCGACCACGACGTGCTGTCCGTGCTGGCGCGCACGGGCCTTGCCCCCCACCTGCTGGAACTGGAACTGACCGAATCCACCGTGCTGCTGCCCGACGCGCGCACCGTGGCGGCCCTGCGCCGCCTGCGCGCGAAGGGAGTGCGCGTGGCCATCGACGACTTCGGCATGGGGCACGCCTCGCTGCGCTACCTGCGCCACTTCCCGGTGGACACGGTGAAGATCGACCGATCGCTCACCGAGGCCAGCCACGGCGACGTCAACGAACACATCGTGCGCAGCATCGTGGACCTGGCCCGCAGCCTGGACATCACCACCGTGGTGGAAGGGGTGGAGCAGCGCGAGCAGTTCGAGCGCTTCGCGGAACTGGGCTGCCAGGTCTTCCAGGGGTACCTGTTCAGCCGGCCGGTGAGCGCCGCCCGGTGCCTGGAAGTGGTGGCCGGGTGGACCGAAGACGCCGCCCGGACTCCGGACGCGGCGCACAACGGGGCACAGGACAAGGCGCGAGCGCTTCCCGGCGGGGCGTAGCGGACCGGTCCTTTTCCCTTCCCTCCCGCCTCCCCTGCCGCATCCGCCGGAAGAAAACGGGAAGGATGCGGGCATCCCCCCCGTTTCCGGATTCCGGCTGTGGCCGCCCGGCCCAGGCTGTCAGTGCAGGCCGGGCGGTACCGGCGCGCGGCGCTACAGCGCGCCCTGCGGGTCGTCGCGCAGCATCTTCACCGCGCAGAACTTGCCGCACATGGCGCATTCCTCTTCGTTGCGGTGCTCGCCACGGCGGGCGTCCACCATTTCCGGGTCGAGGGCGCGGCGCTTCATCCCTTCCCAGTCCAGGGCCATGCGGGCCTGGGACATGCCCGCCTCGCGCTCCAGCGCGTGGCGGCGGCCAAGGGCCACCTCGCCCGCCTGCGCGGCGATGCGCGAGGCCATGACCCCGGCCTTCACGTCCTCGATGGTGGGCAGGGTAAGGTGTTCGGCGGGGGTGAGGTAGCACAGAAAGTCCACCCCGGCGCGCACGCCGATGGCCCCGCCGATGGCCCCCGCGATGTGGTCGTAGCCCGGCGAGCTGTCGATGGTCAGCGGCCCGAGCACGTACAGCGGGGCATTGTTGGTCAGCTTCTTGATGCCGACGATCTGCGCCTCCACCTCGTGCATGGGCACGTGGCCGGGGCCCTCGATCATGCACTGCACGCCCTCGGCCAGGCCCGCCTTGGCGAGACGCCCCAGCATCATCACCTCTTCCCACTGGGCGGCGTCGCCCGCGTCGGCCCCGGCGCCGGGGCGCAGGCCGTCGCCCAGCGACAGGGTGACGTTGTGTTTGCGGGCTATCTCAAGGATGCGGCCGTACTGCTCCAGCAGGGGGTTCTCCTTGCCGTTCCTGCGCATCCAGCGGGCCAGGATGGAACCGCCGCGCGAGACGATGCCCAGCACCCGGCCGCCCTCGGTGGCCCATTGGGCGCCGCGCCGGGTCAGGCCGCAGTGCACGGTCATGAAGTCCACGCCCTGTTCGGCCTGCATCTCGATTTCGGCGAACAGTTCTTCCGGGTCCATGCCCGCCGGGTCCTTGCCCTTGTCCAGGTACTTCTGGGCCACGGAGTACAGCGGCACGGTGCCCAGCGGCAGCGGGCAGGCGGCCAGCATGCCCTTGCGGATGGCCAGCAGGTCGCCCGCGATGGAAAGGTCCATCACGGTGTCGGCCCCGGCGGCCAGGGCGGCGGCCAGCTTTTCTATTTCACGGTCGGGATTGTTGCACAGGGGCGAGGTGCCGATGTTGGCGTTGACCTTCACGCGGGAAGGCTGGCCGACAAGCAGCGGGCGCAACGAAGGGTGCGACGGGTTGCCCAGCAGCACCATGGTGCCGCGTTCGATACCGTCGCGGATGGTCTGGGGCGCAAGGCCCTCGTCCGCGGCCAGGGCCGCGAGGTGGGTGTCGAGAACGCCCGCGAGCGCGGTGTTCCGGGTAAGGATGGACATGATGGTCCCCGCTGCTGACTCAGCGGGAAGGGGCCGGTGACGCCGACAACACGACGGCTCAGCACTATCCGTTCGCGCGGCCGCTGGCAAGGGGGAAAGGCGGCGCGGCTGCAGGGGCTGCCGCCGGGTCACCCCGTCCGCCGGGGTCATTCCCGGATCAGGCCCGGATCAGGCCCGCGTTGCGCCCGCCGCCACGGCACGGTATACCCCGGCCATGACTGGCGAACACCAAAGGCCCTTGCGCAAGCTGCTCTGGATCGGCAGCCCGTTCTTTTCGCAGGCCCTGCGCGACGAGGGCTGGCAGGTGCACGCCATGGACTTCCAGCAGGTGGCCGTGTTCGGCTGGGACGATCTGATGCGCGCGGCGGGCTGGGAACCCGACGTGGTGGTGGTGGCGGACAAGAGCCGCCCCCCCTTCGTGCTGGGCATGGAATCGTTCCCGTGCCTGACGGTATTCTACTGCGTGGATTCGCACATCCACAGCTGGTACCCGCTGTACGCCCAGGCCTTCGACGTGTGCCTGATGAGCCTGCGCGACCACATCCCGCTGGTGGCCGACCGGCGCCTGTCGGACGAACGCATCTGGTGGACGCCCGCCTTCGCCAAGGACGCGGACCTGCCCCGCCCCCCCGCGCCGGAATGGGACCTGCTGTTCGTGGGCACGGTGGACGCGGCGCGCACCCCGGCGCGCCACGCCTTCCTGCAACGGCTGGGCGAACGCCTGCCCGGCCTGCACGTGACGCGGGGCGACTACCGGGCGCTGTACCCGCGCGCACGGCTGCTCCTGAACTATTGCGAGCACGGCGACCTGAACTTCCGGGTGTTCGAGGCTCTTGGCTGCGGCGGATGCCTGGTCACCCCGCGCACCGGCCACGGGCTGACCGACCTGTTCGAGGACGGGCGCGACCTCTTGCTGTACGAGCCGGACGACATCGACAGCCTGCTGAAGGTGACCGGTGCGGCACTGGCCGATCCCGCCCAGTGCGCGCGCATTGCCGCCAGCGGGCTGGCCAAGGTGGACGGGGCCCACCGGGCGCGCCACCGGGCGCGCGACTTCACCGCCCGGCTGCGCGGCCTGCCGGACGGCGTCGTGGCCGAGCGCCTCGCCCAGGCCGGAGACATCCGCCGCAACCACCTGCGCCTGATCTACCTGCTGCTGGCCGAGCAGATGCCCTCGCCCCTGCTGCGCGAGGCGTATCTGGCCGCCTCGCGCTGAACGCGAAACCGCCCGGCGGCCGCGCGGCGCACCGGGCGTGTACGCTCCGGACATTCGGGTCAAACGGGTCAGGCAGGGCAGGCAGGCGAGGCAGGCAAGAAGACCAGACGGGCAAAACAGGCAGGACTGACAGAACTGGCAGAACTGACAGGACGCGGTTCAGGCCGCGCCCTCGCCGCCTTCCGCCGGGGCGGGAACCTCTTCCGGCACCGCGCCCCCCTTGGCCTGCCGCCTGTGCTCGTCGCGCTCCGCGCGCAGCACGTCGGGCGGGATGAAGCCCAGCAGGGCCAACACCTCTTCCGGCGGCAGGGGATTGCCGGTATTGCGGCGGTAGGCTTCGGCCTTGGCAACCTGGTCGGCGTCCACCAGCCCCTTGCGCATCAGCCGGTCGGTCAGGCTCTCGCGCAGTTCCGTGGCGGTCTGCGTGACGGCGTCGCGCAGTTGCCGGGCGCGGTCGGCCTCGTGCTCGGCATGAGCGTGCAGGCGGCCGCGCATGGCGGCCACGCGGGATTGCAGGTTGCCGAACTCCTCGGTCAGGTTGGCAAGGCGCAGTTCCATGAGTTGGATGTCGCGCTCCAGGGCCGCCTCGGCCAGGCGCGGGGCGCCCGCGCCGCCGCGCAGCCTGGCGTACAGCAGCACCGCTGCCACGCAGCAGGCCAGCAGTATGTAGACGATGTCCATGCGTCCTCCGCCCTTGCGCAGCCGATTCGTCGCAACGGGTCTGGCGCACCGGATATGGCGCAGCGAGTCCTAGTCGTCCAGCTTGAGGTCCGGCAGACCACGCCCGGCGCGGTCGTCAGCCCCCCGTTCGCGGGCGTCACCCCCTCGTTCGTGGGCTTCGCGGTGGGCGGCCCAGTCTGACCGGTGGGAGCGGTCTGACCGGTCGGAGCGGTCGTCGCCGAAGGAAAGCAGGTCCGGCCCGGCGGCTCCGTCCGGCTGCGTCTCGCGGTTGTCGTCGGGTTCGCGGGACGGCCCGCCGAAGGCGGAGGTATCCAGCCCCGAAGTGTCCAGCCCGGCCCCCCTGCCGCGCGGTGCGCCCGATGCCGGTCCACCCAGGTCGAGACTGGGCAGTTCCACCTCGTGCATGACGGCCTCGCGCGGGGCGGCGTGGGGCTGCGCCGTGGCGTACCCGCCGTCCTGCCCGAAACCGGATACCCCGTCCTGTCCGAAGCCGGGCACGCCGTCTTGCCTGAAGCCGGGCACGCCGGCCTGGCTACGGTCCACCAGTTCCACGGGCTCCTCGAAGTCCATGGCCAAGCCGCCCGGCAGGGTGGAATCGCCGTCCTCCTGCACCAGTCCGTACAGCGGGTCGGCGTCCTTGCCATATCCCGCGCCGTAGCCCACATCGGTGCGGGCGTCGGGTCCGGTGCCGTACTGCACGTGGTACTGCCCGGCCGGTTCGTCGAATACGTCGGCCCCGGCATCCGCGCCGGGGGTGGCGGGCAGTCCGGCGGCGGCCGCGCGCTGGGCGCGGGCCAGTTCGTTCACCCGCGCCTCCAGCGTGCGCAGGCCCGAGGCCAGTGCGGCGTGCTCGTCGCGCATGCCGCGCGCAAGCTCGTCCATGCCGCGCAGCACGAAGTAGAACATCACCAGCAATCCCGCGAAGCACAGCAGGATGAACATCATGAACATGGTGGCGTTGTCGAACATGGTTTCTTTTCTCTCCCGGAAAAAAAAGGCGGCATTTCCCCGGCCACCGGCCAGCGGGCCGGATATGCACTTGCCGGGGAACCCCGCTTGCAGTAACCATCCGGCACCTAGCACATCCCACGCTGCACCACAATACATGAGAACAAAGGGCACCACATGGCCTCATCCAATATCCGCCCCTACCTCGTCGTGGCCGACGAGAACGGCGAAATCTACGACCACCCGGACCTGCTGATGGTCTGTCGGCGCGGGCACGAATTCGCCCTGCCCCGCCCCGACGAACTGATGCCCCTGCCCGACGAGAGCGAACTGTTCCTGCTGCCCGGCCGCCGGGCCGTGGGGCTGGACCCGGAAACGGGCGAGGCCGTCGGCATGGACGAACTGGCGGTGGCCGCGTTCGCCGCGCCCGCGCACACCCTGACCGCCCACCCCGCCTACGTCAGCGAACCGGACGCCCCCACCCTGCCCCTGTTCGCCTACGGGGCCGTGGGCTTCGCCAATGGCCGCTTCTACGTGTGCGCGCGGCGGGTGGACGAATCCAACCGCCAGGTGTTCCGGGGCATCCACCGCAAGAAGGTGGAACAGACCGCCCGCGAACTGATGCGCCGCTACCCGGACAACCGGCTGATGCAGCACCTGACCGCCAAGTGCGCCCTGACCTATTCCTGCCCGGCCGCGCGCAACCTGTGCCTTGGCCGCTACGAGGCCCCGCTGCCCGTATCGCGCGCGTGCAACGCCCGCTGCGTGGGGTGCATCTCGCAGCAGGAGGCCGGGTCGCGCATCTGCGCCACGCCGCAGAACCGCATGGCCTTCACCCCCACGGCCCCGGAAATCGTGGAGGTGATGCGCCACCACGCCCGCAACGAGGTCCGCGAGCCGGTCTTTTCCTTCGGGCAGGGCTGCGAGGGCGAACCGCTGACCGAGGCCCCGCTGATCGAGGAGGCGGTGCGCCTGTTCCGCGCCGAGGGCGGGCGCGGCACGGTGAACCTGAACTCCAACGCCTCGCTGCCGGGGGCGGTGGAGCGCATCGCCAAGGCGGGCCTGACCTCGCTGCGGGTCAGCCTGAACAGCGCCCGCGAAGAGCCGTACACCCGCTACTACCGCCCGCACGGCTACACCCTGGCCGACGTGCGCGACAGCATCGCCACGGCGCGGCGGGGCGGGGTGTTCGTCTCGCTGAACCTGCTGTATTTTCCCGGCGTCACCGACACCGAGCCGGAACTGGAAGCCCTGCTGGACATGATCCGCACCTGCGGGGTCAGCTTCATCCAGTTGCGCAACCTGAACATCGACCCGGAAATGTACCTGGAACTGCTGAAGGGCGTGGAATTCGGCCCCAGCATGGGCCTCGTCAACTTCCGCAAGCGGCTGCGCCGGGAATGTCCGTGGCTGGGCTTCGGCTACTTCAACCCATACCTGGGCGACCGGGCGGAGTTGACGGAGCGGGGCGTTCCCATGCCCGGCGAGTGGCGGCCGACGCCCCTGGCCGACCTGCTGCGCGACGCGCCCGAGGCCGAGCCCGACGGGGACAGGAACGCGACGACCGAAGACCTGAGCGGCGTGGAAGACACCGAGCCCGACGACGCGGACGAAGGCCTGCCCCAAGGGCACCTGGAACCGGGACCGCACGACGGCGTACCTGACGACGACGATCAGGCCTGCGGCTGCGAGGATTGATGCAACTCGCGCCGCTGCCAGACAGGGATATGACTGCACCATGACAGCACCATGACAGCACAACGGGCCGGAACCACGAGGTTCCGGCCCGTTCTTCATTCCGTGGGACATCTCCGTCCTGCCCCGGTGAAAAAGAACGGGGCCGCTCCCGAAGGAACGGCCCCGACGAAAGGACAATCTGGAAACAGTGCCTAGAAGGCCACCTGCACCTGCTCCGCCGTCTTGTCGCGGCGGCGGCCGATGGCGCCGATGCGCCAGGCCTGGGCGTGCATGGCGTTGACCCGGCCCAGCACCTCGTCGCACACGTCGGGCGAGACGATCATGATGTAGCCGATGCCGCAGTTGAATATCTGCAACATTTCCGGCCAAGTCAGGTTGCCCTGGGCCAGCAGCCAGTTGAACACCGGCGGCACGGTCCACGAGCCGAAATCGATATGCGCCTCCACGGTGGCGGGCAGCACGCGGGGAATGTTGTCGTAGAAGCCGCCGCCGGTTACGTGCACCATGCCCTTGATGTCGAAGTCGCGCATCACCGAGCGCACGATGTCCACGTAGATGGCGGTGGGTTCCAGCAGCACGTCGGCCACGGTGCGGTCCGAGCCGGGCAGCGGGTCGTCGCCGCCCAGGCCGCTCTGGGCCAGCACCTTGCGGGCCAGGCTGTAGCCGTTGGAGTGCAGGCCGGTGGAGGCGATGCCGATGATGGCGTCGCCCACGCGGATGGACGAGCCGTCCACGATGCGCGTATTGTCCACGAGGCCCACGCAGAATCCGGCCAGGTCGTATTCGCCGGGGGCGTACATTTCGGGCATTTCGGCGGTCTCGCCGCCCAGCAGGGCGCACCCGGAACGGCGGCACCCCTCGGCCACGCCGGAGATGACGCTGGCGGCCACGTCCACGTCCAGCTTGCCTGTGGCGAAATAGTCGAGGAAGAACAGAGGCTTGGCCCCCTGCACCAGAATGTCGTTGACGCTCATGGCCACCAGGTCGATGCCCACGGTGTCGTGCCTGCCGAACTGGAAGGCGCACTTGAGCTTGGTGCCCACGCCGTCGGTGGAGGAGACGAGGACCGGTTCGTCCATCCCCGCAAGGTCCGGCTTGAACAGGCCGCCGAACCCGCCGATGTCGGATATCACGCCATTGGTGTGCGTGCGGGCAACGATGGATTTGATGCGCGACACGAGGGCGTTGCCGGCGTTGATATCCACCCCCGCATCGGTGTAGGCTTTGGAACGGTCCTCAGACATTGACGTCGGCTCCTTGGGTCGTCTGGCTCCGGATTTTCCGGAAGCCCTTCATAGGCTTTTACCCCCCGAAGCGCAAGAGGAACACGCCATGAAACCCTTGCTGGCACGGGCCTTCTCCTATGGTATACTGGCAGCGGCCATACTGTCCACAGCGGTATTGCCGGGTGTTGCGGCCGCCCGCGAGGGTGCGGCCGCGCAGGCGGAACGCCACACGCTCATGGCGGAATCCGTGACCGGCTCCACGGGCGCGGAGGGAAGCATCCCGCCGCAACAGGAGCGTCCCCGCCACGACACCATCATGGGCACCGGCGGCGACCAGTCGTACATCGGGCGCGACCCGGACACCGGCGACCGGATCATGGAATCCAAGGGGCCGCCCCGGCACCAGGACATGCCGCAGCAGCAGGTGCCCATGATCATCGCGCCCGAAATCAACGTGAACGGCACGTGGGGCCAGCCGCAGGGCGGCTACGGCGGCAACTGGAACCAGCAGAAGCCCGGGGATTCGGGGAACCGGGGCGGCGTCATGCGGCCCACGCCCCTGCCATCCGGCGGCATTGGGACGGGCAGGCGGTAGCAACCGCGCCGCCCTTCACTCTCCCTCGCCAAGGACCACCGCCATGCTCGATGCACGCCTCTGGAAGCCCCTGCCTCCCCCCGACGTCGCTGGCACCACTGGCACCACCGGCGCCGCATCCCCGGATGCGGGCGTGGCGCGCGTGCAATGTCGCCTGTGCAGCCACTACTGCGTCATCCCGGCGGGCGGCTCGGGCCGCTGCGGGGTGCGGGTGAATCGGCCGGACATGTCAGGGCCAGACGTGTCAGGGCCAGACGTGCCGGGGCCAGACACACCGGGGCCGGATGCGCCGCCGGGAACCGCTCCCGTGGGCAGGCTGTTCACCCTGGTGGGCGACAACGTGGCCGCCGTGAACCTGGACCCGGTGGAAAAGAAGCCGCTGTTCCACTTCATGCCGGGCACGCTCACCTATTCCTTCGGCACCATGGGCTGCAACCTTTCCTGCGGCTTCTGCCAGAACTGGTCGTTGTCGCGCCCGCCGGCGGAAGAAGGCATCGTGCGCGGCCAACGCACCACCCCGGCCCGGCTGGTGGCCGAGGCCAGGGCCAGCGGCGCGGCGTCGGTGTCGTTCACCTATTCCGAGCCCACCATCTTCTTCGAGCTGATGAGCGACACGGCGGACACCGCCCGCGCCGCCGGGCTTGCCACCATCATGGTCTCCAACGGGTTCCAGTCGCCGGAATGCCTGGCCGAACTGGAACACCGCATCGACGCGGCCAACATCGACCTGAAGGCGTTCACCGAACGCTTCTACGCCGAACAGTGCGGCGCGCGGCTGAAGCCGGTGCTGCACACCCTGCGCACCATCGCCCGCATGGGCTGGTGGCTGGAGGTGACCACCCTGCTCATCCCCGGCCTGAATGACGACCCGGCCGAGGTGCGCGACATGGCCCGGTTCATCCGCGACGAACTGGGCCCCGGCGTGCCGTGGCACCTTTCGCGCTTCCACCCGGCCTACCGCCTGACCGACCGCCCCCCCACGCCGCCCGCCACGCTGGAGCGCGCCTGGGAGATCGGCCGCGAGGAAGGGCTGCACTTCGTCTATCTTGGTAACATGCCGGGCAACGTGCCGGGCCACCCCGCCGAATCCACCCACTGTCCCGCCTGCGGCGCGCTGTTCGCCCGGCGCGAAGGCTTTCACACCCACCTGCCCGCCTCGCCGCGGTGTGCCCGTTGCGGGGCCGCCGTGCCGGGAGTGGGCTGGGACACCCCGGAGAACTGACGCATGCTGCTGATATATACCGGCAACGGCAAGGGAAAGACGTCCGCCTGCGTGGGGCAGGCCATCCGCGCCCTGGGGCAGGGCCTGACCGTGGCCTTCGGGCAGTTCATGAAACGCCCCGGCCAGGCAGGCGAGCAGGCGATGCTGGACCGGCTGCTGGGCGAACGCTTCCGCGCCGGAGGCAAGGGATTCCTGCGGCGCGAGGAGGACCGCCCCGCCCACCGCAAGGCCGCGCTGGACCTGCTGCAATGGGCCGAAGACATCCTGCCCGAGGTGGACATGCTGGTGCTGGACGAAACCCTGTACGCCCTGGGCTACTGCATCGTGACCAACGAAGAAGTGGAATGCCTGCTGGAACTGGCGGAAACGCAATGCAAGCACCTGGTGTTGTCCGGGCGCGGGCTGCCCGGCTGGCTGGCCGAGCGGGCCGACCTGGTCACCGAGATGAACGAGGTGAAGCACCCGTGGCAGAAGGGGGTGCAGGCGACCAAGGGCATCGAATTCTAGGGGACGTCTCCAAATTGTCTTTTCGTCCGTTGGCTGACCGACCCGAAGGGCGCGAAGCGTGGCCGTTGGGCGAGCTTGCGAGCTCTACGGCCATCGTGCGCAACGCGGTCAAACTTCGCCTGCCATAGCGTTGCTGTCCTTATCCGTAAGACTCGCGCTGCGCGCTCGCCTAACGGCCAAGGCTCGGTCGAATACGATAAGAGCGCGTTGCGGTCCTCATCCGTAAGGCTCGAAGACTCGCCAACGGATGAGGCATATTCCCTCATGGCAGGCTCGTTTTCCTTGCCAACGAACGAAAATCCTAATTTGGAGAAAAGTCCCTGGGGGCGGTGTTCCGGAACTGCATGACGCCACCGTTCTGCGCAAATCATTGCGGCGCCGTCGTTATGTGCCTATATGATACCAAAGGGTATCGGATTTCCCGCAACACGAAGGAGGCACTATGGAACCCATCGCCATGACCTCGTTCACCGGAGCTTCGGGCAAGGCCTACACCTTCGCGGTGTACCCGCTGGGCACCCCCCTGGCCGACTTCAGCGGGGTGTTCATGTTCGCCCGCAAGCCGCAGGCGGTGCTGGACACGGGCTACAGCCCCATGTTCATCGGACACTCGGCGGAGTTGGGCAGCCACCTCGGCAGGCACGACAAGCGCGCCGCCGCCGTGGGCCAGGGCGCGGACTGTCTGTGCGTGCACCCGGCCGATGAGGGGGAACGCGCCGTCATCGCCGCGGACCTGCTGCAATCGCACCCCACCCCCTGCAACTGACGCGGCGCGGCGCGCCCCGCCGGGCATCGCGCGGACGCCGCCGGATGTCGATCCCGCTCCCGTTCCCGGTCCTGTAAACACCAGGCCCCCGCCAGCGTTGCCGGCGGGGGCTTTGCCATGCGGAAAGGGAACGACGCGCCCTACCCGGCCATGCGGCGCACCGCGTCGAGAAAGCGCGAGCGCAACGCCTCGCCCATCAGCGTCCGCTTCACCGGGCCAAGGCGCAGAAAGCCGCCCACCAGCCCGCGCATGAATTCCTGCGTGCGGCTGTTGGGGTTGTCGAAGACCAGGTTCTGCAGGGTGCCGCGCTCCAGGCTCTGCAAGATGACCCGCTCGAAGCTGTCCGCCGGGTGCAGCACCTTGCGCTGGCGCGGATGCAGCCGCAGCGCCCCGGTGGGGCATTTCAGGGCGCAGGCCCCGCAGCCCAGACAGTACGCCTCGTCCACCACACAACGCCGGTCGCGCTTGCGGCCGTCGGACGGCACGGGCAGCGACACCGCGTCGATGGGGCAGGCCCGCCCGCACAGGCCGCAGCCGTTGCACAGGCTGGCGTCGCACCGGGCGATGAACGACGAGGTGACCAGCACCCCGGCGTGTCCCCACTGGCGGATGCCCTGCATGAGGTTGCAGCAGCAGCCGCAGCAGTGACAGATGAACCCCACGCCCTGTTGCACGTTGTCGGCAGACAGGGTGAAGCCGAGGTCGCGCGAGCGGGCCAGGATGTCGTGCATGGCCGCCTTGTCGATGCGCCGTGCGAAGCCGTGCCGGATCAGGTATTCCGCGCCGGACCCCATGGAGGTGCAGGTCTCCATGTCCACGTCGCACTGGCGGGTGCCCAGGTGGTGCTTTTCGTGGCGGCACGAGCACAAGCCCACGGCAAAGGTGCGCTGTTCCTCCACCAGCGTGGCGGCGCGCTCGTAGTCCAGGATTTCCACGTGGTCGCCCAGGGTTTCCTGGTGCGGCAGGGCGCGCATGACCGAGACGCGCTGCCCGTCGCCGAAGTTGGCGTCCATGAAGGCCCGGTCGCCGAACATGTAGTCGTGGAACAGTTCCGCCCAGCGCCTGCTGGGCAGCGCCCCGCCGGTGCGCATCATGGTGAACTCGAAAATGCCGATGACGATAGGGCTGATCATGTACAGGCAGCCGTCGTCCAAGGGCTGGGCGTTCGGGGTGGCCGGGACGGCGGGGGTGTGAATGCGGGAGTGGGCGGCGTGACCATGATGCCCGCCATGCCCGTGCTCCGGCACGGCCCGACGTTCGGCGGCCCCGGTTGCGTTGATCGCGTGGTCGCCGTCCTCGCGGATATCCAGCACCAGCCCCTTGTCGCACAGCCGGTCCAGCAGCGGTTGCAATCGGGCGCGCGGCATGCCCGTGACCCGTTCCAGCCGCTCCATGGACGACGGACGGTACGGCATGCGCACCACCAGTTCCGCTTCCTCCGGCGTATACAGTTCGCGCAGCATGGCGTGGAAGGCGTCGTTCCACGGAGTGCGCACGGGCGTGTTGTCGATGGCGTGGCCGAGGCGGCGGTAGATGTCCCTGGCGGCGATGTGTCCCATGAACGGCTCCGGAGAGGGTGCGAAAAAATGGGGGAAGCGTGGCGACCGTCTTCGCCCCACACCGCAATGCCCCATGCGGCCGGGGGTGTCAAAGCCCGCGCTCCGGCGTCCTTTCGCATCTTCACCTCGCCGCCCTGCCGCCCGCCGCGTCCATCGTCCGAGCCCGCTCCGATGACGCCCGTGCCCAGACGCCCGTCAGCCAGCCGCCGCCATTCTCGCCCAACAGTATCCGACCCGATCCCCATCGCGGGGGGAGGATCGCAAACGAAAAGCCCCCGTGGTCAGGATACCAGCGGGGGCCTTCAGGCTACGGGACACGGCGCGGGGGCCGTGGCGGGCCGCCTAGCGTTCGCGGAACACGATGCGGCCCTTGGTCAGGTCGTAGGGGGACATGGCGACACGCACCTTGTCACCGGGCAGGATGCGGATGCGGAACTTGCGCATCTTGCCGCACAGGTGGCTGAGCACGGTGTGGCCCGTTTCCAGTTCCACCCGGAACAGGGTGCTGGGCAGGGCTTCCTGCACCACGCCCGCCACTTCGAAATAATCGTCTTTTGCCATAGGGGTCTCCTCCGGCTTGTGGCGCGGATCCGCGCCGAAAAGAAAGGGTCCCGCCCGAAATGGGTGGGACCCGGTCCAGACGATAGGGGAGAGCGAAGACCTACCAGCGGGGCTGGCGGGGAGCGCGTTCCTGCGCTTCGTTCACCTTCAGGCTGCGGCCCTGGAAGTCGCGGCCGTCAAGGGCTTCCATGGCGGCGCGGGCGCCGTCGTCATCCATTTCCACGAAGCCGAAGCCACGGGGACGACCGGTTTCGCGGTCCATGATCAGGGCGACGGACTGCACTTCGCCGTGGTTGGAGAACAGGGCGCGCAGGTCGCTTTCGCTGCTGGAGAAGGGAAGGTTGCCGACGTAGAGCTTCTTGGACATGTGTAATACTCCGGAATTTTCTCAGGCTCTTCTTTTCATCTGTCCGGAGCTTTGCACATGCGAAGATCGAACGAGGGAAACAAGAACGCTGCCAATTTGGTAAGGAGATGCGTAAATACGCACCTTCCCCCCTGCCGTCAAGCGTGCCGCACGCAAAATAACGCGCCGCTCCGAAAAAGTTTCCGGTCCGGACTGACGCCTGGGCCGGACGCCTGGGGCAAGAGTTGATGCATTGCGGCATGTTCGCGCATGCCGGGGGCATGGAAATGCCGCAAGAAATATGGAGTACCCACGGTGTGCGAATGGGCACGGGCGTACGGCTCCGGCATCCGCCCTGCGTCCGCGCCCGATGCACCTTCGTTCCGCCACCACGCGCGACAGCACCCGGCCCGGCCACCCTTTCCCCTTGCGCCACGGCACGCTTTCGACTATCTGACCACCGTACGCCACGACGCCACCGCCGTGGCCCCGCCGGAACGTAGCGCAGCCTGGTAGCGCACCTGCCTTGGGAGCAGGGGGTCGCTGGTTCGAATCCAGTCGTTCCGACCATGAAAACAACGGGTTGTGACCATCAGGCACAACCCGTTTCCGCTTTGATGCTCCCGGCCAGCCCGAACCATGGCTGGCGGGTTCGCGCCGTCACGAAATCCGTCCGCGTTCCGATGCGGCGCCCGGCTTCCCTCGCCGCCCCCCTAGCTGAACAGCAGCATCACATACACCATGAACAGCGCCACGTGGGCGGCACCGCTGTGGGCGTTGGTCGAGCCCCCGGTCAACGAGGTCTGGCAGACCATGAACGTCGCCACCAGCAGCAGGATGGACGGCAGGTCCAGCCCCAGCAGCAGGGTTTGCCCGGTCAGCGACGCGATGGCCGCCACCACGGGCACGGTCAGCGATATGGTGGCCAGCACCGATCCCAGCAGCAGGTTCATGGCCCGTTGCACCTGATTCTGGAGAATGGAGTGGAACGCGCCCGCCCCTTCGGGCGACAGGATCAGCAGCGCCACCAGAAAACCGGTGAAGGCCTGCGGCGCGCCCAGGGCGGTCATCAATCCTTGCAGGGGGGCGCTGGACAGCTTGGTCACCCCGATCACCGCCACGAGGTGCACGGCCAGGAACAGGAAGTGCCAGGCCGAGCTGCGTACGGAAGGGATGGCGTGGTGCCCGTCGGAATCCTCGTCCTCGTAGACGAAGAAGCAGCGGTGCGTAACGGTCTGGATGCGCAGGAAATAGACGTATACCAGCAGGCATGCCGCGCTCGCCACCAGCAGTTGCCCGGGGCTCAGCCTGCCGGTGCCCAGCGCGGTGGGCAGGGCCAGCACCATGAGCGCCAGCGGAATGATGGAAATGAGAAAGTGCTTGATGCCCGTGAAGTTGAAGGACTGGTCCGTGTAGCGCTTGCCCCCCAGCAGCAGCGCCACGCCGATGAACCCGCTCATGACGATGATGACCACCGAATAGATGGTGTCGCGCATCAGCGTCTCTCCCGCAGAGCCGGACAGCATCAGGATGCTGATCAGGCTCACCTCCAGCACCACGATGGCCAGGCTGAGGATCAGCGAACCGAACGGCTCGCCGAAGCGGTGGGCCAGCACGTCCGCATGGCGCACCACGCTGAACGCGCTGTACAGTATGGAGAAGAGCGCCAGCGCGTTCAGCGCGGCAAGCACGCCAACCCCGCCGGCCTGCCCCACCCAGTACAGGACGGCGGCGGAAGCCACAGCCACGGGCAGGGAATATTCCTTGTGCCGGGTGTGCCCGGCATGCGCCTCGTTCACTGTGGCCTCCTGTCATGCGCGGCCGAAGCGGCACGCCACTGCGGTTGCGGCTGGCTGAACGGTATCGGGCTCCCTGTACCTGGCGAGGACACGCACCACATCCTCTGGCCGTCCCGCTCCCGCACGTCCCCCGGATGGCGCGCGACCTTGCCTGGCGCCGCCACCCACCACGCGGCTGGCCGGCTGTTTTCCGCAGGTCCGCCGGGGCTTCCGGGCGCATGGATATCATTACCATCCTTTTACGCCCGATCGGCCATCGGCAGCAAGGATTCCTGGAGTTCCCCCCGCATTTCCCGCCAGGCCGGATGGGCATCCCCCGCCCCCGGCACCGGCCCGCCCAACTCACGTCTCCCACAGCCGGGTGGCCCGCTGGGCCAACGGACCGCTGAGCCGCACGAAGTTGCCCACCAGCAGCGCGGAAACCACGGTGCCCTCGCGCAGCCCCAGCACGGCGCCCGCGAAGACCAGGCTCAGGATGACGGCCGCCACCACGTGCCCGCAGTCGAACAGGGTCTTCACGTTGCCCACCATCAGCCGTGTCCGGTAGGCGATGGCCACCACCAGCCCTTCGCCGGGCAGTATGCCCACCTGGCAGACGATCTCGAAGGCGATGCCCAGCCCCAGGATGGCGCTGCCCACGATCACCGCGCCCATTTGCAGCGGGTAGCCGTCCAGCGGCAACGGCCTGGTCAGGGCCATGGCGATGTCGATGAACACGCTGAACACCATGACCACGGGCAACTGCACCAGGTACTTGCGCGAAAGCCCTTCGCGCATCACGCACATCTGCAGCACGACGAACACCATGTTCACCAGCAGGGTGAGCATACCCAGCGACAGGCCCGACAGCAACGAGAGCACGTAGGGCACGCTGGTGATGGGCGTAGTGCCCAGCCGGGCGTTGGTGACCAGGGCGATGCCAAGGGCGCACAAAAACAGCGAGCATCCGAAGACCAGATATCGTTTCAAGGCGTCGGTTCCATTCATGGAAACTCCAGCCATTTCGGGTGGGCCGGGGCGGCGCGCGCCCGGCTGCGGCCACCGGGCATGGGCCACGGTTGCCGCAAAACGCAAAAAACGGCCGTGGGAAGGCGCATGGCGCCTCCCCTGGCCGGAAACAGGACCAGCGTGTGCTTGCCGGAAGGGCAACTTCCCACCTTTCGGGAGAAGTTGCAAACAACGCAATGTAAAGGCCGGGTAGGCAGGGTCGGTCAGTCAGGCGGGGCAGTCATGCAGAGCCAGACAAGCAGGGTCGGGCGGGGGCGCGCGGGCGGTGCGTCAGTCCATTTACCGGGCCGCGCGGCCTTGCCCTGCTCCCCCCCGTTACGGCTTCATGTCGATCTTGCGCGTCTGCCCGCCGGATACGGAAACCCGCTGCATCAGGCCCACGCCTTGCGGCTTCTTGTCTGCCGTCTGCCACGTGAAGCCGGTGACGATAAAGAACTGCCCGTCAGCGATGTCCTTGAAGACGAAGGCGCCGCTGTCGGTGCACACGGTCTGTGGATGGTCGGCGAGGTACTGCGGGTCGTCGTTGGTGATGACCGGCGGCGGGGCCGCGCCCTGCCCCAGGCGCAGGGCTCCCTTGTCGTCGCTGCCGTAGATGGCGAACATACGTTCGCTGGAATAGGCCGTCACCGGCACCAGGGTCACCGGCTTGCCCGCGCAGGTCTGCACTTCGCCGCCAGGCGCTTTGGCCGTGGCCGTGCCCCGGATGGTGTTTTTGCCAGGGGCCAGCTTGCGGCGCGCCTCCTTGGAATCGTAGGGCGTGGCCAAGGTGACGATGCGGGGCCGCTGCGGTTCGGCCTGTTGCGGCGCGGGGCGGGTTTCCTCCGTGGATTCGCCGGGAAAGCCGGTGATGGCCCGCTTGGGGCCACAACCGCCCGCCAGCAGGGCCGCCAGCAGCAAGACCAGCAGCGGGGCCGACCGACGGACCGACCGGCAAACCGGCTGGCGGACCGGAACGGGCCGTGCCGGGCGTTGGTACGTCATCGTGCGTCTCCTTTTTTCCCGGCGATACCAGACCCACGCCCGGCAGCGCAAATGGGGCGCGCCGGACGGGGCGGGGGAAGAAAACATGAGCGGATGCGCCCGCCCGTCAACGATCACCCGTCAGCGTGGGCGGCCGCCGCCCTTGCCGCCGTTCTCCGGCGTTCCGCCCACCGTGGCCGCCTGCTGCATGCGCCGCGTGGTCAGCCGGGTAGGCGGGGCGGCCATGGGGTCTTCCGGCCACGGGTGTTTGGGGTAGCGGCCGCGCATCTCCGCCCGCACCGCAGGATACCCGGTGCGCCAGAAACCGGCCAGGTCGCGGGTGACCTGCAACGGACGCCCGGCGGGTGACAGCAGGTGCACCACCACCGGCACGCGCCCCCCGCCCACGCGGGGCGTTTCGCGCGCGCCGAACATTTCCTGCAACTTCACGGCCAGCACCGGGCCGCCATCCGCCGCGTAATCCACCAGCACCTGCGAGCCGGAGGGCACTTCGATGCGTTCCGGGGCCTCGGCGTCCAGGCGGCGCGCCAGTTCCCATGGCAGCAGGGCCGCCAGCGCGCCCGCAAGGTCGATGCGCGAAAACTGCGACCGCCGGGTGATGCCGGTCAGATAGGGGGCCAGCCAGTGCTCCAGCCCGGCCAGCAGGCCCGCGTCGGACACGTCGGGCCAAGACACGTCGGGGTAGCCCCCCGCGTCCGGGCCCGACCCGTTCAACGCCAGCCCGCGCAGAAAGGCCACCCGCGCCCGCCATTGCTCCAGTTCCGGCGTCCACGGCAGGCAGTGCAGCCCCAGGGACCGGATGCCCGCCACCACCGCCGCCGTCACCGCCTCCGGATCGGCGGCGTCGTGGGAGGCGTCGTCCAGCACCAGCGCGCCCAGCCGCCGCTGGCGCCGCGCGGCCACGGCCTCGGCCCGGTCGTCCCAGACCACGAAGGCCCCTTCGACGATGGACGCGGCAAAGGCGTCCTCGATATGCTCCCGCGTCAGGGGCGCGCAACGGCGGATGCGCCCGCGCGCGGCCTCGCCGTCCATGTCGCCCACGGCCAGGAAGGGTTCGCGCGCCAGCGGGTCTTCCGGCGGCAGAAACGCCCCGCGCCCGCAGGACAGGCGGAACTGCCCCTGCCCGCGCCCCTCGGCCACCCGGTCCGGATAGGCCAGGGCCAGCACTTCGCCGGTGGCTTCCGGGTCCGGGCGCACATCCGGACGTGCTTCCCGCCCCGTCTCGGTCCCCCGCCTCCCGGCTGCGGACCAGTCCACGCCGGACAGCCGGGCCACCTGCCGGGCGGCCTCGCGCAGGCGGGCCAACATGGGCCCGTTGCCCGTGCCCCGACCGTCACCAGCCAGCAGGGCCACCCGCAACCGCAGGTCCGCGCCCGCATCACGCATGGGGTCGCGCTCCTCCAGCAGGGCCGCCACGCAGCAGGCCGTGGCGCCAAGGCCCAGTTCACCGGCCCGCACCACCATGTGCGCCAGGCGCGGGTGCAACGGCAACGCGGCCACCCTTCTCCCGTGCGGCGTGATGCGCCCGGCCGCGTCCAGCGTGCCCAGCAGGGTCAGCAGGTCGCGCGCCTGGGCCAGGTTGGCCTGCGGCGGCGCGTCCAGCCAGCGCAGGCCCAGGGCGTCGGGCACGCCCCACAGGGCCAGTTCCAGCAGCAGCGGGGCAAGGTCGGCGTCGAGGATCTCCGGCCGGGCAAAGGGGCGCAGCGCGGCCTCCTCGCCCTCGCGCCACAGGCGCCAGCACGTGCCCGGCCCGGTACGCCCGGCGCGGCCCCGGCGCTGGTCCGCCCCGGCCAGCGATACCCGTTCCGTGACCAGTCGCGACATGCCGGAGCGCGGGTCGAAGCGCGGCACCCGCGCAAGCCCCGCGTCGATGACCACCCGCACGCCGTCGATGGTCAGGCTGGTCTCGGCGATGGCCGTTGCCAGCACCACCTTGCGCGTGCCCGGCGGCGCGGAGGCGATGGCCGCGTCCTGCTGTTCGGGGGCCAGGTCGCCGTACAGGGCATGCACCGTCACGGGGCCGTGCGGCGTGGCGGCAAGACCCGCCAATCTCTCCGCCGTGCGGCGGATTTCCCCGGCCCCCGGCAGGAACACCAGCAGGCTGCCCGTCTCTTCATGCAACGCGCGGCGCACGGCATCGGCCACCGCGTCCTCCAGCACGCCAGGCGGCGTGGTGTCGTAGGGCAGCCACCCCCGCGCCGGGGGCAGGTGGCGGGTGTCCACCGGAAAGGCGCGGCCCGCGCTTTCGATGACCGGGCAGCCGCCCAGCAGCGCGGCCACGGGGCCGGAATCCAGCGTGGCGGACATGACCACCAGCCGCAGGTCCGGCCGCAAACCCTCCTGGCAATCCAGGCACAGGGCCAGCCCCAGGTCGGCGTGCAGGCTGCGCTCGTGAAATTCGTCAAAGATCACGCAGCCCACGTCGGCCAGTTCCGGGTCGGCCTGGAGCATGCGCGTCAGCACGCCCTCGGTGACCACCTCCACGCGGGTGCGCGGGCCCACGCGGGTATCCAGGCGCATGCGATACCCCACGGTTTCTCCCACCGCCTCGCCCAGGGTGGCGGCCATGCGCCGGGCAGCCGCCCGCGCGGCAAGGCGGCGGGGTTCCAGCAGCACCACCTTGCGCCCGGCCAGCCACGGGGCCGCCAGCAGGGCCAGCGGCACGCGGGTGGTCTTGCCCGCGCCGGGCGGCGCCTGCAATACCAGGCGCGCGCCGTCCGCCAATACGTGCAGCAGGCGCGGCAGTTCGGCATCGACAGGCAGTGCCGGTCCATGGGGCAACGCCGCGCCGGTGGCCGACAGGTCGATGAGGAGGTGCCCCGAAGGCATGGGCGGGGAGGATGCGGGCATGGATATCACGTGGTTGCGGATGATGCGGAACGAACCGTGGCGGTGCGGGTCCGGCTGCCCTTTCCGACAGACGACGCACGGCAGGCATGCGAAGCGCGCGGCGTCAGGCTATGGAAAAGCGCCGCCGATGGCAATCCGGAAGCACGCCACGGGACTTCCCTGTATTTCACCGCATGGGGGCCGCGTGGGGCCGGAGCATCCGCACGCGCCCCCGGCACGAAACTGCGTGCAGGGCATGACACCGCAACGCAGCTGGCAGCATCACCACTGTTGTCATATGCCAGACATGCGGGATGTTGCGTTGGAAGCGACATGCACTATGCATCAAGTGCAACTTTCAACACATATAGTTTGAAAATCAAGCAAGAAATTTGAACCGCACATTCCTTCATTCATGATGCATTCCCTCACGGCAGACAACCTTACTTGCGGAATATTTTCCTATTTTTCCCGCACATCCCCGCAACAACGCACGGTCTTGAATTTTTCCGGTTGACTTTTACAGCCATGGGTGCAGAGAAGGCGCAAACAATCCCTTGCAGGAGGCCGCATCGCATGAAGACCCTGACCAAAGCCCTTCTCGCCGCCCTGTGCGTGTCGTTTCTGGCCCTGCCCGCCGTCGGCGAAGCCGCCACGGTGAAGAAGCCCCAGACCATCGAAACCCGGCAGGCGCAGCAGAAGAAGAAGGCCCCCAAGAAGGTGGCCGTGAAAAAGAAGAACACCCAGCAGGCCGCCGCCAAAAAGCAGACCAAGGTCGCCAAGGCGGACAAGACCACCAAGACCGCCAAGGCAGCCAAGACCTCCAAGAGCTCGAAGTACCAGAACCAGTAGGCTGGCACGGGGCCGGGCGCATTGCCCGGCCCCGCCCGCTTCCCACGCCGCGTCGCCGCACGCTCTTTCGCCACCCGCGCCCGGTGGAAGGCATTTGCTTGTCCTTTGCGGGCAAATGGCGCAGAATGCCGCATCCACGTCCATCATCGCGGGCCGTCACCGGCCGGGAGGTGCGCCATGTCCCGCCGACGCTTCAGTACCCTGGATGAATTCGCGGAATTCCTGAACCGCACGTGCATGCCCATGCACGAGGCCATCCGCTGCATCGACGACTTCGACGCCCTGCGCGAGGCAGTGGACACCCTGCGCTCGCGCATGCCCTCCATCGGGTTCTTCTCGCCCCGGCGGCGGGTGCAGTGCTTCTACGCCGTATGCCGCCAACTGGACGCCTTCATCGAAAAGGGCCGCCTGACCATCGACGACGCCCTCATGGCCCTGAACATGCTGGGCTTCGAATCCGCCCGCTTCCGCAAGGCGGTGCGCATGTTCCGCCGCCGCTGGGCCCGCCGCCGCGAAGGCGACCGCGCCAGCCTGCCCCAGGTCACCCGCTTCTACATGGACGGCATCGGCACCTGCCTGTAGGGCCGCCACGCCCCTCCCCTGCCCGCATGCAGCCGCGCCCGGCGCGGCGTACCGTGGTGAGTCCCGCCCTGCGGGCAGGGGCTGTCGCGTCCTTGCGCGAGCACTGGCGCGCGCCCCGTGCACGCCCCCCGGCTCCCAATCCTGTTGAAGCGCGCGCGGTTCTGTCGTAAGGCAACCCATCACACCACATGACCAGCCACCGCAGCCGCAGGAGACCAAACCGCATCGCGCCCGCGCGCCGGGCCCCGTCGCACAAGGACCACGCATGGCCTCTCCGTACATCCTGACCATCTCCTGCCCCGACCGCATCGGCATCGTGGCCACGGTTTCCACCTTTCTCGCCGTGCAGCGCTGCAACATCCTGGACAGCGCCCAGTTCGGCGACCGCGAAAGCAGGCGCTTCTTCCTGCGCATCCATTTCGAGATGCCCGACGACGGCCCCGGCCGTCCCGAACTGGAGCGGTTGTTCGCCGGTGTGGCCGCCACCTTCGACATGGAATGGCAGTTGTTCGACGCGGGCAGCACTTCGCGCATCCTGGTGCTGGTCTCGCGCTTCGGGCACTGCCTGAACGATCTGCTGTTCCGCTGCGAGACGGGCGCGCTGAACGCCACCATCCCGGCCATCGTCTCCAACCACCAGGACTTCCAGCGCATCGCCGAGATGCACGACATCCCGTTCCACTACCTGCCCATTTCCAAGGACAACAAGCCGCAACAGGAAGAACGCATCACCAGGCTCATCGAGGAACAGTCCATCGACCTCGTGGTGCTGGCCCGGTACATGCAGATCCTGTCGCCGGAATTCTGTGCGCGGTTCAAGGGCCGGGTGATCAACATCCACCATTCCTTCCTGCCCAGCTTCAAGGGCGCCTCGCCCTACCACCAGGCCTTCGCGCGCGGCGTGAAGCTGATCGGCGCCACCGCCCACTACGTCACCGAAAACCTGGACGAGGGCCCGATCATCGAACAGGAAGTGGCGCGGGTGGACCATTCGCACATGCCCGACGACCTGGTGGCCGTGGGCCGCGACGTGGAATGTCTGGCCCTGGCGCGGGCCGTGCGCTTCCACATCGAGCACCGGGTACTGCTCAACGGCAGCAAGACCGTGGTCTTTCGTTAGGTGCAGGACACACCGTTTCCGGACACCGTCACCCCTCTGTACGCACCGCGCCCGGAAGCCTCCACTTTCGGGCGCGTTTCCGTTCCGCCTCTTCCCTCGCCCGACCCGCCAAGGGGAATCCGCGCACGCCGCATCGCAACGGTTCGTGTTTTGTCTTGAAGCCGCCAAGGGGCTGCGCTAGAGTCCCCACCGGACGCACGGCGCGCACTCTTCGTCGCCCTGCCGGGCCGCCCCTCCGACCGCCGGACGCCGCCCGAGCCCGCGCCCCGCACGGCCTTGCGCCGCACGGGTTCACGCGGCGCGTCGCGTTTCCGAAGCATGAAGCACCACCCCACTGGAGGACCGTTGATGGAAGCCCCGCAAAAGAATCTCGCCCTGGATCTCGTGCGCGTCACCGAAGCCGCCGCGCTGGCCTCCGCCCGCTGGCTGGGCAAGGGCAACAACGACGCGGGCGACGGCGCGGCCGTGGACGCCATGCGCCTGTCCTTCAATTCGCTGAACGTGGCCGGCCACGTGATCATCGGCGAAGGCGAGAAAGACCACGCCCCCATGCTGCACAACGGCGAAAAGGTGGGCACGGGCCGTGGCCCGGCCATCGACGTGGCCGTGGACCCCGTGGAAGGCACCAAGCTGCTGGCCTATGGCCGCCCCAACGCCATTTCCGTGGTGGGCGTGGCGCCTGCGGGCACCATGTACAACCCCGGCCCCAGCTTCTACATGCAGAAGCTGGTGGTGCCCCCGGCGGTCCGCGACGTCATCGACATCGACGCCCCGGTGAAGGAAAACCTGCAAAAGATCGCCAGGGCGCTGGGCAAGGACGTGGACGACCTGGTGGTGTTCGTGCTGGACAAGCCGCGCCACGAAAAGCTCATCCAGCGCATCCGCGAGTCGGGCGCGCGCATCCAGTTGCACACCGACGGCGACGTGGCAGGCGCGCTGATGGCCGTTGACCCCCGCTCCGAGGTGGACGTGATGATGGGCACCGGCGGCACCCCCGAGGGCGTGCTGGCGGCCTGCGCCATCAAGGGTGTGGGCGGCCAGATACTGGCCCGCCTGGATCCGCAGTCCTACCCCGAAAAGGAAGCCCTGCACGACGCGGGCCTTGACCTGCGCGAAATCCACACCGTGGACACCCTGGTGCGCAGCGACGAGGTGTTCTTCGCCGCCACGGGCATCTCGGGCGGCACCTTCCTGCGCGGGGTGCAGTACACCGGTTCCGGCGCCATCACCCACTCGGTGGTCATTCGCGGCAAGACCGGCACCATCCGCTACATCGAATCGTACCACAACTGGGACCGCCTGATGAAGATCAGCTCGGTGAAGTACGACTAAGGACGAACGGCCACCGCAGCCCCTTCGGCGGTGCGGTGCGCAAGCCCAGTTCCCTCGGTTCCCTCAGTTCCCCCGGTTTCCCCGGTTTCCCCGGTTCCCCCGACTCCATGGTCCCCTTCGGCCGGTGCGTCGCCGCACCGGCCGTTTCGTTCCCGCGTCGGCGTGGGAACGGGCGACCAGCGTAGTGAACGGACGGCCCACCGGCACGCCGCGCCGCAAGCCGGTAACCGCCGTCATGGCCCGGTCTCCGCGCCGGGCTTCCCTTTCGCCGCCCCCGCCTGTAGACAGGTGGTACATCCGGGAAGTGCCCGCCACATCCGCTGGCGCTCCCCGCCCCCTACCGCAACCAAAGGATTTCCATGTTCACGCCTTCATCCCGTTGTGCCCCGCTCTGCCGTATCCTCGGCCTGGCCGCGTCCATGGCCTGCATCTGCCTTGCGCTGGCGCTGCTGGCTCCGCAGGCCCACGCCGCCGGGTTCTACGACCAGCCCCCCTTCGACAATGCCGAACTGACCCGCTTCATCGACGACTTTCCCCGCTTCCGCGACTGGGCGAAGCGGACAGGGGAGGCCCCCCACCCCGCCGTGGGCACGGACGGCCTGCCCGGCTTCGAGTATTCCCCCGCCGCCGCCGCGGAACTGGAGCGCATGGGCTGGAAACCGGAACGGTTCTTCTGCATCATGGGCCGCTCGGCGGCGGCGCTGGCCGACATCGAGGAAGGCGACGCGCTGGCCGGGGCCAACCGCCCCGCCGACATGCCGCAGGTGTCCACGGCGGAAACGGAACTGGTGCGCCGCCAACTGGCCTCGCTGCTGCGCGCCGTGCTGGGGGAATAGCGGCGCGACGCGGCGTTCCCCGTCCACTGCCCACACGGCAACGAGGGATATCCTTCAGCCCGTGACGGCCTGGCGCCGCCGCCACGAAACCGTCCCCCTTTGCGCCGCCAAGAACGCAACGCGCCCCGCCGGAAGCTCGTCCGGCGGGGCGCGTCGTGCGTTCGGCCCGCCCCCTTGGGAGCACGGGTGCGTTCCGGCACCGTGCTCCTGCATGCCACGGCGCTAGGGGCTGTCTCTAAATTGTCTTTTCGCCCGTTGGCATCGTCAAACTTCGCCTGCCATATCGGTCGAATACGAGAAGAGTATACTCCCTCATGGCAGGCTCGTTTTCCTTGCCAACGAACGAAAATCCTCATTTAGAAACAGCCCCTACATGGTGATCACCGTGTAGCCCTGCGCGATCCAATCGGCCATGGCCGGGTGCCCGCCCATGTCCCCGATGAGTTCCAGGCCCGTGTCCTGCACCTCTTCGGTCATGCGCTGGGTGGCCGCGCAGGCCTTGCAGGCCCCGGCGAACAGCCCGGCGTCGCGCGCCTTCTCGAACAGCGGGCGCATCGTATGCCCGGTGCCCGCCACCACGGGCACGACCTTGATGGCCTGCCCCTCCACCACCACGCGCACGTCCCAGCCGCGCGCGTGCATGTCCAGCGCGTTCAGCAGCACGTGCACGAAACACGGCACCTCGCCCTGAACGGCATACAGCACGACCTTGTGCATGGTGTCCTCCCTTGCGGCTCCCGCCGGGTCGGCCGCGCGGCGGCGGCCGACCCGGCGGGCGGGTTACTACAGGTCTTGAATGAAACCGGCGAAAGAGACGACGGAGTCACTCGATTTAGAAGCAGTTTCCAGATTAGGATTTTCGTTCGTTGGCAAGGAAAACGAGCCTGCCATGAGGGAGTGCGGCAGCCGTTATGCGAGTCTTCGAGCATTACGGATGGCGACCGCAGCGCATACTCTTCTCGTATTCGACCGAGCCTTAGCCGTTAGGCGAGCGCGCAGCGCGAGTCTTACGGATAAGGACAGCAACGCTATGGCAGGCGAAGTTTGACGCAGCCAACGGGCGAAAGGACAATCTGGAAACTGCTTCTACGTGTAGGACTGCATCAACGCCCGCAACCCGTCCCTGTCCACGGGCTGGCGGCCCAGCGGCCCCTTTTGCAGCACCGGCAGGCTGGCGTCCAGCGATGGCCTGTCGTTGCGGTAGATGACCCCGATGGGGATGCGCTCGCCGAACTCCTGCGCCACCTGCATGGCGGCGGACCAGTCGGTGGGGTCGTAGTCCTCGGGCAATTCCTGGCAGCGCTGCTTGTACCAGCCGAAGGTGTTGACCTTGTTGAACGACACGCACGGCGAGAACAGGTCCACCAGCGCGAAACCCTTGTGCCGGACGGCCAGCTGGATCATCTCCACCAGGTGCGGAGTGTTGCCCGAAAACGAACGCGCCACGAATGAGCACTTCATGGCCACGGCCACGGCGATGGGGTTGAACGGCGCGTTGCGCACCCCGTCGGGCTGGCTCTTGGTGATCTGCCCTTCCGGGGTGGTGGGACTGGCCTGCCCCTTGGTCAGGCCGTAGATCTGGTTGTCGTGCACCAGCAGGGTCATGTCCACGTTGCGGCGGATGGCCGCCAGGAAGTGGTTGCCGCCCTCGCCGTAGTTGCAGCCGTCGCCGCTCTGGGCGATGACGGTCAGCTCCGGGTTGCACAGCTTGATGGCCTGCGCCGGGGGCAGGCCACGCCCGTGCAGGCCGTTGAAGCCGTTGAGGTCGATGTAGTGCGGCGCCTTGGCCGCCTGCCCGATGCCGGAGACGTGCGCCACCTTGTTGGGGGCAAGGTCCAGCCCGGCCAGCGCCTGCCGCACGGCCTTCATCACGTCGTGGTTGCCACAGCCGGGGCACCACGCGGTCTTCTTGTATTCGCCGTAGACTTCGATATCCATGATCGCTCCTGGAAATTCCCTGTGAAATTCCGTTGTCCGGTCCACCAGCGGGAAAAAGGCCGGGTTGCCCTAGCCCAAGCGCTCCGCCAGCCACCCCGGCGTAAAGATACGCCCGTCATAGCGCAGCAGCGTGCGCGACACCTCGAACCCGGTCTCCTGCCGCAGCAGGCGGGCGAACTGGCCCGTGGCGTTGCCTTCCACGCACACCACTTCCTTCGCCGCCTGAAGGGCGGGCAGGAACTGCGCGGGGTCCAGCGGCCAGACCTGGGTGAAGCTCATGACGCCCACGGTGCGGCCCTTGGCGCGCACCATCTCCGCCGCCTCGGCCACCGGCCCCTCGCTGGAGCCCCAGCAGACCAGCATCAGGTCGGGCTTGGCATCGCCGGACACGCGCGGGGGGATGACCAGCTTGTTCAGCCCTTCGCCCTTGCGCAGCCGCTTGTCGTTCATGGCGGTGCGCAGGTCCGCGTCCTCGGTGATGTTGCCCTGCTCGGTGTGCTCGTGGCAGTCGGCCAGCACCAGCGTTTCGGTAAAGCCGGGCACCTTGCGGGGTGATATGCCGCTTTCGGTCAGTTCGTAGCGCTTGTAGCGCTTGAATTTCGGCCCGCCGCCGGGGCTGAAGTCCGGCTCGGCCACGGGGGGCAGCGCATCCAGGTCGAAGGGAACCACCGCACGGTACGAGTCGGACAGGTACTGGTCGGTCAGCACGAAGACCGGGGTCTGGAAGCGCTCGGTCAGGTCGAAGGCCGCGTGGGTGAGGTGGAAGCAGTCCTCGATGGTGGCCGGGGCCAGGATGGCGCGGGGGAATTCGCCGTGGCCCGCGTACAGGGCCAGGTTCAGGTCGGCCTGTTCGGTGCGCGTGGGCAGGCCGGTGGCCGGGCCGGGCCGCTGGGCCAGCACGATGACCACCGGGGCCTCCATGACGCCCGCCAGGCTGACGCCTTCGGTCATCAGGGCAAAACCCCCACCCGAGGTGGGCACCAGCGCCTTGGCCCCGGTGTAGGTGGCCCCCAGGGCCATGTTGATGGCGGCGATCTCGTCCTCGGCCTGTTCCACCACCACGCCCAGCTTGCGCCCCTTGGTGATGAGTTCCTGCGCCACCGAGGTGGCCGGGGTCATGGGGTAGAACGAGCAGAACTTCACGCCCGCCGCCAGCGCGCCGAGGGCGATGGCCTCGTTGCCGTGCAGCATCATGCGGCCCTTGGCCCCCTTGGGCGCGGGCAGCGCGGCGCAACTGGCGCGGTGGGCTTCCGCCCATTTCCAGGCGTCGTCCAGCACCTTCATGTTCTGGCCCACCACCTCGTCGCCCTTCTTGCCGAAGGTTTCGCGCACCAGCCCTTCCATGGTGGGCCGGTCCACCCCCAGCAGCGAGCCCAGCACGCCCAGCGCGGCCACGTTCTCGAAGATGGGGCGCGGGGCCACGTCCTTGAACGGCACCGGCACGGCCCTGGCCCCTTCGGGGTCCAGCCCGGCGTCCAGGATGACGATGCCGCCCTCGGCCAGTTCGTGCTTGTGCAGGCTGACGGTCTCCTGGTTCAGGGCCACCAGCACGTCCATGGCGTCCGCCGGGGCGGCGATGGGCGCGTCGTGCACGCGGATGCTGTAGGTGTTGTGGCCGCCGCGCACGCGGGACATGTAGTCCTGCGACACCACGACCTCATAGCCGCTGCGGATCAGGGCCTTGGTCAGCATCTGGCCGATGGTGACCAGACCCTGCCCGGCCTCGCCGCCGATGACGATGTTTCTGCCCGTGTGGCTCACGCCGCACCTCCTTGCTCTGTGTGTGCCGTCTCGCCGTTTTTTCCGCGCCTTGGGGCGGATCGCATGAGAAGGCGGACGGCCGGGCCGGGGTTGCCCCTCGGCCGGGCCATCCTTGTGTTTCCGTTCAGGCCGGACTGTTTCCGCCTACGCCGGGGCGGCGGGCATGGTGAACACCCGCGCGGCCAGATCCTTGTCCAGCAGCAGCATGCCCTGTCCTTCGCCGTTGACGAGCCGCAGTTTGTGCAGCAGGTCGTTCACGCTGTCCTCTTCCTCCACCTGTTCGGTGACGAACCATTGCAGGAAGATGTTGGTGGCGTGGTCGCGCTCTTCGATGGCCACGTTGACCAGGTCGTTGATGCGCGCGGTGACGTGCCGCTCGTGCTCCAGGGTCTTCTGGAAGGCGTCCAGCACGCCGTCCCAGGACGAGGGCGGCGCGTCGATGGGTTGCAGGATCACCCGGCCGCCGCGCTCGTTGATGAAGTCGTAGAACTTCATGGCGTGGAACAGTTCTTCCTGCGCCTGCACCCGCATCCAGTTGGCGAAGCCTGCAAGGCCCATGTCCGCGAAGTAGGCGGACATGGAGAGGTACAGGTAGCTGGAGTACATTTCCCATTTCACCTGATCGTTCAGGGCCTGGTTCATGCGTTCGGAAAGCATCGCGGTCTCCTTGGAAGTGAGCGGGAATCCGCCGGGGCGCCGGGCCGTCGGGCACCGGTTCACGCAATAACCGGCAGTATTTACCATAGTACACGAAGGACGGGTTTGCGCAAGGGGAAGGCGGCGGAAAGGGATTGCCGGTACGGGCGCGATGCGGTATGCCCCGCCTGCGCGGCCATTATATGGACATGTTCGGCATGACCGGCATGACGCGCGGGACCGCCCCGCCGCATCCGGACCGCCACTTCCACGCCGCGCCGCAAGGAGACCGCATGTACAGCACGAGCTACGGCTTCGGGCATGCCCGGGCCGCCCAGACCACCATTCCCTGCCGCGCCTGCGGCACCGCGCTGCGGGTGGAGCGTACCTGCCACGAAGTGTTCCTGCGCTGCGCCACCTGCCGCACCACCCATACCGTGGGCGAATACGTGGACCAGATGGACGACGCGCTGGAATCGTTCATGGAGAACGTGTACTGCGACCGGACCTAGACAAACGGGGACGGCCCCCCATCCGCCGGTCCCACCGGACACGCGAAAAGGGGACGGAAGCCACATGGCTTCCGTCCCCTTTCGCATGCGCGGCCCTGAGCGTGCCGGTCAGAAATAGCCCAGGGCGTGCAGCGAGGCCAGCACGGCCTCCTTGTCGGCGGCACGCCCGGCGCGTTCGCCGCCCGCGCCCTGCCCGGCGTCCCCGGCCATTCCCGGCGGCAGGGTGCACGGCATGCAGCCCAGCGAGCGGTACCCCCGGTCGTACAGCTCGCAATGGGGCAGGCCAAGCTGCATGGTGGCGGCCCACACGTCCATCTCGGTGAAGTCCAGCACCGGGTGCACGCGCAGGTGGGGCGGTTCCGCCACGGGTTCACGGGCGGGCCGCGCGGCCCGGTCGGGGTGTTCGTCGCGGCGGATGCCGGTGAGCAGCACGGCCACGTCCAGTCGGCGCAGGGCGCGCAGCAGCGGGGTCACCTTCAGGTCGCGGCAGCAGGCGGCCCGGTCCACGGCCACCGGGTAGCCGGGGGCCACATCCGGCCGGGCGATGTGCATCTCCACGCCCCACTCCACGGCCAGCCTGTCACGAAAGACCAGCACTTCCGGAAACTTGCAGCCTGTGTCCAGGTTCAGGGCCAGCGGGCGCGCGCCGGGCGCGCCGTGGTGCAGCACGCCGCGCCACAGCGCCAGCGCCAGCGTGGAATCCTTGCCGCCGGTCCAGGCCACGGCCACGCGGTGCGGGCCGTGCCGGTCCAGCACTTCGCGCAGCAACTGGCGCGCCCCGTCGATCTTGGCATCAAGGCTCATGAATCCTCCATCCGGAAAAACCGGAGAGGCCCGGTCTATCCCTTTCCCCGTGCCGGGGCAACAGTCCGGATCGGAACGTGGCCCGACACGCGGGGACACGCGGGCCGGGCTGGCGGGCGTCTCGCCGCCTCCACCGAAAAGGCATGCGGGACCTGCACGAAATCGCTTGACGATCCGCCCCCATCGGGCATATATGCCTTCTCTCGCTGCGCCGGTAGCTCAGTTGGATAGAGCAACAGGCTACGAACCTGTAGGTCGGGAGTTCGAATCTCTCCCGGCGCGCCAGCGAAAGATCCGGGCTTCGCAGGGCGTCACGCCAGCAGGTCCGGAAGTGTTCCGGAGACACGCGCCAGTAGCCCAGCTGGATAGAGCAACAGGCTACGAACCTGTAGGTCGGAGGTTCGAATCCTTCCTGGCGCGCCACTCAGGCATGCACCGGAACCATGCGACACGGCAGCCGCTTCCGTGGCGGGGCGCAAGCCCCGCGAAACAGCGCACCTTGCGCGCCAGTAGCCCAGCTGGATAGAGCAACAGGCTACGAACCTGTAGGTCGGAGGTTCGAATCCTTCCTGGCGCGCCATGCATGCAAGCCCCCGGAACACTGTTCCGGGGGCTTTTGCATTGCCGCCGTGCCTGCCTGCGCGCCGTCCCTCCCGGTCACGCAATCCGGCGCGGTTCGCGCCCCCGCCACTTCGTCGCTTGACCGCCATCCCGCGCCCGTCTAACAATACGCATACTCCGAACGTACGGCTTCTTCCGGCGGTTTCCGGTTGCGGCGGCCCGTGCCGTCGCCTTTCGCGTCGTATCCTCCGGTGCCGTACCCGGAAAGGCAGCCCCATGCACGCCTGTCCGCCCCGCACCCGCCGCCATTTTCCGCCGGTCACGGCCACGGGACTTGTTCTCGCGTCCGTGCTCTGGTGCCTGCTGGCCCTGCCCGTGCAGGCACGCGCGGATGCCGGCTCGGGGACGCAGGCAGATTCCGCCGCCCCCGTCCAACTCCGGGCCACGCAAACGGAAGACGCCGCCCCCCGCGAACTGGCCATCCTGGCCTTTCACCGCCCGCCCTACTACACCTTCGCCCACGGCGAGGCCGGGGGATTTCTCGTCGACGCCGTGCGCCGCGTGCTGGACGCCGCGCGCATCCCCTACCACGTCGCGGAAATGCCGCCCAAGCGCATTCTGGTGCAACTGGAACAGGACCCGGATGCCTACGCCTGCTCTCCCGGCTGGTACCGTACCCGCGAACGCGAGCAGTTCGCGCGGTTCAGCGCGCCCATCTATCGCAACCTGTCGCCGGTGGCCGTACTCCGCGCCGAGGTGGCGCACCGGGCCGACGGTGGACGGGGATTGGCCGCGCTGCTGGCCACCGGGCTGCGCATGGTGCTGCGTGGCGGCTTTTCGTACGGTCCAGCCCTGGACGATGCCCTGGCCCGGTCCCGCGCGCCCGTCTACCGCAGCACGGCCGACAACGCCGCCCTGCTGGAAATGCTGGCATCCGGCCGCTACGACATGACCCTGATGGAGCAGGAAGAAGCCACGGAACTGCTGCGCCGGTCGCCCCGGCTGTTTCAGGCGCTGGAACTGGTGTCCCTGGCCGGGCCGGATCCCCTGGTGGGCCAGCCCCAGACCCGGCACCTGATGTGCGGGCGCGGCGTGGACGAGGCCACCCTGCGCCGCATCGACGACGCCATCGCCGAGGTGCTGGGCGACGTGGCCGCCGCCCCCTGACCGGTTGCCGCCCGCGCGCCATCGGGTGCTGGGTACCCCGTCCCCTGCGCACGTCCCGGCGTCGCGCCGTCCACAGCGCATCCCGCCGCAGCCGGACGCATGCCCGGCACCACCGGACGCACGACGCCGCATGCATCGTATGTAATAATCATTCAGGGCCCGCCGCAATGGCGTCACCCTGCATCAGACACCCCCTGTCCCGCCCAGCCGGAGGTAGCCATGCCCCTGCAACACGCCCGGCCCTTCCCCTTCAGGCCCACCCGCCGCCTGATTGCCGCCCTGCTGCTCGCACTGGCCGCCTGCGTGGTTCCCGCGCGCGCGGGCCACGCGGCGTCGCAGGCCGCTCCACAATCCACGCCGCGCGAGATCGCCGTCTACGTCTACCACCGTCCGCCGTTCTTCACGGTGACCCGCGAAAGGCAGGACGGCCCGCTGGTGGAAATGACCCTGGCCGTCCTGGAACGCGCGGGCCTGAAGCCGCGCCTGGTAAGCAGCACCTTCACCGACATCCTCGCCGTCTTCAGCGCCGGGGCGCCGTTCGCGTGCGCGCCGGGCGTCTACCGCACGCCGGAACGGGAGGCGTACGCCCGGTTCCTTGGCCCGCTGTACGCTCCGCTGCCGCCGGTGATCGTGGTGCGGCGCACCCACGCGGGGCTGGCCGCCTCCGCGCGGTCCCTGGATTCGCTGCTGGCCGGGGGGCTGCGCGTGGTGCTGGGCGACGGCTACTGGTACGGCGACTGGCTGGCCTCCGCGCTGGCGCGCACGGGCACCTCGCCCGCCCGCACCCGCGAGGACAACGCACGGATGCTGCGCGCCATCGCCAACGGCGCCTACGATATCACCTTCATGGGCCATGAAGAGGCTGCCCATCTGCTGCGCACCCACCCCAACCTGGGCGCGGCCCTGACCCTGCGGCCGGTGCCGGGCACTCCCCCGGCCGAACCGCGCTACCTGATGGTGGCCAGAGGCGTGGACGCCGCCACCGCCGAACGCATCGAAGCCGCCCTGCGTGAAGTGTCCAACACCCCGCGGTACCGCGAACTGGTACAGTCGCTGCGCAGGGAATGAGCCGGGGCGGCGCTCGCCGCAATAAAAATCCACCGGCATAGCCGGTGGTATTTCATATGCGCCTGTAAGGCTCTGTTACCAGCAGCGCCCTAGCAGGCGCATATTTAGATCTGGCATCTGCATATCTGCTACTTGCGGCCCGTAAACGGGCTTCCGGGATACGGTAGGGACAACTGGTCACCAAGTTTATCAGACTCTAGCTGATGTTTGATGTATTCCTGAATCTTACGGGT
>NZ_JBAIYT010000008.1:0-111691 GCF_036763125.1 Nitratidesulfovibrio sp. 1201_IL3209
AGCTTTCATCAACCTCGACAACCCCCAGGATTTTCTCCTTTTGGGATGCCTGGTGAGCGTAAATCAGCGTCCTGAAGGCCAGAAAGTACCTATTCACGGTCTTCCGGTTGAGCTTCAGGAGCAAGGCCGTTTTGGTGGCATCAATATCGATGCAAAAGCATTCAGCAATTTTTCCGATTTTGTAGCGGCTTAATTTGCTGTTTTTAAACATGATTCTAGCCTATCAGGGCTTGGCCTGATGGTCTAGAGCCCAGGGAATTCCACAGGTTGATTGTCGCGTAGGCGCGCCACGGACGCCATGACTCCGCCAGGGCCAGTATCTGCTCCGGCGTCCGGGGGGCGAGGGCCTTCCTGACGCCATGGTCCGTGTGCGGGAAGGCGTCGGGCCATCCCATGGCCCGCATGGCGATGTAGTGCGCAGTCCACATGCCGATGCCCGGAACGGCCAGCAGTGTTTCGATGCCGTCTTCCGGCGGCGCGCGGTGGCCGAAATCGGCGTCCCCCGCCGCGAACAGCCTTGCCAGCGCGAGGATGGTGCGCGCCCGCGCGCCCGTGATGCCCAGCGGGCCGAGGTGGTCGCCGATGGCCCCGGCCCCCTCAAGGGACATGATGGTTTCGGGGGCGGGAAAGGCGTGGGTCAGCCCGGCGATGCCGGTTTCGACCGGAATGCCGTGGGCCCGCACCAGCCGGGCCGCCAGGGTGCCTGCGGCCTTGACCGTGATCTGCTGCCCCAGAACCGCGCGCACGGTCATTTCAAAGGCGTCGAAGCAGCCGGGCAGCCGGGTTCCGGGAACGCACAGGCCGGGCCGGATGTCGTTCATGGACGACAGGGTTTCGTAAATCGTCCCGGGGTCGCAATGCAGGTCGAACAGCTGGCGCACGCGCGCCAGCACCCGTGACAGGACCGGCAACAGGGCGGCATCCATGGCGACGGTCAGCACCCGTTTCCCCGGCTGGTGCCCTACCCGTATCCAGCCGGACACCGCCCGTGGCGTCCCGGTGGCGAACCGCACGGTCCGGAGATACTCGCCATCCCGGACCAGTTCCACGCCCGGAATGGCGCGCGACGCGAGGAACTCCAAGATCGCCTGCCACTGGTAGGGCGGGCGGTACCCCAAGGCCAGGGTGACGCCCGTCCCCTGCTTCCCGTGCGTTGCCGCCTGCTTCCGCAGGGCGGTGGGGGCGAGGCGATAGTGCTTCCTGAACAGCGCGTTGAAGCGCCGCAGGCTTCCGAAGCCCGCGGCCATGGCCACGTCGATGACCGAAAGGTCCGTGTCGGCCAGCAGGTTCCGGGCAAGCAGCAGCCTGCATGTTTGCAGGTACTGGACGGGCGCGACGTGGTATTCGACCATGAACACCCGGCGCAGGTGGCGGCCCGTGCAGCCCAGGCGGCGGGCCAGTTCCTCCACGCCGTGTCCGCTCCCGCAGTTGTCCTCCAGCAGTCGCGCCGCGCGCCGCGCAAGAGAGGCGGCCGCGTCCACGGGCACATTCAGGGACGCGTTCAGGGGCGCTGCCCCCGGCGCGATTTCGGGGCGGCAAAGCAGGCACGGCCGAAAGCCCGCCTGCTCCGCGGCGGCGGCGGTTGCGTAAAACGCGCAGTTTTCAGCCCTTGGCAATTTGGCCCGGCACACGGGGCGGCAGTAGATGCCCGTGGACGTCACGCCGACAAAGAACCGGCCATCGAACCGGGGGTCCTTTGCCTTGAATGCGGCATACCATGCGCTGTGCTGGTCATTGGGCACGGGTCCTCACCTCTCTTGGCGAAGCCTACCACCCTGCCGCCACATTGCCAGCCGTTTTCGGACATGGTTGCCCTGCCCGCGAAACATGCCCGCGCCCCTACCCCGCCCAGGCCTGCCGGGCCAGCGACAGGGCCACGCCCCACACCACCAGGCACACGCTGCCGTCCAGCACCCGCCACGCCACGGGCTTGCGGAACAGCGGAGCCAGCACCCGTCCGCACGCGCCCAGCGCGAAGAACCACAGGCACGAGGCCGTGGCCGCGCCCGCGCCGAAGGAGGCCCGTTCGGCCGCCGGGTAGTGCCCGCTGATGCCGCCCAGCATGACCACGGTGTCGAGGTACACGTGCGGGTTCAGCAGGGACACGGCCAGCGTGGCCACCAGCACCCGGCGCAGGCTGGTGCGGCCGCCGTCGCCCACGGCCCGGTCGGCCTCCAGAATACCGGGACGCAGGGCCGAGCGCAGCGCCCCGAACCCGAACCAGGCCAGAAACACGGCGCCGCCCACGGCCGCGCCCTGGCGCAGCAACGGGCTGGCGGCAACCGCCGTGCCCACTCCGGCCACCCCGGCGGCGATCAGCACCACGTCGATAAGCGCGCACAGCGCGGCCACGGCCATGTGGTGGTTGCGGCGCAGACTCTGGGTCAGCACGAAGGCGTTCTGCGCGCCGATGGCGATGATCAGGCTGGCCCCGATGCCAAGTCCCTGAAGGTAGGGGGCAAGGTGCATGACGCTCTCCGGAAACAGGTCTGGAGTCCGGCGATCCGCCGTGACGTCCCTGCTCTACCCCGTTCCGCGTCATGCGTGAAATTACTTGTTGTGCTATTACATAAGCAACAGTAATGATCAGCCATGCTCGACTACCGACTTGTGGAGGCCGTGGCCGCCGTGATCCGCGAAGGGGGCTTCGAGCGGGCCGCGCGGGTGCTGCACCTGACGCAGTCCGCCGTGTCGCAGCGGGTCAAGGCGCTGGAGGACCAGTTGGGCACCGTGCTGGTGGTGCGCGCCACCCCGGCCCGCGCCACCGACGAGGGCCGCCGCCTGCTGGCCCATTGCGACAAGGTGGGCCTGCTGGAGACCGACCTTGCCGCCGCGTTGCGGCCCGAGGGCGGAACCGGCGGCGACGCCCCGCCCGGTTCCCCCGACGCGCCGGACACACCGGAAATCCAGTGGACCACCCTGCCCGTGGCCGTGAACGCGGACAGTCTGGCCACGTGGTTCCCCGACGCCGTGGCCCCGTTCCTGCGCACGGAACGCGCCCTGCTGGACCTGTCCGTGGACGACCAGGAGCGCACCCACCTGCTGCTGCGCGACGGCCATGTGACCGCCGCCGTGTCCACCCGCGCCGCCGCCGTGCAGGGCTGCCGCTGCCTGCCCCTGGGCCGGGTGGACTACCTGTGCCTGGCCGCGCCGGAATTCGCCGCGCGCTGGTTCCCCGCCGGGCTCGCCGAGGCCGCCCTGTGCCGCGCGCCCGCCGTGATCTTCAACCGCGCCGACGAGGTGCACCACCAGTTCCTGCGCGGGCTGCTCGGCCGCGACGCGGCAGACGGGCTGCGCCTGCCCCTGCACTACATCCCCTCGTCCGAACGGTTCGTGGACGTGGTGGCCCAGGGCCTTGCCTACGGCATGATCCCCCTGCCCCAGGCCCGCAGCCACCTCGCCGATGGCCGCCTCGTCGATCTCGCCCCCGGCCGCGCCGTGCCCATCCGCCTCTTCTGGCACTGCTGGGGCCTGCGCACCCGCCTGCTCGACGCCCTTACCCACCACGTGGTCGCCCACGCCCGGCAGGTGCTGGCACAGGAGTAAGTTTGAAGATCAGGAAATGAATCGGGGGGAAGGAACCTTTTAAAAAAGGTTCCTTCCCCCCGAGCCCCCCATCCTCCCAAATTTTTCATTTGGTCTGATGGGCAACGTGTATGAAAGCCACTGCCTTCGCCGCATGACTTCACGTACGGCCCTATACGCCGTGACGCTACTCACCTGAAAAGCGCAACCCTTTATTAACAGACCAAACAGAATTGCTCTCCCCCGGCCCCATACAAAAAGTTTTGGGGGATGGGGGTCCGGGGGAAGGAGACCTTTTGCGGCAGCCGTTAGGTGAGCGCGAAGCGCGAACCTTACGGATGGCGACCGCAGAGCGTCAAAAGGTCCCTTCCCCCGGTTCGCTTTCATCAAATCTTTTTTCTTCCCCTACTTCCCGGCATCCACCCCGGCATCGCCGAAGGTGGCCATCTTCTCGAAGATATCGGCGGCGCTGCGCAGCAGGAAGATGGACAGCGCGCCGCCGGTGCCTTCGCCGAGGCGCAGGCCGAGGTCGAGCAGGGGACGGATGTCCAGCTTACGCAGGATGGCCCCGTGGCCCTGTTCGGCGGAGGCGTGGCTGAACACGCAGTACCCGGCCACGGCGGGGGCGATCTTCCAGGCGGCGGTGTAGGCGGCGGTGGAGATGAACCCGTCGATGACGGCCACCAGGCGGTGGCGGGCCGCGCCCAGGATGAGGCCCGCCAGGGCGGCGATTTCAAGCCCCCCCACGGCAGCCAGAATGTCCACGGGGCCGCCGGTGGCGATGGCCTGACGGTTGGCGGCCAGGGCGGCGCGGATGACCTGCGCCTTGCGGGCCACGCCGTGGGCGTCCAGACCGGTGCCGGGGCCGGTGACGGCCTCGGGGTCAAGGCCCAGATAGGCGCAGTACAGGGCGGTGGAGGGCGTGGTGTTGGCGATGCCCATGTCGCCGGTGCCCACGCAGCGGCAGCCGTCGGCGGCGGCCTGCGCGGCAAGGTCCGCGCCCAGCAGCAGGGCGGCCTCGCACTGTTCGCGGGTCATGGCCGGGCCGTGGGTCATGTTGGCGGTGCCGGGGGCCACCTTGCGGCGGACGAGCTGCGGATGCGGCTCGAAGTCGTCGCCCAGACATCCGGCGTCCACCACGCGCAGGTCGATGCCCGCGGTGGCGCACAGCACGTTGATGCCCGCGCCGCCGTTCAGGAAATTGAGCACCATCTGGCGGGTCACTTCCTGCGGAAACAGCGAGACGCCCTCTGCGGCCACGCCATGGTCGCCCGCGATGGTGAAGATGCGCGCGGGGTCGGCGGCCAGGGGGCGCGCGCCGCCCTGGATGCGGTGCAGTTGCAGGGCCAGTTCTTCCAGGCGGCCCAGGCTGCCGCGCGGCTTGGTGAGGTTGTCCAGATGGGCCTGCCCGGCCGGGTCGTGGCCGTGGTCCACGGGGTCGATGGCGGCGATGAGGTCGAGAAGGCGCGGCGAGATGGACGGCATGGGAACCCCCGGAAGTGTCGGTGTGGAACGGGAACCGGCGCACGGTAGCGCCGTGGGCCGGGCAAGGCAAGCCGGGGTGGAGGGCGCGGGCGGCTCCGCCCCGCCTCTTTGCCCCTGCCCCTTGCCGACGCCCGCCGCAGGCCGCATAGTTATGCGCGCGAAAACCGCACATCCCACGGGGAGCACCCATGATGTCCATCCATGACATGCTGCGCGGCCGCACCGCCAAAGGCGCGGTCCTCGCCCTCGCCACCATCGCCCTCGTCACCATCACCCTGACCGCCGCGTCCGTGGCGTTTCCGGCCCCGCTGGCGGCCGACCAGCCGGTGTCCTCGCAGCCGGGCCGGCCGGCCGTCACCGTGCCCACACCGCGCGCGCCCGGCCTGCCCCCCGGCATCCCGGACAACAGCCCGCGCCTCACCCCGGTGGTGCGCGCGGTCAACGCCGTGGCCCCCGCCGTGGTCAACATCACCACCGCACGGGTGGTGGAGCGCAACTTCAACCCCTTCCCCGGCCTGATGGACGACGAGGCCGCGCGGGAAATGTTCCCCGGCCTGCCCACCCAGCGCCAGACCCGGCGCAGCCTGGGGTCCGGGGTGATCATCAACCCGGACGGCGGGCACCCCGGCATCGTGCTCACCAACGCCCACGTCATCGCCGGGGCCACGGGCATCGCCGTGCACCTGCTGGACGGCCGCTCGCTGGACGCCGAACTGCTGGGCTCGGACACCGACTTCGACATCGCCGTGCTGCGCGTGCCCGGCGCGCAGAACCTGCCCGCCGTGAAGATGGCCACCTCGTCCGACCTCATGCCCGGCGAGACGGTCATCGCCATCGGCAACCCCTTCGGCTTCGCGCACACCGTGACCACCGGGGTGGTCTCCGCCCTTGGCCGGTCCATCAAGGTGGAACAGGGCATGATCACCGACCTCATCCAGACCGACACGGCCATCAACCCCGGCAACAGCGGCGGCCCGCTGCTGAACATCATGGGCGAGCTCATCGGCATCAACACGGCGGTCTACGCCAAGGGCGAGGGCATCGGCTTCGCCATCCCCGTGGACAAGGCCCGCCGCGTGGTCGAGGAACTGCTGGGCCAGGGCCGGGTGGACCCGGTGTGGCTGGGCGTGCTGGGGCAGGACATCGACCAGCGCACGGCGGCGTGGCTGGGGCTGAAGCGCGTGTCCGGCATGCTGGTGACCGAGGTGCAGCAGGACACCCCGGCGGCCAAAGCGGGGCTGCGCTCCGGCGACGTGCTGGTGTCCATCAACGGCAACCCCATAGAAGACAAGGACGCCTACATCATGCTGCTGCGCAACTACACCCACCGCGACACGCTGGAGGTGGGCATACTGCGCGAAGGCAGGACGGCCACCCTGCGCATGACCCCGGCCGTGTTCACGCAGGAGACGGCGGAACGCCTGGCCGAGCGGCGCTGGGGCCTGCGCGTGCAGGAGGCGCAGGGAAGCGGCGTGCGCATCAACGCCGTGCTCCCCAACAGCCCGGCCGCCCGGCTGGGGCTGTCACCCGGCGACGTGGTGCGCCAGGTGGGCGGGGTGCGCGTGACCAATACCCGCGACTTCGCCCAGGCGTTCGCCCGGCACCGGCTGGCGGGCAAGGTGACCCTGCTCATCCAGCGCGGCGGCAAGGGGTACTACGTGTCGCTGGCCGTTTAGACGGCAGTGCATCCGGTGGCGCTGCGGCCCCCGCGCCCCGCAATCATGAGAATTTGCGTCAGCGCTTGACACCCCGGTTGACGCCAGCTATCTGCAATTTCGATGGTAAGCCGTCAAACCCTGTGGTGACGCGGTTTTTTCGCAATCACGACAGGGAATTGTTCCCAAAGAGCCGACTACGTCGTCGGCCGAAAAACACGCCTGGAGGATGACATGGGTTGGACTGTTACTGTTGACACCGATAAGTGTACCGGCGACGGCGAATGCGTGGACGTGTGCCCCGTCGAAGTTTACGAACTGCAGGACGGCAAGGCTGTTCCCGTGAACGAGGAAGAATGCCTGGGCTGTGAATCCTGCGTGGAAGTCTGCGAAGCCGGCGCGATCACCGTCGAAGAGAACTAATCGCCGCCTTTCCGGATTTGCTGCACGTCATGCCGCCGGACGACGTTTGCGCCGTCCGGCGGCATTTGCCGCATCAAGGGCACGGTTGCAGCGTCAGGCAGCAGCTGGGGCACATGGGGCAGGTGTTCACGCGGCCGCGCCACGGCCGCCGGGGGAAAAGGGGCCGCGCCCCGCATCATGCTCCCGGCCGCGCCCCGCGCCACGACGGAAACGGGGGTTGCCTCCCCGTGGCGTGCCGCCCGCCCGCACCGCGAATTCCCGCACATCCGCACGCCCGCGCGGGAGCCGCGCGACCCTTCGCACGGTCAGCCCTGCCCGTCCGGCCCGTCCGCACGGCGCGGCGGCAACCTTGGGGTGTGCATTCCGGCCTCAGAACGACCGAGACCGCCCGGCGCCCGATACGCCAACCTGTCGGGCCTTCGCATGATGGTCGCGCCAGCGCGACCCCCAAGGAGCAGAATGGATGACCGTGGACCTGACGGAAATCTTCGCCAAATATGAAAAGCTGGTGGCGGAAGCCGACGCGCTGTTCGAGCGCGTGCGCTCGCAGCATGCCGACTGCGTGACCTGCGGCCTCGGCTGCAGCGACTGCTGCCACGCCCTGTTCGACCTCGGCCTTGTGGAGGCCATGTACCTGAACCGGCGCTTTGCCGAAGCCTTCGGCTTCGGGGCGGAGCGCTCCGCCATCCTCGAGCGGGCCGACGCGGCCGACCGCCACGCCGTGCGCCTGAAGCGCCGCCTGTACAAGGAGTCGCTGGCCGGGCGCGATTCGGCCGAACTGCTGGCCGAGGTGGCGCGCGAGCGCATCCGCTGCCCCCTGCTGGGCGACGACGACACCTGCGCCATGTACGCCCACCGGCCCATCACCTGCCGTCTGTACGGCATTCCCACCGCCATCGGCGGCGTGGCCCACACCTGCGGCCGCACCGGCTTCGCCCCCGGCGGGCGCTATCCCACCGTGGCCCTGGACAAGATCCACGAACGGCTGGCGGGCCTCAGCCACGAAATCCTGGTGGCCGTGCAGTCGCGCTACCGCGAACTGGACCAGGTGTACGTGCCCGTGTCCATGGCGCTGATCACCAGGTACGACAACGCCTATCTCGGCGTCGGCCCGGCGAGGAAGGAGGACTGAGCATGGTCAACATCTCGGGCTCCATGTTCCGCGACAGCACCACGCGGGAACTGACGCCGGAAGAAGAGGTCCAGAAGCGCGCCATCTGGGACGCCATGTCCCCCCGGCGGCGCAAGTACGTGGAGCGCATCGGCTACGAGAACTGGGACCCCTTCCAGAAGCCCAACGACCCGCTGGACACGCGCCAGGACATCACCAAGCGCACCACCCAGCAGCTTGTGCGCGAATTTCTGCAGACCGCCAGCAAGAAGGACTACACCAACGAATACGGCCGTGGCGCGCTGGAAACCGCCCTCGGCATCGTCAACAAGGACGAAAAGTACCGCGGCGTGTTCGATTTCTGCGTGTGGTACTACAATATTCTGATCAAGGAGGGTCACGTCGATGAAGGATAAGTACGATGACATTGACGAGTACATCGCCGACCTGCGGGCCGAGATAGAAAAGAGCGAGAACTGCGCCAACCATCATTACAACCTTGGCGTGGCCCTGCTGCACAAGCGCGACTTCGTGGCGGCGGAGGAATCGTTCCTGAGCGCGGTGCGCAATTCGCCCCGCCTGGCCGAGGCCTACGTGCAGCTGGGCGGCATCTGCCTGCAACGCGGCGACCTGGACGGCTGCCTGCGCTACAACGAGGAAGCGGCCCAGTGCCGCGCCAAGTTCCCGGTGCCGTGGAGCAACATCGGCTTCGTGCATTTGCAGCGCGGCGAGCCGGAAGAGGCCATCAAGGCCCTGAAGAAGGCCCTGAAGTGGGACCCCAACTTCATCCAGGCCATGGCCACCATGGGCGCCGCCTACTACATGCAGGGCGACTACGAGGCCTCCATCTCCATCAGCCGCGAGGCCATCAAGCGCGAACCCGGCTTCGGCCCGGCCTACAACAACCTGGCCCTGGCCCACTTCGAGCGGGGCGAGTTCGCCCAGGCCGTGCAGTTCGCCGACCAGGCCGTGGCCTGCGGCTTCGAGGTGCGGCCGGAGTTTCTCAAGGATCTGGAAGCCCACCGCTAGGCCCGAATCGGCCTTTTGCCCGTTGCCCTGTGGCGGGCAGGAGGAACGCGGATCGTCCAGATCGCCCAGATCACCCAGATCACATGGACCGCCCAGATCACAACGTCGGGGGAAGGGCCTTGGCCCTTCCCCCTTTTTCGTGCATGCCGGATGGACATGACCGGGCACGACTGACCCGATGGCGGCGGACGCCACCCCGGCGGGAGCGGCCGGGGCAGCCCAAGAGGCGGCGCCCCCACGAACATATCCGGAGACACCGCATGAGTTGGGAATTCGCCGTGGGGGTGGGGGCGGTCAAGGCCACCGTGCTCTGCGTGCTGTGGTACAACAGGCGGCGCATCGCCGCGCGGCTGGCCGGGGTGGACATGCGCCGCGTGGCGCGCGGCGTGGCCCGCGAACTGGAGCTTTCGCCGGACGAGGCGAAACGTCTGGCCCGCAGCCTGGACGCCCACGAACGCAAAGTGGACGAACTGCGCCGCCACAACGCGGCGCTGCGCCAGCGCCTGCACGCGGCCATCCGCGACGGGGCCGTGGATGCAACGGCGCTGGACGAACTGTTCGCGGGCAAGCGCCAACTGGCCGAGCAGGCCTACGCCCACGTGCGCGACGAATTCATGGCCTTCCACGCCGGGCTTTCACCGCAGCAGCGGGCCAGGCTGGCCGGGCTGCTGGAACGCCACGCCGCGCACCCGCTGTTCCGCCACCCCCTGCTGCCCTGATCCGGCCGGCGCGGGAGCGGAAAGGAAACGCCGGAAGGGTTCCCGCCGCTATTCCGCGCCTTCGGCCCGGCCGTCCAGGCTGGGGCGGGTCCACATGCAGGCCATGCGCACCTTCTTGAGCAGGACGCGCAGGGGCAGGTAGTCGCCCTCGCCCGCGCACACCGCCTCGAAAGCGCGGCGCACGGCCGCTTCTTCGTAGCGGCCGGGAAAGCGGCGTTCCATGTCGGCGCGCACGGCCGTCCACAGATCGTCGTCGGAAGGGTCGGGGAACACGGAAGCGTCGTTGGTGGGCGTGGAATCGGTGGTCATGGCAGTATGCTCGCGGGGGTGTTCTCGTGGGGAATATGCTCGTGGCCGTCGCGCTCCGGATGGCATGAACGGCGCGGGCGGCGTGGTTTTCGGGCGGCGGAAGGCTATGCCGGGTCCGGCAGCCGCGACACCAGCAGCAGCCGTTCCGGGTTGCGGGGCTTGTTGGCGAATTCGTACCGTGCCACCCGCCACCGGTCCCAGTCCAGCCCGGCCAGGCGGCGGTCCAGTGCGGCGGCCTCGTCCGCGCCGCCGGGGTGCCCGGCGTAGACGTGCAGCGAAACGACGCCGCCCGGAGCCAGCAGCGGCAGCAGCCCGTCCAGCGCGGCCAGGGTGGTGTCCGGCCGGGTGATCACGCTGCGGTCGCTGCCGGGCAGGAACCCCAAATTGAACATGGCCGCCGTGACGCAGGGCGGGCACACGCCCCCGGTGTCCGGCGTAGTCAGCGGCGTGGCCTGTGGCATGACCAGTGGCGCGGCCAGCGCCGCCGCCAATTCCTCGTGCCCCCGGCCGTGCAGCGCCACCCGCCCGTCCAGCCCCGCCGCCGCCAGGCGTTCCGCCGTGCGGGCCAACGCCCCGGGCTGCACGTCGAAGGCGTGCACCACCCCGCGCGCACCCACCAGCCGGGCCAAAAACAACGTATCATGGCCGTTGCCCGCCGTGCCGTCCACGGCCACGGGCCAGGGCGCGCCGTTCTCCGCGCCCCCCGCCACGGTACGAGCCTGGGCACGGCCCAGCGCATGGGCCACGGCCTGCCGCGACAGGTCGCGCAGGGCAGGCAGCGCATCGGCCCCGGCACGGCCGGACATATCCATGCACGGGCCGGGCCGGGCGGCATCATCGGGTCCGGAACGGGACATGCGCACCTCCGGCACCGTGGTACGCCACCCACCCCCCTCACGACAAGCACGCGGGACGCGGACGCACCCACACGCCGGGCATGAACTTGTGCACATGTGCAACATGCTGCACGGCTTCTGTGCCGCCGTTTGCACGTCCCGCGCGGCCCCGCCATTGGGGAAAACAATGCAACACACCGTACAAACACGACAAGCATGTTTGGCACGGTCCCTGCTAACCTTGTGGCGTAACGGAACAAGGAGCCGCAGAAGACATGCACACTCCCGAAACTTGCCGCAGCGAAGCGGCAACCCCTCCTCACCTGGATGCCCTTATCGATGCCCTTCCCGAAGAAGACAGGGAAGCCGTCGTGGCCCTGGCGGCCCTCTGGCGGGAAGCGCAGCGCATATCCCCGGCATCCCCGTCCATCCTGGACACCTCCTCCGTCAGCTTCAGCTAGCTGACCCCCCTCTGCCCCCGCCGGCAAACCGGGCGAGCGGTTTCCGGCACCGGGGAGGCCCGCAAGGGCCTCCCCGGCCCCTCCTCAACCCCGCACATGCGAACTGGCCCGCCATCCCTCGCGGGCCGCGAAACGCACGGTCACCCCGTGCGTTTCGCGTTTCCGGCCCCGTTCCCGCGCCGTCGCGGTTGCCCGCCGTTCCCGCTCTCCCGCCGCCGCGGTGCGCGCCCGCTCCCTTTCCGCCGCCACTGGCCCCGGCGCGCGTCCTGTCGTATACTGGAACAAGGTGTCGCTCACCGGCCCGCCGCCGCGGGCCGCAACCCGCACGAGGTGCAGCATGAGCAGGATACGCAGCGCCATTCTGGCGTCGCTGGCGGCGGATTCGCTGTCGCTGGGGGCGCACTGGGAATACGATCAGGCGCGCATCGCGCGCCAGTTGGGCCGGGTGGTGGACCTGCTGCCGCCCGCCCTCAACGACTACCATTCCGGCAAGGGCGCGGGCGCCCAGTCGCACTACGGCGACCAGGCCCTGCTGCTGCTCCGCTCGGTGGCGGGCAGGGGCGCGTTCGACTTGGCCGATTTCGCCGCGCGCTGGCGCGGCGTCATGGAGGGCGGCTACGCCGGGTACATGGACAAGGCCAGCCGCGAAGCCCTGGCCAACTTCGCCGCGGGCAGACCGCCCGAACAGACCGGCGCCGCCACCAACGACTTCGCCGGGGCGGCCCGCATGGCCCCGCTGCTGGCCGTCCTGGGCCCGGACACCGGTGACGAGGACGGGCTGGTCAATGCCGCACGCGCCCAGACCCTGATGACCCACGGCAGCCCGGTCATCGCCGACGGCGCGGAATTCATGGCCCGCGCCGCCGCCGCCCTGCTGCGCGGGGCGGACATGCGCGAAGCCTTCGCCCACGCCGCCACGGCCCGGTACGCGGCCCTGCCCGCCGAGGACTGGCTGGCCTTCGCCGACATGTCCCTGACCGAGGACACCCCGGCCGCCATCGCCCGCTTCGGGCAGTCCTGCGGCATGCAGGGGGCCTTCTTGGGGGTGGTGCACACGGCCCTGAAGCACGAGGCCGACCCGGAAACCGGCCTCGTGGACAACGTCATGGCCGGGGGCGATTCGTGCGCGCGCGGCCTGGCCATCGGCATGCTCTTCGGCGCGCGGCACGGCCTTGGCTGGATGCCCGAACGCTGGCTGGCCCCCTTGGCGGCCCGCCCGGAAATCGAAGCCGCGCTGGACGCGCTGGGGGTATAGCGGCACGCCGTGCAGGTCAGCCCATCGACAAGAAACGGGGAGGATGCCGTGGTATCCTCCCCGTTTTCACTGCGTGCCTGCCTCTCGCCGCAGCGGAGAGGGGACGACGCCCTACTGCACGGAATCGCAGTCGGGCGCGGTGCGGGTGGAGGCGTCCTTCAGTTCGGCCATGTATTCCTTGACCTTGTCCGAGCGCTTCCATTCCGCGAACAGTTCCTGCCACTTGCGCAGGTCCATGAAGCTCTTGTCCAGCTGTTCCTCGTGCGACTGCACCCAGATGTTGAACAACTGCATCTCGAACTGGAACAGGCTGCTGTCGAAGACCTTTTCCGAGCTGCCCGCCTTCATGCGCGAACCGTCCACGTCCGAGGCCACGAAGCTGCACACCGCGTCGCGCGAGGTCTCGTAGGTGATCTCCTTGCCGTTCAGCAGTTCCAGCAGGCCGAACAGGTGGGGATATTCCTCGCGGATGCGCGTTTCCGCCGTTTCCGGCACGCGGATGAACAGCTTGTCCCCTTCCTCGGTGATGAAATAGAAGCGCAGCCAGTTCTCGAACATCAGCACTTCGCTGACGGCATTGATGGCGTTGACGAATTCCGTGGACATGGACACTCCTTGGCGTGTTCCCCCGCCGCCGGGAAAGGCCGGGGCCGGGGTTCGTGGTCTTCGATGGCCCCCGAACGGCACTGGACGACGCGGAATGGCGGCGTGGCGCGGCGCGCGGTGGGGCACCCGCACTATGGTGATGGCAGGGCCGCCCGTCAAGTACGTTTTTTCACAAGCAGCGGGAAAGGAACGGCGGCAGGCCGGACGAGCCCTAGCGCAACGCCGTGCCGTCGCAGCTACCCGGTTGTCCGTGACGGCAGTTCCGGCGCATGAAGGTGGCAGCGCGCATGCTGCCCCTCGGCAACGGCATGCCAGCCGGGCACCTGGTGGCGGCACACGTCCATGACCTGCGGGCAGCGCGGGTGAAAGGGGCAGCCGGGCGGCGGGGCGATGGGGCTGGGCAGGTCGCCGGACAGGGCCGGATGCTCGCTGCGCCGGGCCGGGTCGCGCACGGGCACCGAGGCCAGCAGGGCGCGGGTGTACGGGTGGGCGGGCGCGGCGAACAGCACGTCGCGCGGGGCCTCTTCCACCACCTTGCCAAGGTACATCACGGCCACGTGGTCGCTCATGTGGCCCACCACGCCGAGGTCGTGCGAGATGAACAGGTAGGCCAGGCCCATGCGTTCCTGCAGGTCGCGCAGCAGGTTCAGCACCTGCGCCTGCACCGAGGCGTCCAGCGAGGACACCGGCTCGTCGCACACCACCAGCGCCGGATGGGTGATCAGGGCGCGGGCCACGGCCACGCGCTGGCGCTGGCCGCCGGAAAATTCGTGCGGGTAGCGGTCGGCGTGTTCCGGCCGCAGGCCCACCAGTTGCAGCATGTCCGCCACCTGCCCGCGCCGCTGTGCGCCGGACGCCCCGGCCACGGCCAGCGCCTCGCCGATGGAGGCGCCCACGGTGCGGCGCGGGTTCAGCGACGAGAAGGGGTCCTGAAAGACCATCTGCACCAGTTGCGCGGCCTCGGCGCGCGAAATGGCGGGCGTGGCCGCGCCTGCGCCCCCGTCCGCGCCCCCGTTAGCACCCGTCCCGGCAAAAAGCCGCCCGTCCAGCAGCACCTGCCCCGCGCTGGGGGGCAGCAGCCCCACCACCATGCGGGCCAGGGTGGACTTGCCGCAGCCGCTTTCTCCCACCAGGCCCAGGGTGCGGCCCCGGTCCAGGGTCAGCGACACGTCGTCCACGGCGCGCAGCACGGCGGGCGTGGGGTCGAACATGCCCCGGCGCACGGTGAAGTGGCGGCAAAGGCCGCGCAGTTCCAGAAGCGGTGCGATGGCGGATTCTCCTGTTGGCTCGAAACGAGGCGACGCGCGGACACATGCCCGGCCGCCGCGAGAATGGCACGGGGCGGGGTGGCGCGTCCAGACGGTTCACGCCCGTTCACGCCGGTTCACGCCAGTAACCGCCCGTTCCCACCAGTCGTCGCACCCCCGCTACAGTCCGTACCGTTTCAGCTTGCGCCACAGCGAGGCGCGGTCGATGTCCAGCATCCTGGCGGCCTGCGTCCGGTTGCCGCCCGCCAGCTCCAGCACCCATTCGATGTGCGCCCGCTCGTTCTCGTCCAGGGTCATGGGACGGCCGTCGGGCGTCACGCCTTCCCCGGCCCCGTCGGCGCGCAGCACCAGCGGGGGGCTGCCCTTTCCCGCAAATCCCTCCGCCAGCGCCCGCAGGTCGGGCGGCAGGTCGGCCGGGGTGATGGTGTCCCCCGCGCGGAGCACGGCGGCCCGCTCGACGATGTTCTGCAACTCGCGCACGTTGCCCGGAAAGGGGTAGCGGGCCAGCACGGCCAGCGTTTCCTGCGCCATGTGCGGGGCGGGCCTGCCCGTGTCGCGGGCGGCCTTTTCCGCAAAGTACTGGGCCAGCAGGGGCACGTCCTCCATGCGTTCCGCCAGCGGGGGCATGCGCAGCACCACCACGTTCAGGCGGTAGTACAGGTCGTGCCGGAAGCGCCCGGCCGCCGCCTCCGCCGCCAGGTCCTTGTTGGTGGCGGCCACCAGCCGCACGTCCACGGGGATGTCGGCGGTGCCGCCCACACGGCGGATGGTGCGCTCCTGCACCGCGCGCAGCAGCTTGACCTGCATGGGCAGCGACATCTCGCCCACCTCGTCCAGGAACAGCGTGCCGCCTTCCGCCGCCTCGAACAGCCCCTTGCGCTGGCGCACCGCGCCGGAAAAGGCCCCCTGCTCGTGGCCGAACAGCTCGCTTTCCAGCAATTCCTCGTTGAAGGCCCCGCAGTTGATGGCCAGAAAGCGCGCCTCGGACCGGCGGCTGAACAGGTGCACCATGCGCGCGGCCAGTTCCTTGCCGGTGCCCGTCTCGCCCAGGATCAGCACGGTGACGTCGGACGGGGCCACCTGCGCGATGGTGCGCTTCAGCGCCTGCATGCACGGCGCGGCCCCCAGCAGGGGCACGGGCAGCGACCGTTGGCGCAGCTGCTCGCGCAGGCGGGCCACCTCCTGCTTCAGGCGGCGCTTTTCCAGCGCCTTCTGCACCAGCGCCCGCGCCTCGTCCAGGTCGTAGGGCTTGGACAGGTAGTGGTAGGCCCCGGCGTGCATGGCCTCCACCGCCGTCTTCACCGTGGGATGGCCGGTGACCACCACCACCTCGGTGTCCGGATGGCGCAACCGCACGGCGCGCAGCAGGTCCAGCCCGTCCATGCCCTGCATCATCAGGTCGGTGAGCACCAGGTCGAAGTCCGCCCCGGCCAGCAGTTGCAGCGCCTCCGCGCCGCTGGCCGCGGTGAGGGTCTCGTGCCCCTGCCGCCCCAGGACCAGGGCCAGGTTGTCGCGGGCGATGGCCTCGTCGTCCACCACCAGGATGCGGGCCGGGCCGGGGATGTCCGGTGGATGCTGTGCGTGCGGGGCGGCTGCCGTGGTCCGTCCGGATGCGTCGTTCATGCCGCGTCTCCCGTGGGTTCCGGCGTGCCCAGCGGCAGCCGGATGGTGAAGCACGCGCCCGCGCCGGGGGTGCTCTCCACCCCGATGGTGCCGCCGTGCTTGCGGATGATGCCGAAGGCCACGGACAGCCCGAGGCCGGTGCCCTTGCCCACGTCCTTCAAGGTGAAGAAGGGGTCGAAGATACGCCCAAGGTGCTCCGGACCGATGCCGATGCCCGTGTCGGCCACGCGCAGCACCACCTGGCGCGCCGTCAGGTCGCGTTCGGCGGTGACGGTGATGGCCCCGGCGCGGGGGACGGCCTGGGCGTCCTGCACCGCCTGAACGGCCTGGATGGCCTGAATGGCGTTAATGAGCAGGTTCAGCAGCACTTCCTGGAACCGCTGCACGTCCAGCGGCAGCACGATGTCGCCGGGCACGTCGGCGTCGATGGCGATGGACGCGGGCACCTCGCTGGCCACCAGGGCTACGCTGCGGCCCACCACGTCGCGCAGGGCCACGGGCTTCAGCGAGAACTCCGTCTCGCGCGAGAATTCCAGCAATCCCTTCACGATGTCACGCGAGCGGCGCACTTCCTGATGGATGTTCTCCAGCATGCGCCCGGCAAGGGCCGGGTCGAGCTCCGGCGCTTCGCCGCCCCCGGCATGCCGCACTTCCTCGCGCAGGATCTGGCACGAGGTGGAAATGTTGTTCAGCGGGTTGTTCAACTGGTGCGCGATGCCCGAGGTCAGCACCCCCAGCGAGGCCAGCTTCTTTTCCTGCACCAGTTGGTTCTGGCGGTGCTCCAGTTCCACCAGCATGTGGTTGAACGCCTCCACCACGCCGCGCGTCTCGTCGCTGGTGGCGGGCAGGGGCAGCCGTTCCAGGCTGCCCCGCACGATCTGGCGGGCCGAGCGCTCGATGACCGACAGCGCCCCCAGGATGCGCCGCCCGATGAGCCACGAGAAGAACGCGGCCAGCCCCACCATGGCCCCGATGGACAGCAGCAGTTGGTGCTTCAGCGAACCCACGATGCCCAGGATGCGCTCGCGCTGGTAGGTGACGATCTGGCGGGCCTGCGCCACCAGCGCCTTGCCCTGTTCGCGCAAATCCTCGCGCAGGGCTCCGCGTTCGTGCTCGCGCTGCTGCCCGGCAAGCTGCACCTCGCCCAGGCGGCTGAAGGTGTCGCGGTAGCCGTGCAGGTCGCGGCGCAGGGCGCGCAGCCCGTCGCTGCCCCGCAGGTCGGTGCCCGACAGCCCAGACTGGCCCGACTGGCCGCCACCGCCGGGCTCGATGCGCTCGATGACCTCCAGCGCCCGGCCGATGAACACCAGGTTTTCGGCGTGGTCCTCCTCCATGGCGTAGAGCAGGTAGTTCTTCTCGTAGCGGCGGATTTCCAGGATGTCGCTGCTCAGGTCGTCCACCACCTCGGCCAGGGCCAGGGCGTCCTCGATCTGGAGCAGGTAGTTGTACGACAGCCCGCCCAGCAGCGAGAAGCCCAGGATGGACACCGAGATGCCGAACAGCACCAGTTGCCGGATGTTGCCTTCCGCAAGGCGGCGGATCAGGAACTGCACGGCGCGCCCTCCCCGTTCCCCCTGTCCCCCTCGTCTGGTATCGCGGCGGGCAGCAGGGCCACGGCCAGCGCGTCCTGCACCCGGGCGGCGAAGGCCACCTGCGGCAGGCCGCCCGGCGCGCGCGCCGCAAGGTCGGCCAGCAGGCCGTGCGCCTCCGGCTCGTTGGCGGCGGGCAGCACCACGGTGCGCGCCCCGGCCCGGGCGGCGGCCAGCAGCTTTTCGCGCACGCCGCTCACCGGCAGCACCCGGCCGGACAGCGACAATTCGCCGGAAAGGGCCACGTCTGCCCGCGCCGGGCGGCCCGACAGCAGCGAGACCAGGGCCACGCAGATGGTCAGCCCGGCCGAGGGGCCGTCCTTGGCGATGCCCCCGGCGGGGATGTGGATGTGGATGTCCTGCGCGGGGTGGCCGGACTGGCCGTCGCCCGCCCGACCGGCCAGTCCGGGCAAACTGGGCAGACCGGGCACGCCGAGGTGTTCCGCCTCGGCCCGGATGTGGCTGAGCGCGATGCGCGCCGATTCCTTCAACACCGCGCCCAGCGAGCCGGTGAGAATAAGCTGGCCGGAACCGGCCATGCGGGCCGCCTCCACGAACACGATCTCGCCGCCCGCCTCGGACCACACCAGCCCGGTGGCCGTGCCCACGCGGGGCGCGCCGTGGGCCGCGTCGTGCCGGTAGCGCGGCGGCCCCAGCAGGGCGGCGGCCACGGCATCGTCAACCAGCAACGTATTCGGAGGCACGGCGTCCGGCGCAGGCGTGCCGGGGGCGTCATCGGATGCCGCGCCCGCGTGTCCTCCCGCGCCGCCCGCATGCCCGCCCCCGTGCCCGCCCGCGTCCAGGCGCAGCCGGGCCAGCTTGCGGCACAGCCGGGCCAGTTCGCGCTCCAGCCCGCGCACGCCCGCCTCGCTGGTGTAGTCGTTGATGATCCGCGCAAGGGCCGCCCGGCTCACCTGCGGATAGGGCGCGGTCAGGCCGTGTTCGCGCAGTTGCCGGGGCAGCAGGAAGCGGATGGCGATGTCCAGCTTGTCCGCCTCGGCGTAGCCGTGGAATTCCACCACCTCCATGCGGTCCAGCAGGGGGCCGCGCAGCCGTTCCACCCCGTTGGCCGTGGCGATGAACAGCACCTGCGAAAGGTCGAAGGGGATTTCCAGATAGCGGTCCACGAAGCGGCCGTTCTGCTCCGGGTCCAGCACTTCCAGCAGGGCCATGGCCGGGTCGCCCTTGGCGTCCTGTCCCACCTTGTCGATCTCGTCCAGCATGAACACCGGGTTGCGCACCCCCGTGGCGCGCAGGGCCTGGATGATCCGCCCCGGCATGGCCCCCACGTAGGTGCGCCGGTGGCCGCGCAGTTCCGCCTCGTCGCGCAGGTCGGCCAGGGACATGCGGTGGAAGCGCCGCCCCAGCGCTTCGGCCATGGCCCGGCCCACCGAGGTCTTGCCCACGCCGGGCGGCCCGGTGAAGCACAGCACCGGCGCGCGCGACGACAGCCCCTGCGCGCGGTCGGCCAAGGCTTCGCGCACCGTGGCCCGCAGTTCCGCGATGTCGATGGGCTTGGACAGGTACTGCACCGCGCCGGTCTTCAGGGCCTGCACGGCGGTGTCCACCGTGGCGTAGCCGGTCACCACCACGATGCGCGTGTCCGGGGCCACCCGCCGCGCCGCCTCCATCAGCTGCATGCCGTCCATGCGGTCCATCTTCAGGTCGGTGACGATGCAGTCGTACCGGCGGTGCGCCAGGCGGGCCAAGGCTTCCTCGCCGTTGGCCGCCGTGTCCACGGCGTACCCTTCGCGGGCCAGCACGTGGGCCACGTTGTCGCGGGCGATGGGCTCGTCGTCCACCACCAGCACGGCGGCGGGCTGGGTGGCGCACAGCACGCGCGCGGCCAGGTGTTCCAGCACCCGCTCGCGCACCTGGCCCAGCCCGGCGTGGCTGGCGTCGAACACCGCCGCCGCGCGTGAAAGGTCCAGGCTGTCGCGGGTCAGCGCGTTCCACGGCAGGTCCAGCAGGCATTCCACGTAGTTGAGGGCGATGGCGTTTTCCGGCGCGGCCGCGTCGGTCTTTTCCATGCGGCCGATTTCCGCCTCCAGCACCCCGCGCACCGTGTCGGGCAGGTCCGCCGCCGCGCATCTGGCGCGCAGGCCGGTGGGGTCCGCCACGCCCGGCTGGCCGCCCCCCTGCCCCGCCGCGTCGGATGCCCCTGACGGGGCGTCCCCGCCCTGACGCCGAAAGAAGATCATGCGCGCCTCCTCGCATTCCCTCTGGGCCTGTCCGGCCAGCACCGTTGCGGAGTGAAGCACCGTTGCATTCCGCAACGGTGTGCCTTTTTTCACGAACCCGCGCGAAACCGGCCTGTTACGCGGATCGGTAGCAGTTGGCGTTGCAAAACGCAACACCGCAAGCGCTCCGTCCGCCTGCCTTCATTCAAGAATATCCACCGTAAAATCAGTGTATTATCCATAATCGCGAGATCTGGCACGGCGCTTGTTTATGTCCGGCCACACACAAACCGCGAGGAAGCAAAATGGGAACCATCCGCGAATCGATCGAGTCGGCATTCGTCGCAGTGGCCTTTGCGGAACGGAACCGGCCGGACGAGGCCGTGTGGCAGTTGCGGGGCGATGACGACGCCGCCCGCCACTCCCACGGCGTCCATGGCAACCGGGCCACCCCGTCTTCCGTGTCCCCCACGCCGGGTGCGCAGACCCGCACCGCAACCGCCGGGCAGCGCCAGCGCCCGGTGCTGAGAGCCGAATGAGCATGTCGTTGATCCATTGTTCGCGGGCGGCCCGCTCCCTTCGCGCAACCGGCCATCCAACCGCCCGCACCCTTTTCCCGGAGGCCCCCCATGCCCGGTAGATGGTTCCGCCGCGCCGCCCCTGGCGGCGACGCCGGGCAGGGCAGCATCCGCATGCGTTCCACCGCCGCCGTGCGCGTGGAGGAATGCCTGGCCGACTATGCCGAGGCCCTGGCCCTGGCCGAGGCGGGCGAACAGTTGCTGGCCGGGGCGGTGATCCGCCGGGGCGAGGCCCAGGTCCGCCGCATCCTGGTGCTGGGGCACGGCTGCGGCCTGTCCTCGCGCCTGGCGGGCTACGCCCTGAGCCTGGCCGGGCGCATGGGCAGCGGCCTGCTGTTCCTGCACGTGGGCGACGCGGCCCACGACGCATACCGTCGCGCGGCCTTCGAACGGCAGGCGCGGGCGGGAGCCCTTGAATGGGTGGAAGCGGCGCGGGCGCGGGGCATGGCGGCCCTGCACGAGGTGCGCTTCGCCCCGGCCGGACGGCCGGACCACGCAGTGGAAGAAGCGGCGCGGGCCCATGGCCGCGTCGAGTTGATCCTGAGCGAACCGGAAGAGAGCGAACTGATGCGGGGCCGCACCGGCCTTGCGCTGTTCACGGTGGAATGAGGGCAACCGCCCTCGACAACCCCCGCCAACGGGGACAACGGGCCGTCACGCAGGCGGCGCCACCACACGGGAGTTAGCAATGGCAACCCAAACCGCACGCAAGCCCTGGGGCAAGACCATCGTCTTCGGCATCCTGTCCGCCGCCCTGTACGCCGGAGTGTTCGCCTTCGCGGACACCATCGCCGCCCACTTCGCCCAGGGCTCGTACTGGGCCGCCGGGCCCATCGCCACGGTGTTCCTGTTCTCGTACGTGCACGGCGAATTCACCGGCAACCTGTGGAGCGTGCTGGGCGTGGAGGCCACCCGCAAGACCGCCCGCAAGCCGGAAACCGCCACGGCTTCCACCGTCGGCAAGCCCGCCACCGTCCGCCCGGCCGCGCGCCGCGCCACGCTGAACGCCTAGCCCGTACCAGGAGACGAAACATGGACATCCTTACCCTGGACCCCACCAAATTCATCGACCTCAACGCCACCGGGGTCTGTTTCCTGTTCATCGTCGGCTTCATCGGCGGGCTGGTCAGCGGGTTCATCGGCTCGGGCGGGGCCTTCGTGCTCACCCCCGGCATGATGAGCCTGGGCGTGCCCGGCACCGTGGCCGTGGCCAGCAACATGTGCCACAAGTTTCCCAAGGCGCTGGTGGGGGCCATCAAGCGCTTCCGCTACGGGCAGGTGGACGTGAAGCTGGGCCTGGTCATGGCCGCGTCCGCCGCGGTGGGCGTGCAGATGGGCATCCGCATCCAGCAGGTCATTCTGGAAAAATGGGGCCAGGCCGGGTCGGACCTGTACGTCAGCCTGTCCTTCGTGGCCGTGCTGGTGCTGGTGGGCGGCTACGTCATGCGCGACGCCCTGCGCTGCGCCCGCAGCGGCGGCGTGGAAACCACCGCCCCCCTGGCCCTGCGGTTGCAGGCCATCGACCTGCCGCCCATGCTCACCTTCCGCCGCTCCGGCATCCGCATCTCGCTGTGGTTCACCCTGCCCGTGGGCTTCGCCACCGGCATGCTGGCCGCCACCATCGCCGTGGGCGGGTTCATCGGCGTGCCCGGCATGATCTACGTCATGGGCGTGCCGGGGCTGATGGCCTCGGCCACCGAACTGGTCATCGCCTTCGTCATGGGCCTTGGCGGGTCCATCAACTGGGCCATGCACGGCATGGTGGACATCCGCCTGGTGCTGATCATCCTCGGCGGGTCGCTGCTGGGCGTGCAGTTGGGGGCCATCGGCACCACCTACGTGCGCGAGCACATGATCAAGATGGTCATGGCCGTGATCATGCTCATCGTGGCCGTGAGCCGGGGCATCGCCCTGCCGCGCTACCTGGTGCAGCTGGGCCTGATGGACGTATCGCCCGAAACGCTCGGCGTGCTCGGCAAGATCAGCTTCGGGTCCATGTGCCTGGCCCTGCTGACCGGCGCGGTGATCATCCTGGGCAGCATGTGGAAGGGCCGCGCGGCCGCGCGGGAGGAGGCGCATGGGCAGGCTTGAGCGTTTGCTGGTGCCCGTCACCGGCGATGCGCATTCCCTGTACGCGCTGGACCAGATCCTGGAGTTCGCCGCCACCCGCAAGTGCCGGGTGGCGGTGCTCTCCGTGGTACCGCCCTACACCGGCGACCTCGGCTCCAGCGCCCTGGCGGACCTGAGGCGGCTGCTGCGCCAGCCCGGTGAACTGGCCCTGGCCCGCGCGCTGGAGATGGCCAACGCGCGCGGCATGGACATCGACTGCCTGTGCGAGGAGGGCGAGCCCTTCGAGGTCATCGTGGACGCCGCCCGCAGGCTGAAGGCGGACCTCATCGCCATGGGCGTGGCCGACCGTTCCGCCCTGGGGCGGCTGGTGCGCGGCAACGTGCCGCTGCGCACCATCGGCCACAGCGAGCACGACGTGCTGCTGGTGCCGCAGGGCGCGGCGCTGGGCTTCCGGTCCATCCTGCTGGCCACGGACGGTTCGCGCTACTGCACCTATGCCGCCGTCACCGCGCTGCAACTGGCGCGCGAGCACGACGCCGACCTGCACGTGCTGTACGTGGCCGACTTGACCGACTGGGCCTTTCCCGATTCCGCGGAAGGGCAGCTGGCGGCGGACATGGAGGTGGAGCACGGCCGGGCCGTGGTGGAGGCCATCGCGGCGCGGGCCGCCCAGGAAGGGGTGCGGGCGCGCGGCCATGTGGCCCAGGGCGAGGCGGCGGAGCGCATCCTGGCCACCGCCAAACGGCTGGGCGCGGAATGCCTGTTCATCGCCTCGCACGGCAAGGGCGGGCTGGCCCGGCTGCTGCTGGGCAGCGTGGCCGAAGAGGTGGTGGCCAGTTCGCGTATTCCGGTCTATGTGGCCGTGCGGGACAGACTGAGGCGGTAGGACTTCCTTCGGGAAACCGCCTGCCAACGCCACGAGGCAGGCGCAAAAAGGGCCGCATGGCCGGGCATCGAACGCCCGCCGTGCGGCCCTTGCGCGTGCGGAGAGGAAAGAGAAGAACTAGCCGGATGCCCGCGCCGATTCCGGTTCCGGGTCGGGTTCCGCGTCCTGCGTCGCGTCGGGTGCCGCGTCGGGTGCCGCGTCCGGCTCCGTATAGGGGGCTGCGGCGGGCGTGCTCACCAGTTGGTCGCGGTGCAGCAGGGCCGGGAACAGGCGCATCCACAGCAGGGCCACGAGAATGGTGCCCACGCCCCCCAGCACCACCGAACCGGTGGCGCCGAACCACGCGGCGGTAACCCCGGACTCGAATTCGCCAAGCTGGTTGGAAGTGCCGATGAACACCGAATTCACCGCGCCCACGCGGCCGCGCATGGCGTCCGGCGTTTCCAGCTGCACCAGGGTCTGGCGCACCACCACGCTGATCATGTCGCACGAGCCCAGCATGGCCAGGGCGGCCATGGACAGCGGGAAGCTGCGCGACAGCCCGAAGGTGACGGTGGCCACGCCGAAGCCCACCACCCCGGCGAACAGCCGCCTGCCCACCCGCCGCCGCATGGGCACGCGGGCCAGGTACACCGACATGCACAGCGCGCCCACGGCCGGGGAGGCGCGCAACAGGCCGAGGCCCCACGGCCCCGTGTGCAGGATGTCGCTGGCGTAGATGGGCAGCAGGGCCGTAGCCCCGCCCAGCAGCACGGAAAAGAGGTCCAGCGAGATGGCCCCCAGGATGACCGGGTTGCGCCGCACGTAGTCGATGCCCCCGAACAGCGAACGCAGGGTCATGGGCTCTCGCCGGGCGGCCGTGTCCGGGCGGCGCACCAGCAGGATGGCCGCGCACGCGATCAGGAACGCCGCGCCGCACACCCCGTAGCCCACCTGCGCCCCGGCCGCGCACAGAAAACCGCCCAGCGCGGGACCGGCGATGATGGACGCCTGGCGCAGCCCCGCGCCAAAGGCCAGCACGCGCGGCAGCACCACCACCGGCACCAGGCCGGGCAACAGGGCGTTCATGGCGGGCTGCTCGAAGGCGCGGGCCGCCCCGGTCAGGAAGGCCCCGGCGAACACCCCGGCGGGGGTCAGGCTGCCGGTGGCGCTGCCCACGGCCAGGGCCACGGCCATCAACCCCTCGGCCAGTTGGCAGCAAAAGGCGATGCGCCGCCGGTCGAAGCGGTCGGCCACGCCGCCCACCACCAGGGTAAGCAGCAGTTGCGGCGTGAACTGGGCCAGCCCCACCAGCCCGAGATGCATGGCGCTGCCGGTCATGGCGTAGATCTGCCAGCCGATGACCACGGCCAGCATGTTGTAGGCCAGGTACGAGCCGCACTGACTGATCCAGAAGCGCGGCAGCGAGGGGATGCGGGTGACCTCGCGGAACGGGCCGCCCGCGGGGGGCGGCGTGCCCGGCTTGCCCGGCGTGGCGGACGGGGAGGAAGGCGGAACGGCTGGCTGGGGCTGCGGAGTGGACGATGCTGTGGACATGGCGGACCCGGTCGAGGCGAAACGTGGCTGGCGGACCGGATGGAGCGCACGGGGGCGGGCCGCCCGGCACGGGACGGCGCGGACCCCCTGCCCATCCGGCGGGGGAAGAACCGGGACCGGTCGCGGTGCGCACCTCCGGCACCGGTCGCCGCCGCTTCATTGAGCGGGCGGGGAGTCCGGTATACGCCTCTGCCGGGCCATGGCAAGCAGGCCGGGTGAGCATTGCGCCGCAAGGAATTGCGGGGAAATGACGGTACGGATGACGGGCGTGGTGGAAGGAAAGGGGAGCGGCAGGAAAAGAAGTGGCCGTTCCCTCCGGAAAACGGCCGCGAAAAGCCGGGCGTCGGCCCGGCGGTGCGTGCGGCCCCCTGCCGCTGGCCGCGCGGAAACGGCGGCTAGACGCTGGCGTGCAGCAGCAGGCCGGGGGCCAGGGCAGCGAGGTCTTCCACCGCCGCGCCGGTGGGACCGTAGGCGGCGGCAAGGCCGCCCGTGCGGCCGCCGGACTGGCCGGGAAGGCCGAGTTGGCCGGAGAGGGAAGACAGCGCGCCGGAAAGCAGGCCGGACATGGTGTCGGCCGGGGCGGACCCGCCCGTTGCGGCGGCGGCCGTCCCGGTGGTCTGCGCCCCGACGGGGTCGGCGGGATCAGTGGGGTCCCTCTTCGTGAGGTCGGTTCCCATCTGGCGCAGCATGTCCAGCAGCGACTGCATGGGGTCCGTTCCCCCGCCGTCGCCGTCCGCAACCTGCTGCACCAGCGTGGCTTTGGCGGCCTCGACCCCCTGCACCGCGTCGTCGGCCAGGTTGCCCGCGCCCGCCACCAGAAACCGCTCGTTCAGGCCGTTGTCGAAGTAGTCGTTGAGCGCGTCGTTGAGGCCGCCGCCATTGAGCTGGGCCATGAACGCATCGCCCGACGCCGTGCCGAACTGCCGGTCCACGAAGCGCAGGGCGTCCAGCAGCCCGTCGCCCAGCGCATCCTCGGTCACCGGGCCGTCGCCGATGCGCTTGTACACGATGCCCATGACGGCGGTGGCGGCCGCGTCGCCGAACGTGTCGGCCATCCAGCGCACGCTGCCGGACAACGCGCCGGAAAGGGCCTCGCGCTCGGCGTCAGTGGGAGTTGGGGGAGCGACGGGAGCGGTGGACGCCGCATCTGTCGTGGCGTCCGAGTTCGCGCCGGTCGCTTCCGTGGCGATGGGCAGCACGGAGGTCCGGCGCACGATATCCGCGCCGAACACGTCGGCGGTCTTGTCCGGCGACAGGCCCGAAAGCCGCGCACTCGACCCCGACCCCGTGCCCAGCAGCGCCCCCAGCCCTTCCCCGTACGGGGAAAGGCCGTTCCGCGCGCGCAGCGCGCCAAGGGTCAGGTTCAGGCTCATGCGGTGCTCCCGGGGGCGTGGCATACCCCGCTGACCGTCTTTTCGGCAGCGCCGGGCGAGGTATTAGGGGCGCCCCGGAAAATCCCGGCTACGCGCCCACGAATGCCAGCAACGGCCCGTAGTCGCCGCCATCGGCGGCGCGCAGGGCCGCGATGTAGGCGGTGCGCCGCGCCGAATCGGCTTGCAGGTTCACTCCGGTGGCCCAATCAATGGGGGGTTGGCCGAAATACTGCTTCAGGTACTCGTCCGCCGCGAAACGGGCATGGCGGCCGTTGCCGTTGGGAAACGGGTGGATCTGCACCAGACGGTGGTGGAAGCGGGCGGCGGCCTCCCTGGGCGGCCAAGTGGCGTTTTCCGCCCAGAAACGGGCATCGTCGCACAGTGCCTGCAACTGCACGGCAACCTGCGACGGCGCAACGCCGATGTTCTTTTCGGTCAGCCGGAACCTGCCCGCCCAACGCCACACCTCGCCGAACAGCCTGTCGTGAAACTTGCGCAAAAACTCCAGGGTCAGCACGTCGCCGTTGCGCTTGCGCGTCAGCCATGCGACGCCCAGCTGCATGTTGGCCTGCTCCAGTTCGTCCAACTCACCGCGCGTGGTGACGTGCTTGTGCTTCAGCCCGCGCGCTTCGTCGGGATCAAGGGGCGTCGCGCCTTCCGGACCGCCAGAGTTGGGAAACATCAGCTTTCCTCCCAAAAGTCCGGGGGCGGGTTGCGCAGCAGGTCTTCGGTCATGCGCGCTATTTCCTCCTGCAACCGCTCCGGCGGCAACGCCTGCTGCTCCAGCGCCATGTGCCCGCTGACCCGCAGCACCAGCGCTTCGGCCTTTGCGCGGGCCTGCCGCCGGACGACATCCTCCACCCGCCCGTTTTCCACCTGCGCGTTTTCCCCCTGCGCATCCGGCACGATGGCGTAGACGAAGCGGCACCCCAGGGCCTGCGCCATCCTTTCCATCTGCCGCAGGGTGATTGCCCCTTCCGGCTCGCTGCGTTCGTTCTGATACACGGCGGCATTGGTCACCCCGAGACGGCGGGCCAACTGCGCCCCCGACATGCCCAACGCCTTGCGCACGGTCGCAATCCAGCCCCCCTTGGGCACGGACACCCCGGAAACCTTGCCAGCCGCCGCATCCACCAGCCGCACCTGCTGCAAACGAACCGTATCCCTGACGCTCATAGGTAGTTATTCCTATCTTTATTGAATTTAAAAGATAGTAATACATATTTTTTCATATGCCAAGAAAGCAGCTATAGCTATCCATCGCGTGGTCTGCCCGCCGCTGCCACCCCGTGCGAACCCGCACCCGGCCTCCATCCCGCCGGGCCACAGGCGACCGCATGCACCCCTGCCGACCCCTCACCCGCGCGCTTTCCGCCACCCGTCCTGACGCCCGCCCACTTCCTCAACACCGCGCCCCGCCTGCATCACCGCGCCGTTTTACAATGATGTCAAGCCGGGGGCTTTTCATTGACCCCCCTTGCGTATCTGCTATGTCTACGATGGCCCCGACCTGTTTCCTGCCGGACCTTGGTCCGGCTTCACACGCGCCACCCGACGCGGCACTTCCAGACACACCACGGCCTTGCGGGGCCGGCCGGGCCGCGACCCGGGCGCGAAGCACCAATTGCAGGAGGTGCACATGGACTTTCCCGTTTTCAATTGCAAGAACGGCGACGATGTCATCAGGGCGGTCAAGGAATACAACGTCAGCTTCATCCAGTTCTGGTTCGTGGACATCCTGGGCACCCTGAAGAGCTTCCAGGTGACCCCCAGCGAACTCGAGGCCGCCTTCGAGGAAGGCATGGGCTTCGACGGTTCGTCCATCCTGGGCTTCACCCGCATCGAGGAAAGCGACATGGTGGCCTTTCCCGACGCCACCACCTTCCAGATCTGCGCCTGGCGGCCCATGGAGCGCCCGGTGGCGCGCATGTTCTGCGACGTGCGCAACCCCGACGGCACCCCCTACGAGGGCGACCCCCGCTACATCCTGCGCAAGCTGACCGAGAAGGCCGCGCAGAAGGGCTACACCTACTACGTGGGCCCGGAACTGGAGTTCTTCCTGTTCGCCAGTTCGCAGTGCCCCCAGCCCCTTGACGCGGGCGGCTACTTCGACGCGCCGCCGCTGGACCTCGGCAACGACGTGCGCCGTGACATCATCTTCGCGTTGCAGCGCATGGGTATTTCCGTGGAATACTCGCACCACGAGGTGGCCCCCTCGCAGCACGAGATCGACCTGCGCTACAACGAGGCCATGAAGATGGCCGACGTGGTCATGACCTACAAGGTCGTGGTCAAGGAGATGGCCCGCAAGCACGGGGTGTACGCCACCTTCATGCCCAAGCCCATCTTCGGCCAGAACGGCAGCGGCATGCACGTGCACCAGTCGCTGTTCCGCAACGGCCGCAACGCCTTCTTCGACGCCAACGACCCGCACCACCTTTCCGCCGAATGCCGCTCGTACATCGCGGGCCTGCTGAAGCACGCGCGCGAGTTCTGCTGCGTCACCAACCAGTGGATCAACTCGTACAAGCGCCTGGTGCCCGGCTACGAGGCCCCGGTGTACATCGCCTGGGCGCAGCGCAACCGCTCGGCCCTGATCCGCGTGCCCATGTACAAGCCCGGCAAGGAAGCGGCCACCCGCATCGAGTTGCGCAGCCCCGACCCGGCCTGCAACCCGTACCTGGCCTTTGCCGTGATGCTGGCCGCCGGGCTGGAAGGCATCGAAAAGGGCTACGAACTGCCCAAGGCCGTGGAAGCCAACATCTTCCACATGGGCGAGGAAGACCTGACCAAGCACGGCATCGGATCGCTGCCCGGCTCGCTGTACGAGGCGGCCATGGAACTGAAGGGCAGCACCCTGATGCAGGACGTGCTGGGCGAGCACACCCACGCCAACCTGGTGGGCAACAAGCTCATCGAGTGGGACGACTACCGCACCCACATCTCGGAGTTCGAACTCCACCGCTACCTGCCCGTGCTGTAGGCGCAGGCACCGGATACGCCCCGAAAACGCGAGGCGTCGCGGCCCACCGGCCGCGACGCCTTTCGTTTTCCAATGTGAACGCCCCCGTACCGGCAGACGCGGGAAAGCCAACCGCCGCCTACAGGTCCAGTTGCTCCACGGCCACGCCCAGCGCGGCGGCAATCCTGCGGCGCGTGGCCGGGCGCAGCCTGGCGTCCGGCGTTTCCATCTGGGCATAGGCGGACTGGGTGATGCCCATGCGGCTGGCCACCTCGGCCTGGGTCAGTCCGAGGTGCTCGCGCCAAGCCCGGCAAGGGGGAATCCCATCGCCGACCACCCGGCCCACCACGTCGTGCGGAACCGTGGGCTCCGGCGCGGCCTGCCCGCCGAAGGTGCGAACATACTCCGCATAGGGCACCACGACGGCCACGGGCTGCCCGTTGTGCCGGATGACCTGGTGTTCAGTAGGTATGTTCATCGCGTTTCCTCACCTCGTCGATGTTGATGACGGTCACGGAACCGTCGGGCATCACGTGGAACAGCACGCGGTAGCGCCCCACGCGCAGGCGGTAGTCAATCCGGTTGACCAGGGCCTTGACGTTCCGCACGTCCGGCCATTGCGCAAGGCCTCCCACGGCGGCATGCACCTTCACCTGGTCTCCTTGCGGCAGCTTGCGCAACTGCTTCACCGCCCTCACTGCCCACTCGATGCGTACCATGAGTTTTTAATAAGTAAAAATAAGTTTTCTGGCAAGCCCCGGCAGCCCGCCCGTCCCTCAATCCCGCTTGCGCCCCCGCCCCACGGAGACCAGCACGCCCAGGCACGAGAACACGGCGGCCACGGCAAGGCCGGTGCGGGTGGCGGACAGGAATTCGGGCAGCACGGCGGGGGTGATGGCGGCCTCGCCCAGGTGCAGGGCGAAGATGAGCGAGACGGCGGTCATGCTGCACGCCATGCCCAGGGTGCGCATGGCCCCCACCATGCCAGAGGCCACGCCGAAGTGGGCCTTGTCCACGCTGCTCATGATGGCCACGGAGTTGGCGGTGACGAAGATGCCGAACCCGATGCCGATGCACACCAGTTCCGCCGCCAGCAGCCACACGGACATGCCCGGCGAGATGGTGGCCATGGCCAGCAGCAGCCCGGCGGCGCTGAACAGCATGCCCGCCGTGGCCACGCGGCCGGGGTCGGCCCGGTCGGACAGGCGGCCGGACAGCGGGGCGGTGACCACCTGCATCACCGGCTGGATGAGCAGGATCAGCCCGGCCTCGCGCGGGGGCAGGCCCTTGGCGTACTGCAGGAACAGGCTGAACAGGAAGGTGACGCCGAACACGGCGGCGTAGTTGCCGAAGGCGGCAAGGCAGCTCAGCGAGAAGAACCGGTTGTGCAGCAGCAGGTTCACGTCCAGCAGGGGGCTTTTGCTGCGCGCCTCCACCCGCAGGAACAGCGCCAGCCCCGCAAGTCCGGCCGCCATCAGCACCGGCCCCAGGGGCACGGACGTGGCCCTAGCGGCCCCGGTCATGACCATGCACACCGACGCCGCGTAGACCAGGCTGCCGGGCCAGTCCATGTGCGCGCCCTTGTCCGCGCCCGGCTGGGGGCGCATGCGCCACAGGCACATGGCCGTGGCCGCAAGGCCGGGGGGCACCACCATCAGGAACACGCTGCGCCAGCCGAAATGGTCGGTGGTGTAGCCACCCAGCACCGGGCCGATGGACAGCCCCGCATAGGTGAACGCGGACACGATGCCGATGACCCGGCCGCGCAGTTCCGGCGGGTAGGCCGCCGCCACCAGCGCCAGGCTGCCGGACAGCATCATGGCCGCGCCGATCCCCTGCACGAAGCGCAGGGCCATGACCAGTTCCACCGAAGGCACGAGGCCCAGCAGCAGGGTGATGCCGGTGAACACGGCAAGGCCGGGCAGCAGCACCCGGCGCTGCCCCACGATGTCGCCCAGGCGACCGCAGGCCAGCATGCTCATGGCCAGGGCCAGGGCGTACAACTGCTCCACCAGGCCCAGCTGCACGGCGGACGCGCCAAGGTCGCGCCCCAGCGAGGGCAGGGCCACGCCCACGGCGGTGAGCATGAACGGCACCATGAACTGGGCGATGCACACGGTGGCCAGCACCATGCCCGGCGAACCGGCATCACCCAGCCGTACCGGCGTGAACTGCATTGCGGCACCTCGCGGAAAACGGAATGGACCGGCCGGCCGCCTTCGCACGGTGCGAGGGCGGGCGGCGTCGCGTGGCGCATCCTTCGGGCGGAGCGCGACGAAACGGAACGAAGCGGGACGGAAGGTACTACCTACGACCGCCCACCGTCCGTGTCCACCCCGGCGGCAGCGCCGCTTTCACCCGCGGCCATGGCTTGTTCCACCAGCAACGCGCCCAGGTCGCGGGCGCGGGCACAGTCCTGCGGAAAGACCTCTTCGCGCCGTTTGGCCTTGGCCACCGGGTCCCAACTGGTGGAGACGTACTTGGAATAGTCGTCGAACTGGAAGGTGTCGGAGCACAGGAACAGCTCGCAGCTGCCGAAGATCCTGCGGGTGACCGCCCAGGTGGCCTTGACCGCGCGGTCCATGTGGTAGTCGGCCATTTTCTCCTCGGGGATGTTCATGGTGTACACCAGCCCCGTGGGCAGCGGACGCGGGAACAGCGGCTGGTACCCCGGCGTGTAGGACAGGTACGGGAACAGCAGCCGTTCCAGGAACGAGCGCATCTCGCCGGTTTCGGTGTAGAAGTAGATGGGCGAGCCCAGCAGCAGCACGTCGGCCGCCGCCACGCGCTCCAGGATGGGCGTCAGGCCGTCCTTCACCGCGCAATGGCCGTAGCTCTTGCCGCCGATCTTCTTGCACGCGAAGCAGCTGATGCAGCCCTTGTAGTCGTGCTCGTACAGGTGCACCAGTTCGGTGGCGGCGGGGCGGCCCGCCTGCGTGGCCCGTTCCGCAGCGCCCTCCAGCGCGTGTTGCAGCAGGGTGGCGGTGTTCCATTTCTTGCGCGGGCTGCCGTTGATGGCGATGATGTTCATGGCGCTCCTGCCCGGCGGGCGGTTGCGGGTTGCGGAAAGGGCCATGATGCCCACAGGTGGGGAAAAGGCAAGAACTGTCCGCGAGGGTAGATAGTCACCTTTCGGGAACCATGCCGGACGGACGAAAACCACGGCGCGCGCCCCGGCCGAAGCCGGAACCGCGCGCCGCGCCCTCCGGGCCAGCGGACGAAAAGACCATTCGAAGCTATTTCAATGCCTTTTGCAGGTCGTACGCCAACTCCACGATGTCCTCGCCCACGCGCAGGGTTTCGGCGATGCCCCGCGAATACATGAACTGCGGGCCGTGCACGTGCACCAGGATGTCCAGGTCCTGCACGAAGCGCAGTTGGCGGGCCGCGTCGTCGGCCTCGCCGCGCGCCTGGGCGGCCACGGCGGCCTCGATGCGGGCGCGCAGGCGGTCGCGTTCCCCCTCGCGGACCATACCCATCAGGTTGTCCAGCACGCGGTCCAGTTCCGGGTCCCTGACAGCGCCGGGGGCGGTGCCGGTGCGGGCTTCGCGGTTGGCCACGGCGGCGTCGGGGGTGGTTGCGGTTTCCATGTCTCGTTCTCCCATGGCGCTACCCCCTGCGGTAGCCCGCCGTGTCGATGTGCATGCGTTTCAGGATCTTCTGCAGGGTGAACCGTTCCACCCCGCTGAGGCGCGCGGCCTCGGAAATGTTGCCGCGGGTGTGTTCCAGCAGCCGGTGCACGTAGCTGCGGGTGAACTCGTCCACGGCCACCTGCTTGGCGTCCTTGTAGGGCGAAAAGCCCGCCCCGCCCTCCGGTTCCGCGTCCGTGCCGTGCTCCATGCGGTGCACGAAGGCCCCCTCGATGCGCTCGCCGGGGCAGAACACGGCCATGCGCCGCACCAGGTTCAGCAGTTCGCGCACGTTGCCCGGCCACGGGCGGCAGGAAAGGTAGGACAACGCCTCGTTGGAGAACTCCTTTTCCGGCACGCCCAGTTCGTTGCACACCCGGAACAGGAAATGCGCGGCGATGTGGGGGACGTCCTCGATGCGCTCGCGCAGCGGGGGCACGGTGATGGTCAGCACGTTGAGCCGGAAGTAGAGGTCCTCGCGAAAGCTGCCGTCGGCTATCTTGGCTTCCAGGTTGCGGTTGGTGGAGGCCACGATGCGCACGTTGACCCGCTGGGCCTCGTTGGTGCCCACGGGGCGCACCTCGCCCTCCTGGATCACCCGCAGCAGCTTGCTCTGCACCGAGGCCGGAATGTCGCCGATTTCGTCCAGCAGGATGGTGCCCTTGTCCGCGGCCATGAACAGGCCCTTGCGGTTCCTGTCCGCGCCGGTGAAGGCCCCCTTCACGTGGCCGAACAGTTCGCTTTCCAGCAGCGCATCGGGGATGGCCGGACAGTTGACCATGATGAACGGGCCGTCGGCCCGCTGGCTCAGCGACTGCACGGCCCGGGCCACCAGTTCCTTGCCGGTGCCCGACTCGCCCCGGATGAGCACCGTGTAGTCGGATGCGGCCACCGCCGCGATGGACTTGCGCAGCCGCTGCATGGCCGGGCTCTTGCCGATGAGCATGGGGCCCAGGTCTCCGTCGGCGGCCTTCTGGCGCAGGCGGCTGTTTTCGCGCAGCAGCACGCCGCGCTCCATGGCCTTGCCCACCACCCGGAACAGGTGTTCCTGGTCGATGGGCTTGGTCAGAAAGTCGTAGGCGCCCTGCTTCAGCGCGGCCACGGCCGTTTCCACCGAGCCGAAGGCGGTGAGCATGATCACCGTCAGCGAGGGGTCCTGGGCCAGGGCTTCCTTCATCAGGGTCTGGCCGGACAGGCCGGGCATGCGCAGGTCGGTGACCAGCACGGCGTAGTCGCCGTGGACCAGGGCGGAAAGGGCCTCCTCGCCGCTGCACCGCACGTCGAAGGTCCAGTCCGGGAACTGGGTGGACAGCAGGCGCGCCAGGCCCACGGCGAACACGCGCTCGTCGTCCACCACCAGCACGCTGCCGCAGCACGGGGTCGATGCGGGGCTCATGCGCGGTCTCCTTCGCTACGGGCGCAGGTGGCGTCGTCGGAATCCGCCATGTCCGGCGCGTCGTCCGTGCCGGGCGCGTCCTGGACTTCGCCTCCCTCGGGCACTTCCGGCGCCACGGGCAGGGTGATGACGAAGGTGGCCCCCGGCGCGCCCGTCACTTCCACCATGCCGCCCAGGTCGCGCAGCAGTTCGTGGACCACGGTGAGGCCAAGGCCGGTGCCCTTGCCGATCTCCTTGGTGGTGAAGAACGGGTCGAAGATCTGGGTCAGGTTTCCGGGCGGGATGCCGGGGCCGTTGTCGGCCACGGTCAGGCGGACGTAGCCGCCGCTACGGCCACGTCCGCTGTCGCCGGGGCCGTCGGCGTTCGCCCCGGCCTGCACGGTTTCGGTCCGCACGCGGACGCGCCCCTTGCCGGGGGGCATGGCGTCGATGGCGTTGACCAGCAGGTTGGTCAGGATCTGCTCCAGCGAGGTGGTGTCGGCCGCCACGCGGGGCAGGCCGCGCGCGAGGTCCAGTTCGATGTCCGCGCCCGCGCTTTCCAACTGCACGCGGAAGATCTGGGCCATGTCGCGCAGCACCGCGTTGAGGTCCGACGGCCCGGTCAGGGTGCGGTTGGCGCGGGCCAGCCCCAGCAGGTCCTGCAAGACCAGCCGGGCCTTCTGGGTGTGCTGCACGATGACCTCCAGGTCTTCCTGGGCCTGCGGGTCCTGCTGGGTCTTCTGCAACAGCTGGGCGTAGCAGTTGATGACCCCCAGGGGGTTGTTGATCTCGTGGGCCAGGCCCGCGGCCAGCTGGCCCAGGGCGGCCAGCTTTTCGCTCTGCTGCATCTGGGCGCGCACGCGCTTCTCCAGCGTGGTGTCGCGCAGGCAGACCACGGCGCGGCCCATGTCGCCCCCGTCGCGCAGGGGGTACACGCTCACGGCCATGACGCGCGGCCCCGGCAGTTCCAGTTCCAGATTCGAAGGGTCGCGCCCGGCGATGGCCGCCGCGAGGCCGCCGTCGGCCAAGGCCTTTTCCGAGATGGAGCCCAGCCAGGCGCCGATGCGCGCGCCGGGGCGCACCCCGTCCGCCAGCGCGCGGGCCGAGGTGTTGGCCAGCACCACCGTGCCGCCCTCCTCCACCAGCAGCACCGGGTCGGAAATACCCTCGAAGATGAGTTCCAGCAGGCGGTTCTGGCGCAGCAGCGCGTCGATGGCGTCCAGGTTTTCGATGGCGATGCCCAGTTGCTGGCCCAGCGCCAGCAGCACTTCGGGCGTCAGGTCCGGGGTGCGGCCATCGTCCCAGTACAGGGCCATGAGCCCCCGGCTGAAGTCGGACGTGCTCACCGGCACGAACACCCGGCCCGGCTCCACCCGCACCTGGCGGGCGTTGACCACGTTCAGCCAGTCCTCGGGCATGCGGGCGGTGTCGTCGGGGCCGGGGGGAGTGGGCCAGGCGTACTGTTCGCGGCCCATGGGCGCGCACAGGTAGGTGGCCCGGCTGGCCCCGAAGCGGGCGGCGATGCGCGGCAGCGCGCCCCGCAGCAGTTCCGCGTGGCTCTGGCTGCAATTGAGGTCGCCCAGCAGGTCCACGAACAGTTCCACGTCGGTGCGGTGCTCGGCGGCTTCCAGGCTGAGGTCCTCGGTGCGTTCGCGCACCTTGTCCTCCAGGTTGGCGGCGTAGTCCTCCAGCTTCACGCGGGCCTCGCGCAGGTGCGTGGCGAACGCGCCGAAGGCTTCCATAAGCGAATTGATCTCGTCGCCCTCGTCCAGCCGGTTCAGGATGTTGCGGTCGCCGGGGCTCTGGAAGTTCTGGCGGAAGATGCCGGTCAGCCGGCGCAGGTTGGCCACCACCAGCCGGTTGAAAAAAATGACGATGAGCAGGAACACCCCGGCGGCGGCGGCGTAGAACGAACCGCCGAACAGGGTGATGGCCTCGCGCACCTGCTGCACGCTCCTGTCCACGGGCATGCCCACGAAGTCCATGCCCGCGAGATCCCCGTCCTTGTGGCCGAAGCCCCGCGCGGCCCCGTAGCGCTCGATGAGCACGCGGGGGGCGTCGGCCGGGTCGCCGTGGCAGTACATGCAGTCGGCCTCGAAATACACCGGCCGGGCCAGGATGTAGTGCTCCACCCCGTCGATGACCCGGTAGCCGTGGAAGGTCTTCAGGTTCCTGTCGTCGCGGAAGCCCAGCAGCAGTTCGCGCTCCAGGTCGTTGACCTGCGAGGCGGGATTGCGCGGCGTCACCGACACCCGGCGGTACAGGTACTGGTCGCGCTCGGCGTTCAGGTCCACGAACACCTTGCGGGTGACGAAGGAGGTGCTCATGGCCTCCAGCAGGAAGTCCTCGTCCGGGATGTGCCCGCGCACCGAGGGACGCAGGGTGTCGCGCACGTACTGCTGCAAGGACGAAACGTGCGAGAACACCAGTTCCGCCTTGGCCTCGGCCTCGATGTGCAGCATTTCGCGCAGGTGCAGGTTGAGCGAAAAGAGAAACACCCCGCCCAGCAGCAGGAAGATGCACGCAAGGCCCAGAAGGAACTTGTGCTGGATCTTGCCGTGAAGGGGGTGCGACATGCGGTGTTCCGATGCCCCCGCCGCGCTCCGGCCCGACTGCCCGACTACCTGACGAGCGGACGCGGAACGCGGCGGGAGGGGGGATGGCGGTTAGGCGGCGCCGTGGGCGGCGGGGAAGAAGACGGCGCTCACCCAGTAGAGCACCACCAGGGAAACCACCCCGATGGTCAGGCTCCAGGCGATGAGCTTCTTTTCCACGGGCAGAAGCGGCTCGTACTCCATCTTCTGGATTTCCTCGGCGATCTTGTTTTCTTCAAGCTGCATGGTCAAGCTCCTTGTGCGTATGCCGCGCCGGGCGCGGCCCAACGGTTCGGAATCGTTCGTTCAGGCTGCCGTCAGGGGCTGTCACCGTTAAGAGGCGACAGGCGGCATCACGCCATGGAAGAACAGCCACGAGATGAACAGGCCGATCCAGATGATGAACCCGAACAGGCACACCACGTACACGGCGGCCAGGCGGCCGATGCCTTCGGCCCACAGCTTCTTGAAGTTGGAGACGAGGCCGATGGTGAAGAAGGTCATCAGGAAGAACAGGCCGCGGAAGGTGTTGGTGCCCGCGATGGTGGCCTTGCCGAACTTCAGCAGTTCCGGCCCGCTGGCGCACAGGGCCAGCATGATCAGGAAGGTGATCACGTAGCCCAGCACGAAACGGGGGAAGCGGTCGAGCACTTCGCTGAACTTCATGCGTTCGCCCGGCTTGCGGTCGATGAACGCGCTCCAGACCATGGCCAGGATGAACGACCAGATGCCGATGAACACGTCGATGAAGATCTTGATGGTGGTGGCCGCCATGGTGATCCAGCCTTCCTGGTACTGGATGCCGGTGTCGGCCACCAGCTTGGCGCGGATCAGGGCGTCGGTGATGGCGCCGGAGGCGATGGCGCCGCCGTCGCTCTTGACGGCCAGGCCCATCCAGGCCCCGGCCACCATGGGTTCGGACGACAGGCCCCACTGCGCCACGAAGGGCAGGATGAGCATTTCGATGCAGGTGAACACCACCACCAGCGACGACACCATGATGGGCACCACGGGGCGGGCGCGGGTGGCGCCGCCGGTGGCGATGGCCGCCGACACGCCGCAGATGGAGATGCCCGAGGCCAGCGGGGCCGACCATTCACGGCTGAACTTGAAGTGCTTTCTGGCCACGTAATACACGAGAGCCCAGTAGATCAGGTAGGCTTCAACGATGGCGCACAGCCCTCGGAAAATGACCGAAGAGGCCAGGCCCAGGGCGTCCACGGCCTTCACGCCCAGTTCCGCGCCCAGGATGACGATGGCGATCTTGATGTACATTTCCGGGCGCAGGGCTTCCTTCAGCTCGGCCGCGAGGCCGGGGGTGAAGTTGCCGATGACGATGCCCAGCACCAGGGCGATGATGAAGCCCGCCTCGCCGGTCAGGCCCATGGCCCACGGAATGCCCAGCTTGGCCACCTGGTTGGGGGTGGCGGCGATGACGGCGTAGTGGCCCACGGCGTAGCAGCCCGCGCTGACGAAGAAGACCACGGTGAACGACTTGACGAACCTGGGCACGTCGCCGCCCAGGAACTTCACCCCCACGGACAGGAACACCGTGACGAAGAGGTAGGTCAGCAGCAGGCAGACGTAGCCCGGCATGCCCTTGAAGGTGCCCGTGGCGGAACTGAAAATCTGGTCCGGGCTCACCCAGACGTTGGTCTTCACGCTCCAGCCCAGGGCGTCCACCCCGGCGAAGTTGAGCGTGCCCAGCAGGAAGAGGAACAGCCCCATGATCAGGGCCAGCTTGTCCTCGGTCAGCCAGCGCTTTTGTGCCATGTGAATCTCCTTGCGCAGTGTGGATACGGTGTCGTTCCGGCGGCCCGGCACGGGGCAGGCCACCGGCGGGAATCCGGAGCCGGGGGAGCCCTCCCCCGCCATGGGCCGCGCGCCGTGCGCAGCCTAGGTGCCCGCCACATGAGCAAGATCGGGACCATGGCTATTTTGTTGGCAACTAACTGGATTTACAGGGCACGACCCGTTCCTCCGCCCGCAAGACCGCCAACTCTGGAAGGCACCACGCCTTGTGGAAAAGGCACGAAAACGACCGGGGCCGGGCATCGCCACCATGGCGGTGCCCGGCCCCGATTGTTTCGAGCCGAGGACTCTTCCCCGTCGCTTCGCCGCCTTGGCATGCTGCGCATGCCGGGCAGGGCTGTGCATGGTTTCAGCGGGTCATGCACAGCGTGACACACATGGTGAACACACGCGGCACTGCAATGCGCCCGCCGGACCTGCCCCGCGCAACGCGGGCCGGGCTCCGGAACTTGACGCACACAACGATTGGGAGCAGAAAATACGGTAACTGGTATTGGGCCGAGTCCGGGAACTTGCCGATTTCCGGTATCTTCCCGGACGCATACCGCACCCGGCCTCCAACAAGAAGGAGCATGCATCCATGAAAGTTCGCGCGCAGATACCAACCGTCAAGAATGCAACCAATTTCAACATGGTGGCAGACAGCAAGACCGCCGTGGGGAGCACGCTGGAGAACCTCAAGGCCGCCATTGCCGGTGAAACCGGCGCACACGCGAAATACACGGCCTTCGCCAAGGCGGCCAGGGAACAGGGCTATGCGCAGATCGCCCGCCTTTTCGAGGCCACGGCGGCAGCCGAACTGATTCACATCGGCCTGGAGTACGACCTGGTGGCCGACATGGAACCCGGCTACCAGAAGCCCACGGTGGCCGCCCCCGCCGCCAAGGCGTGCGACCTCAACCTCATTTCCGGGGCCAATGGCGAGATCTACGAGACGTCGGACATGTACCCGGCCTTCATCAAAAAGGCCCAGGAAGAGGGGAACGCAAAGGCCGTCCACGTGTTCACGCGGGCGAAGCTGGCCGAATCGGTCCACGCCGAACGCTATCTGGACGCCTACAACGACCTCGACGCCCCGGACGACGACAAGTTCTACCTTTGTCCCATCTGTGGGTACATCCACAAGGGAGAAGATTTCGAGAAGTGTCCGATCTGTTTCCGGCCCAAGGATACCTTCACGGCCTATTGAGCCGATGCGGGAACGGGGCCGGAACATGGCGGAAAACGGGGCGGCAGCCATCCCGAAATGGAAAAAGGGTTCCACATCTCTGTGGAACCCTTATCCTTTCTGGTGGAGCTGAGGAGAATTGAACTCCTGACCTCTTGAATGCCATTCAAGCGCTCTCCCAACTGAGCTACAGCCCCAGGCGTGTTGGGACGCACGGCTTGGCCGGGCGCGGAGCAGACATTGCCCCAGCACACCGGGTTTGTCAACAATCGGCGTGGAAAACCCCCGCCCTGCCCTTGCGGGACACGGCGGGGGTTTCGAGGCGGGCAGGTGCGGCTACCAACCGTTCATGGCGCACTGCCCGGAGCGTTACGCCACCGGCTCGTAGAAGCAGCGCTTGGGCGAGTGGATCTTGCCCGCCTTCTTCAGGGCGTCGATGGCCTTGGAAACGTCCTTGGAATCCACGGCGAGGGACTTGGCGATGTCGCCGGGGCGCACGGGCTTGCCCGCTTCCTTCATGGCTTTCAGAACCTTATCTTCCATGGGTGTGCTCCTTTGCAATTTAATCAGTAATATTTCCTGATAATAGAATGGCCGCCGCTCGTCAACCCTTCCGGACACCAGCACCACAATTTTCCGTCGGACGCAAACCTCAAGGGTTTTCCCTTCTGTGTTCCCACTTTTTCTTGACAATGTTCAACTAATGTTGAACATTCATCCAATGGAAACAAAGACAGCCACCACCGTTTTTGAAGTCCTGGCGTCCGAAGCCCGGCTTTCCATCTTCCGGCTGCTGGTCAAATACGCGCCGGGCGGTCTGGTCGCCGGGGAAATCGCCCGGATGCTGGACATCCCGAAAACCAACCTTTCCTTTCACCTGAAAACCATTGTCCACAGCGGGCTTGCCAGCATGGAGCGCGAAGGCCGCAACACGCGGTACAGGGCCAACATCCCCCTGATGCTGGAAACAATCGCCTACCTGACCACCGAATGCTGTTCCGGCGACCCTGACCAGTGCCGGACCTACCGGGCCGAGAGCGGGATTGCCCCGGAATTTCTGCCGACCTGTCGTGACAACAAGAAACCGTAACGCGGAGAACATGTTCATGAGCGCGCCCGACAACAACCAATCAAACGAACTCGTCAGGGAAACCGTCCGCACGGGATACGCGGCCATTGCCACGGGACAGCGTTCCTGCTGCTGTTCCAGCCAGCGCAGCGGACATGCCGACCCCACCAGGCTGGCGAAAGCCATCGGCTATGACGCGGAAAGCCTTGCCAACCTGCCGGATGGCGCGAACATGGGGCTTTCCTGTGGCAACCCCGTCGCCATTGCGGCCTTGCGGGAAGGCCAGACCGTGCTTGACCTCGGCAGCGGCGGCGGCTTTGACGTGTTCCAGGCGGGCGAGAAGGTGAAAGCCTCCGGGCGGGTTATCGGCGTGGACATGACCCCGGAAATGCTTGCCAAGGCCCGCAAGAACATCGAGCACTACCGGCAGCGCACCGGCCTGGATAACGTCGAGTTTCGCCTTGGCGAGATCGAATATCTGCCTGTGCCGGATTCCAGCGTCGACGTGGTGCTTTCCAACTGCGTCATCAACCTTTCCCCGGACAAGCCCCAGGTCTGGCGCGAAGTCTTCCGCGCCCTGAAACCGGGCGGCAAGATATCCGTTTCCGACCTGGCCCTCCTGAAGCCCCTGCCGGATGACGTTCGGGAAATGGCGGCGGCTCTGGTGGGTTGCGTGGCCGGGGCGGTGCTGGTGGACGAAACCAGGGCCATGCTGGAAAAGACCGGCTTCACGTCCATCGTCCTGACGCCCAAGCCCGACTATGTGCGGAACATGCAGGACTGGAACGACCCCTTGTACAAGCAGGTCGCCGAAACCTTGCCCAAAGGCGAGGAAATAGCGGACTACGTTGTCAGCCTGTCCATTGAGGCCCGTAAATAGCGGCGCGCAGGAACATCCTTTTCTTGTGCACGGGTAATTCCTGCCGTTCCATCATCTCGGAAGCGCTTTTCCTGCCCATCATCGCGTCCCGCCTCCTTTCGCCCCACGCCAGCGCTCCCCTCTCCTTCCCCCCACACCCCCCTGCCCCTCCCCGTTGACCGCCCCCCCATTGCACCGTACACCCTGTGCACGTGCGCCGCGCCCACCGCGCGCCTGCTCCGTGCCCGCCACACCACACGCCGGGCCGCCCACCGACCACCAAGGAGACGCCGCATGACCGCTTCCGCCAGTTCCATGGCCCGCACGCCCGTGGCCGATGCCCTTACCGCGCAGGCCCCCGTGGCCCACATCCGCATCTGCGGCTGGGTGCGCACCCGGCGCGACGCCAAGGGTTTCTCGTTCCTCGAAATCAACGACGGCTCATGCCTCGCCAACATCCAGTGCATCGTGGACGAAGCCCTGCCCGACTACGCCGTGATCAAGGACGTGAACACCGGCGCCGCCGTGGACGTGCGCGGCGAACTGGTGGAATCGCCCGGCAAGGGCCAGAAGTGGGAAGTGCGCGCCGCCGCCCTGACCCTGCTGGGCGGGGCCGACGCGGAAACCTACCCGCTGCAGAAGAAGCGCCATTCCGACGAATTCCTGCGCACCATCGCCCACCTGCGCGCGCGCACCAACAAGTTCGGCGCGGCGTTCCGCATCCGGTCGGAAGCGGCCTTCGCCATCCACGAGTTCTTCCGCGAGCGCGGCTTCTTCCACGTGCACACGCCCATCCTCACCGGCTCGGACTGCGAGGGCGCGGGCGAGATGTTCCGCGTCACCACCCTGCCCCTGCTCCCGGCATCGGGCGCATCCGGCACGTCCAGCACAGCGGGCACATCGGGGCCGCCCTCGGGCAACCTCTTCGAGGCCGACTTCTTCGGCAAGGAATGCAACCTCACCGTGTCCGGCCAGCTGGAGGCCGAGGCGTTGGCCATGGGCCTGGGCAAGGTGTACACCTTCGGCCCCACCTTCCGCGCCGAAAACTCCAACACCGCCCGGCACGCGGCAGAATTCTGGATGATCGAGCCGGAATTCGCCTTTGCGGACCTGAACGACAACATGGAACTGGCCGAGGCCATGACCCGCACCGTGGTCACCCGCGTGCTGGAACGCTGCGCCGCCGACATCGAACTGTTCGACCGCTTCGTGGACAACGGGCTCATCGAACGGCTGCGCACCATCGCGGGCCAGCCCTTCGCCCGGGTGTCCTACCGCGAGGCCATCGAACTGCTGCAAGCCTCCGGCAGGAAGTTCGACTACCCCGTGTCCTTCGGGCTGGACCTCCAGACCGAGCACGAGCGCTTCCTGGCCGAGGAGCACTTCGGCAAGCCGGTGATCGTCCACGGCTACCCGAAGTCCATCAAGGCGTTCTACATGCGCCTCAACGACGACAACGAGACCGTGGCCGCCATGGACGTGCTGGTGCCGCGCATCGGCGAACTGATCGGCGGCAGCCAGCGCGAGGAACGGCTGGACGTGCTGGAGGCGCGCATCCGCGAGATGAACCAGAACCCCGAGGACTACTGGTGGTACCTGGACCTGCGGCGCTTCGGCTCCGTGCCGCACGCGGGCTTCGGGCTGGGCTTCGAGCGGTTGCTGATGCTGCTGACCGGCATCGCCAACATCCGCGACGTGGTGCCGTTTCCGCGTACGCCCGGCAACCTCGAATTCTAAACTTCCTCAAAAAAATCTCACGCACGCGCGGCGCAGGGGCAACCCCGCGCCGCGTTTTCGTTTTCCACGCCGCCATACCCGCCCGCAAAGCAAGCAATAGCGCCATTTTTTCCGCCACCCCATTGCCCGGCCCCCGCCGACGGGGTATGGTTACGCCAAGTCCGTTCGCCCGGCCCTGCGTGCCGCCGCGTTGCCGCGCGCCGTCATGCCGCCGGGTTCCGAACAGGGGCGGACAGGGGGAAGACATGATCAAGCCTTCACGCATTCTGCTGGCCATCGACGGCACCCAGGGTTCCTACCGCGCGGCGCACCACGCCGCCCTCATCGCCAACCTCACCGGAGCGGAGGTCATCCTTCTGCACTGCGCCGACCCGCATCCCTCGCTGTCCCTGCCCTTTCCGGCGGGCGGGGCCGGAGCCATACCGGAGTACGCCGCGTACCCGGCATCGTCCGCCCATGAGCGGATGGGTCCCGCGCGCGACATCCTTCAGGACCATCAGGTCCGGTACATGGAACACACCGTGGAAGGACCGGCGGCCGAAACCATCCTGGGCGTGGCCCAGCGCGAGTGCTGCGACCTCATCGTCATGGGACGCCACGGTACCGGCAACGCCAACGAACCGGACGTGGGCCGCACCGCCGAGCATGTGGTGCGCGCCGCGCCGTGCACGGTGATGGTGGCGTCCTAGACCGATTCCCGGCCCCGAACGACGCGACCGCCGCTCACCCTTCACGGGGGAACGGCGGTCGCACCGCGTGGCGGCCTCTGCGGGCCGCTTCGCTCGTCCTAACGCCCCTTGCGCAACTGGCGGATACGCGTATCCACCACCATCTCGTTGGGGTACGCCTCGCGGATGGATTCGAACATGGCCAAGGCCTCGGCGGTCCTGCCCTGCTGCTCCAGCGCGTCGCCCAGCAGGAACCCGGCCAGCGCCTTCAACTCCTTGTCCGCGCCGGGCATGGACAGGATCTGCCGCGCCAGGTCCGCCCCGCGCGCAAAGTGTTCCATGGACATCTGCACGTCCGCCAGGTCGTACAGGCATTCCGCGCGCCGGGCCTCCGCCGCCTTCAATTGCAGGCATTGGTGCAGCACGTCCTCCGCAATGCCGAACTCGCGCCGCGAGGCATGGATGCGCGCCAGCCGCCGGTGCGTCCGGGCGTTCTCGTCGCCCGGCAAATCCGGCACCTCCATCAGCTTGCGCCACACGTCCGCCGCCCGGTCCCAGCGCCGGGCCGTCTCCAGCAGCCCGCCCAGCCGCACCAGGACCTCGCGCGCCTTGTCGCCGTCCATGCCGAACTCAAGGTACATGGCCTCCAGAAGTTCCATGGCCGCCTTGTCGTCACCGCGCACGTCCAGGGTGATCTGCACCAGGCGTTGCCACGCCTCCCACCGCTCCTCCCCCTCCGGGTTCAAACGCAGGTACCGCTCCAGCAGCTTTTCCGCCTCGCCGTAGCGCCGCTCCCCCGCCGCCTTGCGCGCGTCCGCCATGTCGTCCGGCGGTGCCGCCTTCTCGCAACCGGCAAGGACGAAAAAAAGGACCATGATAAAAGACAAAAGCACGGGGAGGGAGAACCTTCGCGCTGCGGTCGCCATCCGTAACACTCGCGCTGCGCGCTCGTGTAACGGCTGCCGCTTGAAAAAGGTTCTCCCTCCCCGTACCCGCGCTCTGCGGTCGCCATCCGTAACACTCGCGCTACGCGCTCGTGTAACGGCTGCCGCTCCCTCTCCCAAACTTTTCAATTGGGTGGGTGCATAAAACAAGAATGGTCCGGTACCGCCGTTGAACATACGTATTCCGGTTCCCTTCGGGATGAGAACGAACTTACTGGTATACCTATTAAAAAGTTTTGAAGGGAGTGGAGGGGGTACGGGGGAGGCGAGGGAAACTTTTCCAAAAGTTTCCCTCGCCTCCCCCGATTCATTCTCTCTTCTCTTCTTCCCTTCCCGGCTACTCTTCTCCGTCCACCACTTCGCGTTCGTCGATGCGGTCGAAGCCGACCACGAGGGCGCCTTCGTCCAGGCGCACCAGGCGCACGCCCTGGGTGGCGCGGCCCACGCTGCGCACGTCGGTGAGGCCCATGCGCAGGATCTTGTTGGTGGAGGTGAGCAGGACCAGGGCGTCATCGTCGCGCACGGGCATGGCGCCGATGACCTCGCCGGTCTTGGGGGTGACCTTGAAGTTCTTGACCCCCACGCCGCCGCGCGACTGCACGCGGTACAGGTCGGCCTTGGTGCGCTTGCCGAAGCCGTTGGCGGATACGGACATGATCATGGAGGTGGTGTCTTCCTCCGCCAGGATGACGCAGGCCACCACGCGGTCCTTGCCGCGCAGGGCGATGCCCTTGACCCCGGTGGCGCTGCGGCCCATGGGCCGCACGTCCTCGCACTGGAAGCGGATGGCCATGCCGTCGCCCGTGGTGAGCACGATGTGGCAGTGCTCGTCCACCTCGCGCACCATGATCAGCTCGTCGTCGGGGCGCAGGCCCACGGCGATGAGCCCGGTCTTGCGGCACTTGGCGTACAGCGATGCGCTGGAGCGCTTGACCATGCCGCGCCGGGTCACGAACAGGAAGTACCGGTCCTCGGCGAACTCGCGCACGGTGAGCACGTTGGTGACCAGTTCGTCCTTGTCCAGCTGGACCAGGTTGGCGATGTGCACGCCCTTGGCCGTGCGGCTGCCCTCGGGCACGCGGTGCACCTTGATCTGGTGCATGCGGCCATGGTTGGTGAACAGCAGCAGGTACTGGTGGTTGGTGGTGGTCAGGAAGTCCTGCACGAAGTCGTCTTCCGAGGTGTGCACCCCGGCGATGCCCTTTCCGCCCCGGCGCTGCTGCTGGTAGTTGTCCAGCGTGGTGCGCTTGATGTAGCCGCGGCGCGACAGGGTGATGACCACGTCCTCGTCGGGGATGAGGTCCTCGATGTCGATGCCGTCCAGTTCTTCTTCCAGCACTTCGGTGCGGCGCTTGGTGGCGAAGGTGCCGCGCAGTTCGCTGATTTCCTCGCGGATGACCGAGCGCAGCACTTCGGGGTTTTCCAGCACGGACTTGAAGAACTCGATCTTCTTGAGCAGTTCGTTGTATTCCTCGACCAGTTTTTCGTGTTCGAGGTTGGTCAGGCGCTGCAAGCGCATGTCCAGGATGGCCTGGGCCTGCGCCTCGGACAGGTCGAAGCGGCCCATCAAGGCATCCTTGGCGTCCTGCGGCGTCTTGGACGCGCGGATCAGGGCGACGACCTCGTCGATGTTGTCGAGGGCGATGCGCAGGCCTTCCAGGATGTGGGCGCGCGCCTCGGCCTTGCGCAGGTCGTACCGGGTGCGGCGGATGATCACCTCGCGCCGGTGTTCGAGGAAGATTTCCAGCGCCTGCTTCAGGTTCAGCAGCTGCGGGCGGTTGCCCACCACGGCCAGCATGTTGATGCCGAACGAGCTTTCCAGCGGCGTGTACTTGTACAGCGCGTTGACCACGATGTCCGGGATGGTGCCGCGCTTGAGGTCGACGACCACGCGGATGCCCTTGCGGTCCGATTCGTCGCGCAGGTCGGCCACGCCGTCGATCTTGCGCTCGTTGACCAGCGCCGCGATCTTCTCCACTAGGCCCGACTTGTTCAGCGCGAAGGGAATTTCCCGAATGACGATGGCTTGCAGGCCCTTCTTGCGCTCTTCTATCTCCACCCGGCCGCGCACCTTCACGGTGCCGCGGCCGGTGGTGTACGCGTCGTACAGGCCCTGCCCGGCGTACACGAAGCCCGCCGTGGGGAAGTCCGGACCCTTCACGTGGTCCATCAGGTCTTCCACGGTGCAACCCGGCTCGTCCACGATGTGCAGCAGGGCCCCGCACAGTTCGCCCAGGTTGTGCGGCGGGATGTTGGTGGCCATGCCCACCGCGATGCCCGACGAACCGTTCAGCAAGAGGTTCGGCACCTTGGTGGGCAGCACCGAAGGTTCGAGCAGGGTGTTGTCGTAGTTGGGCCGGAAGTCCACCGTCTCCTTGTCGATGTCGGCAAGGAATTCGCCCGCCAAGCGGGACATGCGCACTTCGGTGTAGCGCATGGCCGCCGCGGCGTCGCCGTCGATGGAGCCGAAGTTGCCCTGCCCGTCCACCAGCGGGTCGCGCATGGAGAAATCCTGCGCCATGCGGACCAGGGCGTCGTACACGGCGGAGTCGCCGTGCGGGTGGTACTTGCCGATGACGTCACCGACCACGCGCGCCGACTTCTTGGGCGGACGGGTGTAGCCGTTGCCCAGCTCGTGCTGGGCGAACATGATGCGCCGGTGCACCGGCTTCAGGCCGTCGCGCGCATCCGGGATGGCGCGGCCGATGATCACGCTCAGGGAGTACTCGAGGTACGACTTCCTGAGTTCCTTTTCTATGCTGACCTGTTGCGACACTGGTTTGCCTCGCTTCTCGATGGGCGGTGTTCCTTGCGGAGGCCGCCCTTGGAGAACAGATATTTTTTACGCCTCCGGCGGGGGGGGGGGGGGGGGGGGGGGGGGGGGGGGGGGGGGGGGGGGGGGGGGGGGGGGGGGTGTGGTGGGGGTGGGGGGCCGCGCCCCGCATTCCCCATAGGCAACTTCCCCTAGATATCCAGTTCCTGCACGGACAGGGCGTTGCGCTCGATGAACTCGCGGCGGGGCTCCACGCGGTCGCCCATGAGTTGTTCGAAGGCTTCGCTGGCTTCTTCGGCGTCGTCCACGTTGACGCGCAGCAGGGTGCGGTTTTCCGGGTTCATGGTGGTAACCCACAGCTGTTCCGGGTTCATTTCCCCCAGGCCCTTGTAGCGCTGGATGTTGATGCCCTTGCGGGCCTCGTCCAGCACGATGCGGAACAGGTCGAAGATGTCCTCGGCTTCGGTGGTTTCGCCCTTGCGGTCCACGGAGCAGCGCAGGCTGCCGCAGCGGGTGCGGATATCGGCCAGGGCATCCCAGGCCTGGCGGTACATCTTGGAGTGGAAGAACTCGGCGCCCACGCGGGTGCGGTGGCCGTTGGCGTCCTCGAACACCACGAAGGTGCGGCTGCCCTCGTCGGCTTCCTCATGCTCGGCGGACACGGAGTAGCCCCGGCCGGCCAGCCACTGGCGCAGGCCGTTGGGGTCTTCTTCGGTGAACCACTGGGGTTCGATGCGGGTCTGATACTCTATGAAGGCCAGGAACAGTTCGCGGGCGATGCCGATGTTCTCCACGTCGGACACCTTGCCGGAGACCAGTTCGATGGCCTTCATGAGCGAGACGATGTCCGGCCCGGTGAAGGCGCAGCCCGATTCGGTGCGGATGGTGATGTCGTTGCTGATGCGTTCCAGCAGGAAGGCGTTGAGTTCGGGGTCGTCCTTGATGAACTTTTCGAAGCGGCTGCTGTGCACCCGGTACAGGGGCGGCTGGGCGATGAACAGGTGGCCCCGGTCGATAAGCTCCTGGTACTGCCGGAAGAAGAAGGTCAGCAGCAGGGTGCGGATGTGCGCGCCGTCCACGTCGGCGTCGGTCATGATGACCACCTTGTGGTAGCGCAGCTTGTCGTAGTCGGTGTCGTCCTCGCCGATGCCCGCGCCCATGGCCGTAATGAGGGCCTTCACTTCCTTGTTGGCCAGCATCTTGTCGAAGCGGGTGCGCTCGGTGTTCAAGATCTTGCCGCGCAGCGGCAGGATGGCCTGGGTGGAGGGGTCGCGGCCCTGCTTGGCCGAACCGCCTGCGGAGTCGCCTTCCACGATGAACAGTTCCGACTCGGCGGGGTCCTTGGACTGGCAGTCGGCCAGCTTGCCGGGCAGCGAGTTGTCGGACAGCGCGCCCTTGCGGCGCACCAGTTCCTTGGCCCGGCGGGCGGCGTCACGGGCGCGGGCGGCGTCCACGGCCTTGTCGATGATCAGGCGGGCGTCCTTGGGGTTCTCGCCGAAGTGCACGTTGAGCTTGTCGTACACGATGCCCGCCACCAGGCCCGCGATTTCGCTGTTGCCGAGCTTGGTCTTGGTCTGGCCCTCGAACTGGGGCTGCGGCAGCTTCACCGAGACCACGGACGTCAGCCCTTCGCGCACGTCGTCGCCGGACAGGGCGGTGCCCTTGAGCTTCTTGGTCAGGTCCGGCTGGCTCTTGATGTAGCCGTTGATGGCGCGGGTGAGCGCGGTCTTGAACCCGGCCAGGTGCGTGCCGCCTTCCTTGGTGCGGATGTTGTTGGCGAAGGTGAGCACGTTTTCCTTGTACCCCGCGTTGTATTGCAGGGCGAAGTCCACGGTCACGCCGTCGGTCATGCCTTCCCCGTCGATGATGGGGTGGATGCCGCTCTCGCCGGAGTTCAGGTCCTTCACGAACTGGCGGATGCCGCCGTCGGCGCGGAACACGTGGGTTTCCGCGCTGCGCTCGTCGGTGAACTCGATTTCCAGCCCCTTGTTCAGGTAGGCCAGCTCTTCGAAGCGCTTGCGCAGCGTCTCGTAGGAGAACTGCAACGTCTCGAAGATCTCCTCGTCGGGCTTGAAGTGCACCGTGGTCCCGTGGTTGGCCGATTCGCCAAGGAACTCCAGCGCTCCCTGCGCGGCCCCGCGCGCGAAACGCATGCGGTGGCGCTTGCCGTCGCGGCGCACGGTCACTTCCAGCCATTCCGACAGCGCGTTCACGCAGCTCACGCCCACGCCGTGCAGGCCGCCCGACACCTTGTAGGCGTTGTTGTCGAACTTGCCGCCCGCGTGCAGCTTGGTCATGACGACCTCCACCGCGGGCTTGCCCTCCTTGGGGTGCAGGTCGACCGGAATGCCGCGCCCGTTGTCGCTGACGGTCACGCTGTTGTCGAGGTGCAGCTTGACCACGATGCGCGAGCAATACCCGGCCATGGCCTCGTCGATGGAGTTGTCCACCACCTCGTACACAAGGTGATGCAGGCCCCGCGCATCGGTGGACCCGATGTACATGGCGGGGCGCTTGCGGACAGCGGCAAGACCCTCGAGGATCGTGATGCTGTCCGCGGTATAGGTCTGTCCCGTGGGAGTGGTCATCTTTGGGATCGTCTCCAACTTGTGGATGTTCTAACCGTGCGGCGCGCCATTTTTTTCAGCCTCCGGCGGGCAGGGGCGACCGCCCCTGCACCCCACTCTCTAATGAACTTGTCTCACAAATGAGACACTAGGGGCGCACGAATATTCCTCGCATCCGGCACGGCGCGTCATAAACTCCATTTGCAGGGTGCAGGGGCGGCAACCCCTGCCCGCCGGAGGCACACAAAAAACCGTACCTCCACCAGGCACCGAAGAAAAAGCTAAACCTCTTCCTCGCTGTAATACGTCTCTTCCACGATCTTCATGGGCATGATGATCACGGTGTACTCGCTGTCGTCGGGTCCGGTGATGCCGCAGGGACCTTCGCTGCCGGTCAGGGTCAGGGCCAGGCGTTCGGAGCGGTAGTGGCCCATGATCTCGATGAGGTTGCGGGTGGGGAAGGCGATCTTCTTGATGTCGCCGCTGTAGGCGCCTTCCAGGGTTTCGGTGGCCGAGCCCACGTCCTGCCCCTGGGCGGAGAGCATCACTTCGCCCGCGCCACCGTTGCCGTTCAGGTCGAAGTAGGTGCAGCGGTTGGAGTCGGTGTTGAAGATCAGCAGGCGGTCCAGGGCGTCCATGGCGTCCTTGCGGGGCAGTTCCAGCCTGGACACGGAATCGGCCGAGAGCTTGGCCAGGAAGTTCATGTAGTCGGGGTACTGGTAGTACGACAGCGGCAGGCTGAAGGTTTCCTTGCCGTCGCCGGTGCGGAAGTGCAGGCGCTTTTCGGAGATGTTCAGTTCCACCTCGTCGGTGCCCAGCCACTTCTTGAGTTCGCCCAGGTACTTCTTCTGGATCAGGATGCCTTCGGGCGGCAGCAGGGCCATGAGTTCGTCATGGGTGAAGCGCAGCATGGCGAACTGGTGGCCGTTCAGGCCGCAGGCCTCGATGGCGTTCTGCGCGCCGGGCTTCAGGGACAGGCAGGCGATGGCCTCCACCGCGTCCTCGTCGCTGATGCAGAAGGCGATGCGCTCGATGAGCTCCTGCAGGTAGTCGCCGGACCACATCACCGAGCCGTCGGCCGGGAATTCCGAGAAGTTCTGGAACCACACCGGGTCGTTGACCGGCAGCTTGTACTTGCGGCGGCCCTGCTCGATGAGCAGGTTGCCGCTCTCGCCGTCCAGCTTGAGGGTGATCTGACCGCCGGGCAGCTTGCGGAGCAGGTCCACGAAGGCGCGGCCCTGCACGCCCGCCAGACCGGGCTGCTCGATGTCGGCGGCGTAGGCCCCCCGGAACTCGATGTTCGAGTCGGTGGCCAGCACGCTGAGCGAACCGTTCTCGGCCTTCAGCCAGATGGAGCGCAGGTAGGCCGCGCCCGTCTTGGCGGGGATGATGCTGGCGGCCTTCTGCAAGCCTTCGATGACATCTTCCTTCTGGATTCTCAGAAACATATCTGGATCTCCTGTTGTAGTAGCAGGGCCTGTGTCCAAGTGCGCAACCTGTTCAACATACGGAAATGAATTGAAATTTCCGGGAACATCACAATGCACCGCGCGGGAACCGAAGGAACAGCCGAAAGGGGGCGAGGGCTCATTCGGCCCGAGTTAGGCACTTTCGTTTGAGGTCGGTCACCAGAAGTTGCATATCTTTGTCACTTTGCTGCAATTGTTTGATTTTTCGCACGGCGTACATGGCGGTGGAATGGTCCTTGCCGCCGAACACCCGGCCCAGCGCCGGAAAGGAACTGCCCAGCAGTTCGCGGCACAGGAACATGGCCACCTGGCGCGCCTGCACGATGTTCTTCTGGCGCTTGTCGCCCACGATGTCGCGGGCGGGGATGCCGAACTGCTCCGCCGTGGCGGCGATGACCGCCTGGGGCGTGAGGCTGGTGCCCTTGCCGCCGTCGGTGTGCCGCAGGATCTGCTCCAGTTCGCGGTCCTGGATGTCGCGGTTGATCAGCTGGCGGTAGGCGCCGACCTTGATCAGGATGCCCTGGAGGTGACGGAACTCGCGGAACCGCTGGGCCAGGGTCAGGGAGTGTTCCTTGGAAAGCTGGATGTTGCGCGAGCGGCTCTGCTGCTGGATGAACTTCAGCCGCACGTCCAGGTCCGGTTCGCGCAGTTCCACGATCAGCCCCCATTCCAGCCGGGAGCGCAGCTTGGGAGCCAGAAAGTCCAGGTCGGTCAGCTTGCCGGAACAGGCGAAGACCATCTGCTTGCCCTTGTCGTGAAAGTGGTCGAAGGCGAAGGTCAGCTCGTCCTGCAGAAAGGGCAGGTCGCGCAGCCGTTGCAGGTCGTCCACCACCAGCACTTCGTGGGCGCACAGGCGGCTGCGGGCCTGCTGGCGCTCCTGCGCCGCGGCCGGGCCGGACGCGGAAAGGCCGGGAAAGCGGGTGCCCAGTTCGTCCACTGCGCCGCAGAAGATGGCGTTTTCGTCGCGCGACCGGCTCAGTTCGTTGGCGATGGCGCGAAGAAGGTGCGTCTTGCCGTTGCCGCTGCCGCCGCAGACCACGAAGGGGTTGTACACCCGGTCGCTGGAATCGCGGCCGTCGCGGGCCACTTCCTTGGCCGAGGCCACGGGAAACTGGTTCTTGCGGTTGTTCAGGAAGCTGTCGAAGGTGAACCGGGGGCCGAAGGGATAGTCCAGCTGGCGCGCCGCCCGGACGGCCGGGGCCGCCTGGGCCGAACCGCCGTTGCCCGAGGTGTAGTGCAGCACGTAGCCGTCGCCCAGGAATTCGCGCAGCCGCGATTCGAAGGTCACCTGCGCCGTGGCCGAAAACCACTGGGCGAAGAACGGGTGCGGAAACTGGACGGCCAGCCGCTTGTCGTCCTTGCTCAGGGTGATGGCCAGCGGGTCGTACCACTGGCGCAGATCCTGCTCCTGGCAGGTCTGCTGGAGGTGTTGGCGCAGGGCTTTCTTCAGCACGGGCGGTGGATCGGTCCTGTGTGGAACCCGGCGGACCGGGCTTGCGGGTACGGGAATGCGGGCCGCCGGCGGCGCGTGCCGTCCCCCTCGCATGCCCGTGTGCGCGGGAGCGATGGATGACGGCGGATTGCCGTGGCCCAAGTGCGCATCATTATCATATTCATCGAACCGGAACAAGGCCGGGCGCTCCACCGGACGCGGCGGGACCGAGGAGGCGCACGCCCGGCGCGGAGCGAGGGGTCTTGCGCGAGGGACGGGAGCCGTGCGCTTTCGCGCGGGATTGGCGCGAACCGGAGCAGAACCGGCGCGGGGCATGCCGGATTTGCCGCGCCACGCCCCCGCAGAAGCCCGTTGCGTGCGGTTTCGCATCCCGGCCCGGGTTGGTCCGGTTTCGCGCCGCAGATGCCGTTTGTGCAACCATGTGCAGAATCCGTCGGCCGTCTGGACAATTCCCCACGGCGCGGCTAGGGTTGGCCGGTCCCTTGCGGCTGGACCCGCCCGTCCCCTGAGGGCGCGCCCCCATTGCCTTCCGTGCCGTGCGCGCGGCAAGGCGCCCCTTGGGCGCCCCAGTGGCCGCCCCGGCACTCCCGGCGCGCGCCACCCATCACCGGCCACCCCGGTTCCCCGTGTCGAAGGGGCAATCCGGTGGACCGGACCCGCACGGCGCGGGGCCACCCCATCACCGAAGCGCAGACCGCCCGACCCCATCCACGCGCCGTGGCCGCCAGTTTCGGCAAGTTACGGCCAGTTTCGATTGGTTCCGGTCGGCTCCCGGGTCTGCCCCATCGCACGAGGTTTCATGCAGTTGCCTTCCGCCAAGCGTTCCGGAATCGTCCTGCTGGTCATCCTGTTGCTGGTCGCCGCGCCGTTCGTGTTGCGGCGCGGGCAGCAGGCCACCGAAACACCCGCCGAAACCACGGCGGCGGACTGCAACGCCACCATGCCGGGCGGGCAGCTGCCCCCGGAACTGCGTGCGGACGGCGGCCCGGACGGCCCGAATGGCGCAGACGGCCCACCCGAGGTGGTGCAGGGGGTTGTCTCCTCCGGGGACACGGCGGCCAAGATATTGCAGGAATGGCTGTCCTCGGTGGACGTGCACACCATGGTCACCGCGTGCGAGAAGGTCTATTCGCTGGCCAAGCTGCGCGCCGGGCAGCCGTACACCGTGGTGGCCAACGCCAGCGTGGGCGGCATCGAGCGCTTCGAGTACGAGATCGACAACTCGCAAAAGCTCATCGTCAGCAAGACCGACGATTCCTTTGCCGCCAGGGTGGAGCCCATCACGTACGACGTGGACGTGGTCCGCGTCGAGGGCGTCATCGAGTCCAACCTGTTCCAGTCCGTGGCCGACGCGGGCGAATCGCCCACCCTGGCTATCCGCCTGGCGGACATCTTCGGCTGGGAAGTGGACTTCATCCGCGACATCCGCGAGGGCGACAGCTTCACCGTGCTGGTGGAAAAGCGCTTCCGCGAGGGCGAATTCAAGGGCTACGGACGGGTGCTGGCCGCCATCTTCACCAACCAGGACCAGACCCACCGCGCCTACCTGTTCCACGACGACCTGGGCTTTCCGCAGTACTACAATCCGGAGGGCGCTTCCATGCGCCGTTCCTTCCTGAAGGCCCCCCTGTCGTTCACCCGCATCTCCAGCGGGTACACCATGACCCGCAAGCACCCCATCTTCCGCGACGTGCGGCCGCACCAGGGCGTGGACTACGCCGCACCCACCGGCACCCCGGTCAAGGCCGTGGGCAACGGGGTGGTGTCCTCCGCCGGGTGGGGCAACGGGTACGGCAACCTGATCATCCTGCGTCACGCCAACGGCTACGAAAGCTACTACGGGCACCTTTCCGGCTTTGCGCGGGGGGTGCGCAAGGGCGCCACGGTGAAGCAGGGCGACGTCATCGGCTACGTGGGCGCCACGGGCTGGGCCACCGGGCCGCACCTGGACTTCCGCCTGAAGAAGGACGGCAAGTTCATCAACCCCACCAAGAACATCAGCCCCCGCGCGGAACCCGTGGCCCGCAAGCTGCTGCCCGACTTCCGCCGCCAGATGGACGCCATCCGCCCCTATCTGGACGGTGACGGCGACCTGGCCACGCTGGATGTGCAGAACATGCCCAACATCTAGAAATCACAATAATAATTTTGATATGGCGCGCCGTTCCCCAAGGGGGGCGGTGCGCTTTTGCGTGCGTGCGACGGGCAAGCCGTCGGCAAGCCACCGATGGGTGCCGGTACGGTCAGGGGGATGGGGGGCCAGCCGGAATGGCTGTTCGCTGTGTGCGTTTCTGGTGAAACATGTTGAAATAAAATGATATATTATGAACGTAGGTCCGGTGCGACCGTCACCGCCGATGGCATGTGCCTTTCACGCGCGCGGAGGGGGCAGGTCCGGAAGGTGACATCTGGTGTGCGCAAGCGTGTCACAATGCTGAAATAGTTGGACATGATTACGAACACCCGCGCGGGTGAGGGGTGCGCCAACGGAAAAGGGGAGGGAACACCCGGCGGTGTCCCCTCCCCTCTCGGGAGCGGTACGTTGCGGCGCGGCTATTCGAAGCGGCTCACGCCGGTGATGACCACCATGTCCGCCGGGGCGTCGGTGTGGATGCCCTGGGGCTTGGTCTTCAGCTTCTGGATCTTGTCCACGGTGTCCATGCCCTCGATGACCTGGCCGAACACGCAGTAGCCCCAGCCTTCGGCGCTTTCTTCGGTGTGGTCCAGGTCGGGGTTGTCCACGGTGTTGATGAAGAACTGGGCCGCGGCGCTGTGCGGGTCGGCCGTGCGGGCCATGGCGATGGCGCCGCGCAGGTTCTTGAGGCCGTTGTTGGCCTCGTTGCGCACCGGGGTGTTGGTTGGCTTTTCTTCCATGCGCACGGAAAGGCCGCCGCCCTGGATCATGAAGTCCTTGATGACCCGGTGGAAGATGGTGTTCTTGTAGAAGCCCGAATCCACGTAGCCCAGGAAGTTGGCCACGGTGGCCGGGGCCTTTTCGGCGTCGAGTTCGATGAGGATATCGCCGGAAGAGGTCTCCAGCAGAATGACGGGATTGCTCATGGGTGTCTCCTGACGGGAAATGTTCCCCCTCTTTGCCGGGAAGCCGCGCGAAACGCAAGGGCCGGGCGGGCCGGGGGAGCGTGGGGTATGCCGCGGGGTCGCGCGCCCGTGGCTTTGTCCCTTGCCTGTGTTGTTCCGCATGGCTACACCATGCTATGGTTCCGGCAGCATCCGGCGTACCGCGTCCGCGCGCCTTCCGGACAGCCCGCGCCCCACAACGCAGCACCCAAAGGAGTCCCCCATGAAGCCCGACGTATCGAACTCCTCCGTATCGAACTCCTCCGGCAAGGATATCGCCGACCGCGACTGGTTCATCCCCGAGGACGGGCGCACTCAGCTGACCCAGCTGTTCGCCAAGCTGCCGAATCCCGTGGTGCTCGACGTGTTCTCCGACGGCGACGCGAAGAACGCCTTCAACGACTACACCCGCCGCTTCGCCGAAGACCTTTCGCTGATCATCGACAAGATTTCCATGCGCCACCACGCGCTGGATTCCGAAGAGGCCAGGCGGCTGGACGTCACCCTGTCGCCCACCATGTTCGTGGGCACCGGCGAAGCGGACCCGGCGCTGGACTACCGCATCCGCTTCACCGGCGCGCCGCTGGGCGAGGAAGGCCGGGCGCTGGTGGAATCCATCTTTCTGGTTTCGCTGCGCCAGTCGGGCCTGACGGAAACCTCGCTGCGCATCCTGTCCGAACTGAAGGAGCCGCGCAGGCCGCGGGTGTTCACCTCGCCGGGGTGCCCGTACTGCCCCGGCCAGTTCATGCACGCGGCCAAGTGCGCCATCGAGCGGCCCGGCCTGGTGGAGGCGGAGTGCGTCAATTCCGACGAGTTCCCCGACCTGTCCCGGAAGTACGGCGTCGGCTCGGTGCCGCACACCCAGTACGACGACACGCACAAGGCCATCGGGCTGTTGCCCGAGGAACGCTTCGTCCTGGAAATGGTCACCCTGAAGAGCGCGGAAGAACTGATGCGCGAGCACGGCATGGAACCCGGCCACGAGCATGGCGCGCTGGGCATCGACCCCGATGGGCTGGACGTGGTGGAGGCCGACCTGGTGGTGCTGGGCGCCGGTCCGGCGGGCCTTTCCGCCGCCATCTACGCCGAGCGCAGCGGCATGAAGACCGTGGTGCTGGACAAGGCCGTGGTGGGCGGGCAGGTGACCGTCACCCCGGTGGTGGAGAACTACCCCGGCTTCACCGACATCGCCGGGCTGAAGCTGGTGGAGGTGCTTTCCGCCCACGCCCGCCAGTACGCCACCGTGCGCGAGAACGAGGCCGTGCACGAAATCAAGATCGGCAAGCTCATCGAGGTGTACACCAGCCGGGCCGTGTACCTGTGCAAGGCGCTGGTGTTCGCCACCGGGGCGCAGTGGCGCAAGCTGGACGCGCCGGGCGAGGGCCGCTTCTACGGCCGGGGGGTGTCGTACTGCGCCTCGTGCGACGGGTTCATGTACCGGGGCAAGCGGGTGGCCATGATCGGCGGGGGCAATTCCGCCCTCACCGACGCCCTGCACCTGAAGAACCTGGGCGCGGACGTGACCATCATCCACCGCCGCGACGGGTTCCGGGCCGAGAAGGCCCTGCAGGATTCGCTGGAACGCGAGTCCATTCCGGTGATCTGGGATACCGTGGTGGAGGAGATTCTGGGCGACACCGTGGCCCCTGTGGATGAGGGGGACGGGGGAGAGGAAGGAAAGGGCGGGAAGGGTGCGGCCCCCGGCACGGCCCCGGCCCAGGGGGACACCGGCGTGGTGCGGGGCATCCGCGCGCGCAACGTGAAGACCGGCGAGGTGAGCGAGATTCCGTTTGACGGGGTGTTCGTGGCCATCGGGCACATCCCCAATTCCGAACAGGCGGCGGAGCTTGGCGTGGTGCTGGAAAAGGACGGCTCCATCAAGGTGGACCGCCACATGCGCACCAACATCCCGCGCATCTACGCGGCGGGCGACGTGACCGGCGGGGTGCGCCAGATCGTCACCGCCGTGGGCAGCGGGGCCACGGCCGCGCTGGCCGCGTTCGAGGATACCCAGAATCCGTATTGGAGGAAGAAGGGGGAGTAGGAGGGGGATAGGGAGAGGTTGGGTAGTGCCGGGATGGATACGGCTTCTACGGAGACAGTCCCGCGTGATTGATACCCCCCGATTTCGTTATGCCTCCGGCGGGCAAGGGGCCGCTAAGCGGCGGCCCCTTGCATCCCCGCGCTCCGGGGGGCGCTGCCCCCCTGGTCCCCCCAAGTTCGTCCTGCACCGCATTCCTCGCCAGGCAGCTTCCCTCGGCCAAAGCGCCTTCGGGCGATCTGCCCGGCGGAATGCGATGTGCACAAATCTCCCGCAGCCTCCACCCCACTTGGGCGCTCTTACCTCCACCCCCGTTGCGACGCATGTGCCGCCGTCAAAGCCCGGCGGCACACGCTTCTACGCGCATCACGTTTCCTTTGAACTTTACATGGGTGCTCTTACCCGGCCTCGGCGGCGATCTTCGGCTGCGGACGCGTATCGCCGCATACTGGTTGCCCTCGCCTCAATGAAACGAACACCGTTCTCGATGGTGGCAGGTTCCCTGCACCAATTAGTTTCAGTACCAACAGCGCGTCATGCTACGCGCAGCCAGACGGACTGGCTCCTTGGGCGCGCACGCCACACCCACGGCGGCGCTGAAGCCTCATGGTGAAACCGATAGTGGTGCCGAGGCCGTTCAACGGAGATGTGATGTGCGAAGAAGTGTGTGCCGCCGGGCTTTGACGGCGGCACATGCGTCGCAACAGGGGTTGGGGTAAGGGCACCCTAAGTGTGATGGTGTCGGCGGGAGATTGGCGCACATCGCATTCCCGCCGCCAGATCACCCGAAGGCGCTTGCGCCGGAGGGAAGCTGGCGGCGTAGGAATGCGGTGCAGGATACGTCGGGGGTCCAGGGGAGGCGAAGCCCCCCTGGAGCGCGGGGATGCAAGGGGCCATCGCTCAATGGCCCCTTGCCCGCCGGAGGCGTAACGAAACCGGGCGTGATCAACGGGGCGGGACCGTCTTCGCAGAAGCCGCGCCCATCAGGGCACAACGCCTCCCCTCCATTCCTCTCCCCTCCCGCCTAATACGGCAGCACCACCTTCCCGTACTGCTCGTGCAGCACTTCGGCCATGGCCAGATAACACGCGCTGGCGCCGCACACGATCCCTTCCCACCCGGCGATGGTGCCGATCAACTCGCTGCCGGTGAAGTCGCGGATGGCCAGCAGGGCGAAAAGCACGGTCAGCGACAGGAAGATGAACTTCAGCGTGGTCTTGCCCTTCAGCGTGCCCAGGAACATGAAGAAGGTGAACAGCCCCCACATGGCGAGGTAACAGCCCATGTAGGCGTGCGGGGTGGGTTCGGCCCAGCCCAGTTTGGGCATGACGATCAGCCCCACCAGCGTCAGCCAGAAGAATCCGTACGACGTGAACGCCGTGGTGCCGAAGGTGTTGCCCTTGCGGAACTCCATGATGCCCGCGATGACCTGCGCGATGCCGCCGTAGAAGATGCCCATGGCAAGGATCATCGAGCTGATGGGAAAGAAGCCCGCGTTGTGGATGTTGAGCAGGATGGTGGTCATCCCGAAGCCCATGAGCCCGAGCGGGGCCGGGTTGGCCAGTTTGGTCTCCATTGTCTTCCTCGTTGCTGCGGCTGGGGGTGGCTGCATCTGGCGGGACCGGCGGACGCGCCGCGTGCCGGGTTCCGGGGATGCGGAACGGCGTGCGGGCGCGGGCCATGACGGCACGCCGACGCGATGGATGCCCGCCTGCCCCGATGGATACCGGATAGGTACCGGATGGATACGGGATGGGCGCGGCGGTGCGGGCGGCGAACCTGTACCGGTGGAACGGCGATGCGATGTGGCGTGGCGCGGCCGGGGATGGCGGGTTGGCGGTCCGCCCCCTGAGGGGCCGCGTGGTCCGGCTGCCGGGCCGGACCCTGCGAGGGGCTATGGCGCGCTTATGCCCGGATGCGGACAAGCGCGCAAGATGCGCGGGAGTGTGCGCTGTCACGGGTCGGGGTGAGGGTTCTCTTCCCGGCGTTTCGCGGGCGGCGAGTGCTCCGGGCGAGCGGGCAACGGTACGACGCCGGTCTTCCCCGCGTCGGCTACGCGTCCTCCGCACTGTGCGGCCGGGCCATGCGCAGGGGGTCCACGGCCGCGTCGAAGGCCGCGCCGTCCAGCAGGCCCAGTTCCAGGCAGGCTTCGCGCAGGGTGATGCCCCGCACGTGGGCCAGGTGCGCCGCCTGCGCCGCCCGGTCGTAACCCACCACCGGCGTCAGGGCCGTGACCAGCATCAGCGAGCGGCCCACGTGCGCGGCGATGGACTCCCGGTCGGGCTGCATGCCCGCCACGGCGTGGTCCGCGAACGAGCGGCACCCGTCGGCCAGCAGGCGCATGGACGTGAGCACGTCGTGGATGATCAGCGGCTTGAACACGTTCAGTTCGAAGTTGCCCTGCGACCCGGCCATGCCCACGGCCGCGTCCAGCCCCATGACCTGCACGGCCACCATGGTCAGGGCCTCGCACTGGGTGGGGTTGACCTTGCCGGGCATGATGGACGAGCCGGGCTCGTTCTCGGGCAGGCGCAACTCACCGATGCCGCAGCGCGGGCCGGAGGCCAGCCAGCGCACGTCATTGGCGATCTTCAGCAGGGCCGTGGCCAGCGCGCGCAGCGCGCCGCTGGTCAGCACCAGCCCGTCGTGGGCGGCCAGCGCGGCGAAGGGGTTGGGCGCGGGCGTTAGCGGCAGGCCGGTCATGTCGGCCAGCAGGGCGATGGCGCGCGGCGCGAAGGCGGGGTGCGCGTTCAGACCGGTGCCTACGGCGGTGCCGCCAAGGGCCAGGCGGCACAGGTGGGGCATGGCCGCGTCCAGCCCTTCCAGGCAGGCGTCCAGTTGCGCCGCCCAGCCGGACATCTCGTCGCCCAGGGTCAGGGGTACGGCGTCCTGCAAATGGGTGCGGCCGATCTTCACGATGTCCGCGCACGCGGCGGCCTTGGCCCGCAGCGCGTCGCGCAGGTGGCGCACGGCGGGCAGCAGGTCGTCGCGCAGGGCCAGCGCGGCGGCCAGGTGCATGGCCGCCGGAAAGGCGTCGTTGGACGACTGGCAGCGGTTCACATGGTCATTCGGATGAATTCGGAAGGGGGGATGGCCCTCGGGCGCGGGCTGTTCCCTGCCGGTCCCGGTGCCGGTGTCCGCCGCTTCCGCCAGCAGTTGCGTGGCCCGGTTGGCCAACACCTCGTTGACGTTCATGTTGGTCTGGGTGCCGCTGCCGGTCTGCCAGACCGAAAGCGGAAAATGGTCGTCGTGCAGGCCCGCCAACACCTCGTCGGCGGCGCGGGCGATGGCCTCGGCCATATGTGGCAGGCCCGGCTGGTCCGGCTGGTCCGACTGATGGGGCGGGGGCGACGGCAGCAGGCCCAGGTCGCGGTTGACCAGCGCGGCGGCCTTCTTGATGCGCGCCAGCGCGTGGACCACGGCCAGGGGCATGCGGTCCGCCCCGATGCGGAAATTGTCCAGCGAACGCTGGGTCTGCGCGCCCCACAGGCGGTCCTGCTCCACTTCCACAAGGCCCATGCTGTCCCGCTCCAGGCGGTGGCCGGGGCGGGGCGCGGACTGGGGGGCAGGGCTTGGCTGGCCGGTGGCTGGCAGATCGGGCGGGTTCGGCTGGTCTGGCGTGCGGGGCATGGCGGCCTCCTGGGCATGCGGGGGCGGACACGGGACGGCGGCAGGTGCGGCACCCCGTATCCTCCACCCTAGCGCCGCCCGCGCGCCCCTGTCCAGCGGCTGTGGCGATGCAGCGGCTGTGGCGATGCTGCGGGCGTGTCCCGGCTCTCCACGCATCCCGCCGCATGCGCATTGCGGTTCGCCGTCCGGGGCGGGTTCCCGCACCCGTGTGTGCGCCGCACCCGCCGGAGTGCGTATTTTCCCCCATCCGCGCGGTTTCCCCTTGCGGAAACGGCCGCATTTGCTTCAATACATACAGTTGCACCGTACCGCAGCCGGGGCGCGCTGGCGTGCCCGGACGCGCGCCGGAGGCCCGCAGGGCGTCGCGGTACGGCTGCCCGGCCCGGCCCGGCCCCGCGCGGACGCCGGGCCTGCCGTCAGCGGTGCCGGACCTGCCCACAACATGGGCGGCATCGGCAATACCGGCCGCCGGTGGTCCCGCGCCACCCTGGCCACGCGGAGATTCCGGAACGAGGCATCCATGCGCACGGTTTCCGTCACCCTGGTCACCTACACCTACGACGACCACGAACTGGTCCGGGGCCTGCTGTCGTCCGTCACCGGGTGGACGGCCATGCCCTCCGCCATCGTGGTCATCGACGACGGCTCGGCGGAACCGTTCACGCCCGACCTGCCGGAAGAGGTGGCCGAACGCCTGCCCCCCATCGAGGTGGTGCGCGTGCCGGAAAACCGGGGCAACACCCACGCCCGCGCGCTGGGGGCGGCCCGCGCCGCCACCCGGTTCATCCTTTCGGTGGATGCGGACATCCGCTTTCCCGCGCACTGGCTGGCGGTGTGCCTGCCCGCCGCGGCCCGGCCCGGCGTGGGCATGGCGGGCACGGCCATCCGCCCCCGCACCGGCGACGACCTGCTCTCGCGCTACCTGGAGCTGACCTACACCCTCAACCGGGGGGCGTCCGGTTCCGTGCCGTTCCTGCCCGGTGGGGCGTGGCTGGCCCGGCGCGACGCCTTCGAGGCCGTGGGCGGCTTTTCCGGCTACGAGGAACGCTACGGCCAGGACGCCTACCTCTCGCGCCGCCTGCGCGAGAACGGCTACCTGCTGTGGGCCGTGGACGGGGTGGAGGCTTTCGAGGTGCGGCGCATCGGTCGGTTGCAGATGGTGCGCCGGGGCTGGCGCTGGCAGGGCCACCACATGAAGGCCGCCCTGGACGAGGGCCGCCCGCTGGACGAGGTGTTGAACGTGGTGCTGTATTCCATGCGCGAACGCATGCTGCGCTCGCGCGCGGCAGACCCGCGCCTGCTCTATTTCGACCTGCTTTACGCCCTGCACGCCCTGCTGGACACCGTGGCTCACGCGTCCGCGCGAACGGAGGGGCAAGCGGGGCAAAAGGGGCAAGCGGCGGGGCAGACGGGCGGCGACGGCGCGCGCGCGACCCTGCGCCACGCGGCGGCGGCCTTCCTGGCGCCCTGGCCGCAACTGTGCACGGCCCTGTGCGCCGACCTGGCAGAACTGGGGCATGCCCCCCTGCCCACGGACCTTGCCGCCGCACCCTCCTTCGACCTTGCCGCCGCGCTGTCCTTTGCCGTGGGCACCGACGAGTTGACGGCGGTGTGCGGCGGCCTGGGCGAAGTGCTGGGCTGATCTGTTCCGCCCCCGCGCGGGCCGCGACCGCCGGACCCGAACTGTCTGGTCCGGACAGCCCGGGCCGGGCCACGCGACGGTCGACGGTCGGCCCACAGCTCCGCTTCCCGCCGGGTCTCCCGGTCTCGTAATCCCGCAATTCCGCAATGCCGCAACCGGAGACATCCATGGGATTCCCGTTCAAGCTGCCGTTCTTTTCCCGCAAGAAGAAGCCCGCCGGGGGCGATTTGCTCATCGCCCCCCCGGAATCGCTGGACGGCGCGTCCGCGTCCGCGAAATCCCCCACGGCGAAGTCCGCGTCCAAGGCTGACCCGGCTGCCGTGGCGCACGCAGGCCCCTCCGGTGACGGCGGTGGTTCCGCGCCCGGCAGGAAGAAGGGCTTGTCCAAACGTATCCCGCGCCTCGTGCTGTTCGCTATGGTCGGGCTGGCGGCGCTGGTGGCCGTCGGTGTCGGCGGCTGGCGGTGGTACAAGACCAGCCGCCCGGAACATGCCGTGGAACAGCTGGTGGAGGCCTTCCGCAACGGCGATGCGGCGGCCTTCGAGCGCCGCGTGGACGTGGACAGGGTGGTGGATCAGTTGCTGGCGGTGCAGTTGCGGGCTTCCGGCGTGCAGGGGGCGTCCGCCCCGGACGCGCGCGAAACGGCGCAGTTGCGCGACATGCTGCGTCAGTCCCTGCTGGCCCTGCCCGTGGGCGCGGCGGGCGAACACAAGCGCGAAGACCTGCTGCCGCCCGACTTCCGCGAGCAGGTGGGGGCGTTTGTCCCGGCCGTGGCGGAACGCGCGGACGGCAAGGCCATGGTGGTGGTGCCCGTGAAGAACGAGGCGTTGGAAACCACCTTCGAGATGCGGGTGCAACTGACCGACGGCAAGGGCGGCTGGAAGGTGTCCGGCCTGGTGGACCCGGACGGCCAACTGGCCGCGCACGCCGCCGCGCTGGAACGCATCCGCGCCCGCGAGCGCGCCGCCGCCGCCGAGGAAAACGCCCGCATCGCCGAACGGCTGGCCGGGCTGGTGCGTCTGGACCGCACCCTGGTGGGCATCGACACCCTGTCCGGCGGCGGCAACTTCAAGACGCTGGTGGTGCAGGTGGCCGGGGCCAACCAGAGCGACCAGACCGTGGGCCGGGTGGTGATGGACTGCGTGGTGCAGGACGAGGCCGGGCGGGTGCTGCGCACCCTGAAGCTGGTGCGCAACATGCAGTTGCGGCCGGGCGAGGCGTTTGCCGAATCGTGGGTCATCGACCTGGACGAGGCGGAACCGAAGGATGTCCCCCTGCTGAACGCGGAACGGCTGACCGGCCGGTCCACGGTGCGCTCGGTGGTGCTTGCCACGGGCGAGTCCATCGTCGTCAAGGGGGAATAAGGGGGAACAAGGGAACGGCCTGCCGGCCGGTCCTGACCAATGGTGCTCATGGGGCGGAGGCGCACAGCCTGCCGCCCCGTTTCGTCATGCGCGGGTCATTTCCTGCCCTCGTCCACGTGCTCGACGTAGCCGACGCCCTCCATGCCGGGCGCGTCGCGCCAGGGCAGGTCTTCGGCCCGTGCGGGCGGGGTCCAGCCGGGGTAGATGGCGGGCAGCCTGTCCCGTATGATGGTGAACAGGTAGTCCCGCGCGGCGGTACCAAAATAGTTGATGTATTTTGAAGAGTCGTTGGACGGCCAGTAGGTGACCCGCAGAAGCCGGACATCGAGCGGCCCTGTGGGTTGCGGGTTGAGCACCAGCAGGAAGGAGCCCAAGTCCACGTCTTGCCTGTAAAGCAGGATGCGGCACCCGAAGAGCCAATCGCGCGTTCCGTTGCCGTCCCAGTCCAGTGAGGCCATGAGGGGGATGGTCAGGCTAACTTGTGGGTTGTGACCCAATGGCTTGTCCTCCACGAGCAAGACGTCGGGCTCTTCGGCCTCGTAACGAATGCCCAGGGCGGCAAAGGTGGGCTTGCCCGTCGCCACGGGCAAAAATGCGGACGGAAAGGCCGCGAGGTCGGCGCGTTCGTACAGTTCTCGGGCAAAGGACAGTGGCGCGTACTCCCCGGCAGGAATTGCGTCGGCCATGGGGTAACGGCCTTCCGCATCCACGATGCCGAGACGTTGCAGCCATTGCAGGTTGTCCCGCACGAACCCCCTGAAAATATCCGGCTCCGGAGCCACCACGGGCACCCGCTGTATGGCGGCCAACGGTTCGGCATGTGCCGTGGACCAGGCGGCGGGGCAGGCCAGCCACAGGGTGAAAGCCAGCAGCATGGGCAGCAAGTGGTGGGGACGGGGGGGCCGTGCGGCCCCCCGGAAGATGCTGTGCTGGAAGATTGCGGGGTGCGTCATTTCCTGCCCTCGTCCACGTGCTCGACGTAGCCGACGCCCTCCATGCCGGGCGCGTCGCGCCAGGGCAGGTCTTCGGCCCGTGCGGGCGGGGTCCAGCCGGGGTAGATGGCGGGCAGCCTGTCCCGCATGATGGTGAACAGGTAGTCCCGCGCGGCGGTGCCGAAGTAGGTAGTCACCTTGCGGATGTCGTCTGGCTGCCGGTAGGAGACGCGCACCAACCGGACATCGAGCGGCCCGGTGGGTTGGGGGTTGAGCACCAGAAGGAAGGATCCCAGGCTCAGGTATGGCTTGTAGAGCAGGATGCGGCACCCGAAGAGCCAGTCCCGGACGCCGTTGCCGTCCCAGTCCAGCGACGCCATGAGGGGAATGGTCAGGCTAACTTGCGGGTTGTGACCCAACGGCTTGTCCTCCACGAGCAAGACATCGGGCTCTTCGGCCTCATAGGGAATGTCCAGGGCGGCAAAGGTGGGCTTGCCCGTCGCCATGGGCAGAAATGCGGACGGGAAGGCCGTGAGGTCGGCTCGTTCGTACAGTTCGCGGGCAAAGGACAGTGGCGCGTACTCCCCGGCAGGAATTGCGTCGGCCATGGGGTAACGGCCTTGTGCATCGACGATGCCCGGGCGTTGCAGCCATTGCAGATTGTCCTGCACGAACCCTTTGAAAATATGCGGTTCCGGCGCCACCACTGGAATCCGCTGCATGGCGGGCAGCCGTTCGGCATGCGCCGGGCGCCATGCCCCAAGGCAGGCCAGCCACAGGGCGAAAGCCAGCAGCATGGGCGGCACGCGGTGGGAACGGGGGGGCCGTGCGGCCCCCCGGAAGATGTTGTGCTGGAAGATTGCGGGGTGCGTCATTGGCGCAGCCTGTCCAGGCCCTGTTGCATGAGGTCGGCCTCCTTGTTGCGGCGGGGGTGGTACTTGTAGTCCGGTTTGGAACTGAAGTTGCGCAGTTCCTTGATGGCCCCGTCCCAGTCGCCCGTTGTGGAATATCCCCAGAAGTTTTTGAACTTGCCCGTGCTGCCATGCTGATAGAGTACGGAGGTGACGACAGCCTGCATTTCCTTGGGCAGTTCTTCGAACCGGTGAATGGTCTTGCCCTGGGCGTCTACGTTGCCTGGCGCACGGTTGTACTGCTGCCGCGCCTGTCCGTTGAAATGGATGAACATCTTTTCGTTGAGGTGACGGGCCTGCTCGGGGGTGAGCTTAACCGCATCACCTGTTTTTTTGAGATTATCCATTTCCTGTTTCGCTTCCGTGGCGTTCTTTCCAAGCAGCGGGCTCAAGCGATTGATAACTTCCTCATCCACTCCGATTCCGCGTAACCCTTTCGCGTTCCACTGTCCCATGTCGATACCCGCCCCGATGGTGGCGCTGCTCTTGTCCATGGGTTTGCCGTCCTTCTCGGGGATGTAGGCGTGCAGAACGTTGCCCTCCAGCTTGTGCAGGGTGTCCGCCGTGATCCGGTTGATGTCCTCCGGCTTGTCGGGCGCGGCCAGGGCGCCCCGGATTTTACCGGGCGCTGCCGCGCCAGGTGACGCCGTCTTGCCGCCGTCCGTGGGCGCGGGAACCGGTGCGGCAGGCCGGGGTTGTTCCGGCGCCTCGGGCACGGTGAGCGGGCCGGGGCCCGCCCCTTCCAGAAAGGTGCGCGCGGCGCGTTGCAGGGGGCCTTCCTGCGCGCTGCCCGCGCCGGGTCGGGTGGTCCGACCGCCCGGTTGTTCCGCAGCCCCCGCACCACCGGAGGTTCCGCCACCCGCCCCCGCAGGCGCAGTGCCGGACGTATCGCCCGCCGTGCCGTTGGCGGACATCAATTCGACGGGGTTCTCGTCGCGCTTCTGTCCAGGCTTCCAGCGCACGACTGCAAGCTCGCGCCCTTCCTTCTTATCCGGGTCGAGGGGTTCCGTTCCGCCCGTCCGGTCCGGTGCGTCGGGCCAGCCGGGGATGTCAGACCTGCGCCCCGCGATGCCGTCGTACCTGTCGTCGAGCGGTTCCGGGGTCGCGGGGCGGGCGTTGCGGCCTTCCAGCGTCGGCCCCAGCGGCTTGCCGTACACGGACATGCCGAGCCGCCTGGCGTCCAGTTCCAGCCCGCTGTCGCCTTGCTGCCGGGGAAAGCGCCAGAAATCGTCGAAGCGGTCGGGCCGGGCCTCCTCGAACATGTCGCGCAGAAAGCCCTGCCGCAGCGCGTCGGATTCGTTGTCCGGCAGCCTGCTGCCCTTGTGTTCGAAGCCCCGGATAGAACGCAGCCCGCCATCGAACAGGCGATACCACTCCTGCATGGTGGCCGCGCCCATGGCCTGGCGCGACGTGTCCCGAACCTGCCGGTACAGTCCGCGCCGCTTGTCGTCGTAGGATTCGCCGCCGCCCTGCAACCAGTTGTTCCACATATGCATTCCTCTCTAGTGGGTGTCAACGCGGCACGTCCGCTCCGGCCGGGAGACGGCGGGGTACGCCCGGCCAATCCGGGCGGCGGCGCGCGCCTGTGCACCGGCAGGCATAGTGCACGGTTTTTCCGTGGTGCGGCCCGCAAGGGGGCGGGAAGGGGGTGGGAAGGCCGTCCGAAGGGTGCGTGGCCATGACGTGCGCCTGACGTGCGTCCGCCCCAGGTCCGTCCGAATACAGTCCCCACCCTGCTCGGAAACGCGAAAGCCCCCACCACGGAATGCGGCGGGGGCTTGGGCTGACGGCATGCCCCATAAAGGGGTCAAGGGGGCGCGGCCCCCTTGACCCAGCCGTTGGGCGAGCGCGCAGATCGACCCGAAGGGCGCGAAGCGTGGCCGTTGGCGAGCTTGCGAGCCGTACGGCCATCGTACGCAACGCGCGAGTCCTACGGATGGGGACAGCAGAGTTGCGGGGCGCGGGGCAGCGCCCCGCTCCGCCCCGCTCCTTCCCGAAATCGTACCGGCGGCTATTCCTCGCCGCCGCCGTCCTCGTCCAGATCGCGGGTGTACTTGCAGGTCTTTTCCGGACAGGCGATGTGGCGGCCCCGGGCGCGGGTGTTCTTGATCACCAGCAGGGGCGAATTGCAGTCCGGGCAGGGGCCGGGCACGGGCCAGTCCCACAGGGCGTAGTCGCACTTGGGGTAAGTGCTGCACGAATAGAATATCTTGCCGCGCTTGGAGCTTTTTTCCACCAGCACGCCGTCGCAGCCTTCGCGCGGGCAGGGTACGCCGGTGGAGAACGGCGCGGTATAGGTGCAGTCCGGGTACTTGGTGCAGGCGATGAACCGGCTGCCGGTGCGCGCCTTCTTCAGCACCAGGTCGCTGCCGCATTGCGGACAGGTGCCCACCTTTTCCGGTTCCTCACGCAGTTTCTGCTCGACCTGGATGTTGCCCTTCTCGTCGCGGGTGAAGTTCTTGGTGTTGCGGCAGGCCGGGTAGCCGGAGCAGGCCAGGAAGGTGCCCGCCTTGCCGAACTTGATGACCATGGGCTTGCCGCACAGTTCGCAGTCGATGCCGCTGGGCAGGCCGCCCTTGACGGTGTCCATGGCCTGGGCGGCGCGTTCCAGCACCGGGTTGAACCCGCCGGTGAAGTCTTCCAGCAGCTTCACCCAGTCCAGGTCGCCTTCGGCCACCTTGTCCAGCGAACCTTCCATCTGCGCGGTGAAGTCCACGTCCATCAGGGTGGTGAAATGGCCGGTCAGCAGGTCGCAGACCACGGCCCCAAGGTCGGTGGGGGCGAAGTGCTTTTCTTCCAGCCGGGCGTAGTCGCGGTCGAGCAGGGTGGAGATGATGGCCGCGTAGGTGGACGGGCGGCCGATGCCGCGCTCTTCCAGTTCGCGCACCAGCGAGGCTTCGGTGTAGCGCGCCGGGGGCTGGGTGAACTTCTGTTCCTTTTCCACGGACAGGGCTTGCAGTTCCTCGCCCACGGAAAGTTTGGGCAGGTCGCCCTCGGCCGCTTCCTCGCCTTCCGCCGCCGCGTCCTTCTGGGGCGATGCGGCCAGAAAGCCGGGGAACAGCAGCCGTTCGCCCTTGGCGCGCCATTCGACGGGGCCGCAGGCGATGGTCACCGTGGTGTCGTGGAAGCGCGCCGCCGCCATCTGCGAGGCCACGAAGCGCTGCCACACCAGCCGGTACAGCTGGTACTGGTCCGGCGGCAGCAGGTGGCGCACGGAATCGGGCGTCACGCCCACGTCCACGGGCCGGATGGCTTCGTGCGCGTCCTGCGCGCCGCCCTTGGTCTTGAACTGGCGGGCCTTGGCGGGCAGGTGGTCGCCCCCCCAGGTGGCGGCGATGAACTCGCGCGCCGCGTCGCGCGCCTCGTCCGCGATGCGCACGGAGTCGGTACGCATGTAGGTGATCAGGGCCACGGTGCCCGCCTCGCCCAGTTCCACGCCTTCGTACAGGCGCTGGGCGATGTTCATGGTGCGCTTGGCCGAATACCCCAGCCGCTGGCTGGCGGACTGTTGCAGGGTGGAGGTGATGAACGGCGGCTGCGGCTGGCGCTGGCGTTCCTTTTCGTCGATGCCGGTGACCACGAAGGGCTGGCCCTGCATGGCCGCTTCCACGGCGGCGGCGTCTTCCGCGTTGCCGATGGCGGGCTTCTTGCCGTGCAGCTTGTGCAGGTCGGCCCGGAACGGGGGCGGGGTGGCCCCGGCCAGGCGGGCGCGGAACAGCCAGTATTCCTCGGGGTTGAAGGCGCGGCGTTCGTTCTCGCGGTCCACGATCAGGCGCAGGGCCACGGACTGCACGCGCCCGGCGGAGATGCCGCGCTTCACCTTTTTCCACAGCAGGGGGGAGAGCTTGTAGCCCACCAGCCGGTCGAGCACGCGGCGGGCCTGCTGGGCGTCGAACAGGTTGCGGTTCAGTTCGCGCGGGTTTTCCAGCGCTTCCTTCACCGCGCGGGCGGTGATCTCGTTGAACTGGATGCGCCGGATGTTGGTGTTCTTGTCGCGGATCAGTTCCGCCACGTGCCAGGCGATGGCCTCTCCCTCGCGGTCGGGGTCGGGCGCCAGGTACACGTTGTCGGCCTTGGCGGCGGCTTCCTTGAGGGCGGAGACCACCTTCTGCTTGCCGTCGATGACCTGGTAGCGGGGGGCAAAGCCGTTGGCCTCGTCGACGCCCAGTTCGCTGGTGGGCAGGTCGCGCACGTGGCCCACGCTGGCATGCACGGCGTAGTTGCCGCCAAGAAATTTCTTGATGGTCTTCACCTTGGCGGGAGATTCGACGATAATCAGGTCCTTGCCCATGACTGTTCCTTTCCGGGAAAATACGCTATTGGGGGCGCGTTTCCGGCAGGGAGCCGGATGCCCCGCCGGAAGGAGGCCGCGTTCGGCCCCGTCAGGTAGGGGAAAATACGGCAATCGACGATTCCGTCAAGCCGCGCGGGTCCGGCCCGCGGCGGCGGACGGCGGGTCCACGGGGTGGAACCACATGCAATCGTTGGTCAATGGTGATGCAATGAACGGAACCGCAATGAACGGGGTCGCGGGCGCGGCCGCGCCGCGCCGCACGCGCGGGGCGGCCCGGCTGCTGGTCCTCGTGCTGTGCGCGTTGCTGCTGGGCCTGGCCGGATGCGCCAAGGCCCCCTACACCGGGCGCAGCCAGTTGATCATGTATTCCGAGGCGGACGAGGCCAAGATGGGTCTTGCCGCCATGCAGCAGGTGCTGAAGAAGGAAAAGGAGGTCACCGGCACGCCCGAATCCGCCCGCGTGGAGCGGGTGGGCCGACGCATCGCCGCCGTGGCCGAGCGCCCCCAGTACCGCTGGGAATTCCACACCATAGAGAAGGACGTGGTGAACGCCTTCTGCCTGCCCGGCGGCAAGGTGGCCGTGTACACCGGCCTGCTGGAGGTCGCCGACACCGACGCCGAGCTGGCCGCCGTCGTGGGGCACGAGGTGGCCCACGCCCTGGCCCGGCACAGCAACGAGAAGATGAGCCGGGCGCGTATGGTGCAGGTGGGCCAGTTGGCCACCATGGTGGGCGTGGCGGCGGCCAGCGGTTCGTCGCAGGCGGCCCAGGCCGTGGGCGACAGCTACGCCGGGGCCATGAACATGGCCGTCATGCTGCCCAACAGCCGCGAGATGGAATACGAGGCCGACCACATCGGGCTGCTGCTCATGGCCAAGGCCGGGTACGACCCGCACGCGGCCATCACGTTCTGGCAGAAGATGCTCAAGCAGGCGGGCGGCGGCCGCAAGTCGGACTTCACGTCCACCCACCCCACCGAGGCCAAGCGCATCGACGCGCTGAAGGCCATGCTGCCCGAGGCCATGCGCTACTACCGTCCGCGCGACGACGGGGGCGGCGCGAGCCCGGCCGGAAAGTAGCTCTCCGCTGGCGCCCGCCGTCCCGCAGCCCCCAGTCCGCATAGTCCGTCCAGTCTGTCCAGTCTTTCCAGTCCGGCCCGCCCGTCGGCCGCTTGACGCTGCCCCCGCAGCCGCCCGCCGCCGAACCCGTCGCGCGCCCGCAAGCTGCCGTCATGCAACGCAGAGTGCACACGCTGGCATTCCCCTTGCTTTGCCCCTCTCGCCGCCACTCCGTGTTCACGGCGGCGAGGAGGATTGCGCATGGCCTACGGAAAAAGCATGTCCATGGACGCCCTGCAAACGCTGGTCGAGGGGCGGCCCACCGAAGGAGCCCGGCGCGCCGGCGCCGCCCCCAGGGCGGGCCAGCGGTCCGCCGCCGATCCGCGTTTCGCCGCGCTGCTTGCCAAGGGCGGCGCGGGGGCGGGGGCATCGCCCCTTGCGGGCATCCTCACCGGCGGCGCGGGCGGCGGGGCCGGTTCCTCGCCGCAACTGGCCGCGTTGCCCGGCCTGACGGCAGCCGGCGGCAACGCCGAAAGCGCCCTGGCCGCCGACGAGCGCGCCTCGCGCGCGGCCATGGACATCGTCAATTCCCGGGCGCTGGCCACCCTGGCCAAGGTCATGGAAGGGGGCGCGGGCGGGCTCGATTCGCTGCGCGGGGCCATGACTTCGCGCAACCTGATGACCCTTTCCGGCAACCTGGACATGGCGGCTTCGGGCATGGGAGGCGGCACGGGGGGCGGAGCGCCCACGGTGGCCGTCGCCGGCGGACCGGGACGCGGCGGCGGGCAGCCGGGCGCGGGCAAGGCCGCGCGGCGGGAGCGGCCAGACAAATCCGGCCGCCGTGACGCGGCAGGCGCATCCGGTGACGACTTGGGCGGCCTTTCCGCGCAGTTCGAGTCGGGCGAGGAGGGCATCGCCGCCATCGGCTACGACCGGCACGGCGGCACCTCGTACGGCAAGTACCAGATTTCGTCGCGGGCCGGGACCATGGACCGCTTCCTCGACTTCGCGCGGCAGGCCGCGCCGGACATCGCCTCGCGCCTGGAGGCGGCCGGACCCGCCAACACCGGCGGCAAGACCGGCGAAATGCCCCGGGTGTGGCGCGAAATCGCCCAGGAAGACCCGGCCCGGTTCGAGGCGTTGCAGGAACGGTTCATCCATGAAAGCCACTACGCGCCCGCCCTGCAGGCCGTGAGCCGCGCCGCCGGACTGGACAAGGGGGATCTGTCGCCCGCGCTGCGCGAGGTGTTGTGGAGCACCGCCGTGCAGCACGGCCCGGCCGGGGCCACCCGCATCTTCGCCCGCGCGCTGGACAACATCGCCGGGCAGCAGCCCGATGGTCAGAGTGACGGGCAGCCCACTGGTCAAACTGACGGGCAGGCCGGGGCCGTCGTGCAGGCGGGCACCGCCAAGGCGGGCCGCAACTTCGAGAAGCAGCTCATCCGTGAGGTGTACGCGGTGCGCTCCGGCCAGTTCGGCTCCTCGTCCGAGCGGGTGCAGGCCGCCGTGCAGAACCGCCTGGACCGCGAGATGAAGCTGGCCCTGGCCATGACCGACGGCAAGAACCGCGCGTAGGCGCGCCCCCCGCATCTCCCCCGCTGCGCGCCGCGCGCGGCGTTGCGGCCCCGCGCCGCCGACATGCCGGTGTCCGCCAGCGGGCGTCGGTCTTTTGGCGCGCCCGGCAACGGCGTTTCCGCATCCCTGCCCACACCATGTCCCCGGCGCGTCCGCATCAGGAACACACCGGGATTTCTGCATTTTCCACATCTCTACGCCCTGTGGACGGGGTTCCGCCATGTTTTCCGCCGCTCCGGCCTCGCCGGGCGGTTGACACCGGGGAGCGTGCCGCATACTCTGCACATATGAACACGTGTTCATATGTGCAGACTGAACCCACGGCCGGGCGGCGCACGAACGCGCCCCGCCGTTCCCCCACGGAGACCCGCCCATGACCGCCTTCCGCATCGAGGAAATGGACTGCGCCAGCGAGGTGAACATCCTGCGGCGCGCGCTGACCCCGCTAGTGGGCAGCCCCGACCGGCTGGAATTCGACGTGCTCTCCCGGCGCATGCGCGTGGATCTGGCCGGTCTGGACCTGCATGCCGACGACGTGGTGGCCGCCGTGGCCCGTACCGGCATGCGCGCCGCGCCCGAGGCCGCCGGACACGGCGGCGCGATGCTGCGTCCGGCCCCGCCGGCCGGTCAGGCCCACAGTCACGCACATGACCACGCACATGACCATGACCACCCGCACTGCCAGGACGGTTGCCAGGCGGAGGGGCAGGCGGATGCCCATGACCACGCACCCGGCATCGCCCCCCGGCCCGCCCAGATTCCGGCCCTGGCCGGATGCTCGTGCTGCGGCGGCGCGTGCGCCGTGCCCGCGCCCGGCGGCGCATCGGGCGGCTTCGCGTCCCTGCTGCCGCGCGGGCTGGCCGATCTGTGGCGTCGCCAGTCCTCGCTGCTGCTCTGCGCGTTGAGCGGCGTGGCCCTTGTGGCGGGCATCGGCGTGGAATGGGCGCATACCGGGTCGCTGCTGGACGTGTTTTCCGAAGCGGGCGTGCCCCACCCGGCCACCCTGGCCCTGTGGCTGGCGGCGGCGGTGGCGGGCGCCTGGCGGGTGCTGCCCCGCGCGGTGCACGCGGTGCGCACCCTGCGGCCGGACATGAACCTGCTGATGGTCACGGCGGTCATCGGCGCGGCGGCCATCGGCCAGTTTTTCGAGGGGGCCTCGGTGGCCTTCCTGTTCGCGGTGGCCAACCAGCTGGAATCGTGGAGCGTGGACCGGGCGCGGTCGGCCATTGCCGCGCTGCTGGACATTTCGCCCTCGCGGGCCTTGCTGTTGTCGCGTCCGGGTGACATGGGGGGCGACATCGGGGGCGACGGGGGGGGCGGTTTGCCCGGCGCCCCCGTGGAGACCGCCGTGGAAAACGTGCCCGTGGGCTCGCGCATCCTGGTGCGCGCGGGCGACCGCGTGCCCCTGGACGGCACGGTGGCGGCGGGCGCGTCGGACATCGACCAGTCGCCCATCACCGGAGAATCCATGCCCGTGCCCAAGCGGCCCGGCGAGCCGGTGTACGCGGGCACCATCAACGGCGGCGGCGTGCTGGAGGTGCTGACCACCCGCGCCGCGTCGGACACCACCCTCGCGCGCATCCTGCACATGGTCGAGGCGGCCCAGTCGCGCCGCGCCCGCGCCGTGCAGTGGGTGGACCGCTTCGCCGCCGTGTACACCCCGGCCATGCTGGCCGTGGCCGCGCTGGTGGCCGTGGCGCCCCCGCTGTTCTTCGGCGGGGCGTGGTCTGCCTGGGTGTACGAGGCGCTGGTGGTGCTGGTCATCGCCTGCCCGTGCGCGCTGGTCATCTCCACGCCGGTGTCCATCGTGGCCGGGCTGACCAGCGCGGCCCGCAACGGCGTGCTGGTCAAGGGCGGCTCGTTCCTGGAACTGCCCGCCAGCCTCACGGCCATCGCCTTCGACAAGACCGGCACCTTGACCCACGGCCGCCCGCGCGTGGCCCGCGTGCTGCCCGTGGCCGGGCATCCGCAGGTGCGGGACGAGGCGTCCGCATTGCGCATCGCCGCCGCGCTGGAAGGCCCCAGCAGCCACCCCCTTGCCCGGGCCATCGTGCAGCACGCGCACGAAACGCTCGGGGCAGGGCCGGACGCAGCCGCCACGGCCGGTGACCACCGCACCCTGCCCGGCCTGGGAGCCGAAGGCGTGGTGGACGGCGCGCGCTGGCGCATCGGCAACCGCCGTTTCTTCGCGCAGGACGGCCCGTCCGGAGCCGCCGGGGGGGCGGAACTGCCTGCTGGAACGGGCGGCGCAGACGCCGGGTCCTCGGTGCTGCTGTGGAACGACGCGGGCCTTGCCGCGGTCATGGAACTGGAGGACGACCTGCGCCCCGACGCCCGCGCCGTGCTGGACGACCTGCGCGCCGCCGGGCTGCGCCGGGTGGTCATGCTGACCGGCGACAACGCGGCCAGCGCCGCCCGCGTGGCCGCCGCCTGCGGGGTGACCGCCGCCGATGATGTCAAGGCCGACCTGCTGCCCGCCGACAAGACCGCCGCCGTGGCCGCGCTGGTGGAAGCGGGCGAGCGGGTGGCCATGGTGGGCGACGGCGTCAACGACGCGCCCGCGCTGGCCACCGCGCACCTGGGCATCGCCATGGGCGGCATCGGCAGCGACGCGGCCATCGAGACCGCCGACATCACCCTGATGTCCGACGACCTGGGCAAGCTGCCCTGGCTGGTGCGCCATTCGCGCCGCACCCTGGGCGTCATCCGCCAGAACATCGGCTTCGCCCTGGGCCTCAAGGCGCTGTTTCTGGGCCTGGCGGTGTTCCAGGTGGCCAGCCTGTGGATGGCCATCGTGGCCGACATCGGCGGCTCGTTCCTGGTGATCATGAACGGCCTGCGCCTGCTGCGTCCCAAGGCGTAGCAGGGAGCCGTCCGGCGATGCCGGGCGGGAACGCATGAAAGACGCGGGGCGGCCATCCGCCCCGCGTTGCGTTTGCGTTGCGGGGGGATGACGGGGAAGGGCGGCTCAGGCCGCCACGTCGGCAAAGGCGGCATTCCGCCCGGTCAGCGGTTGCTTCCCCTGACGGCCATGCCTATGTGGTGCGGTACGTCCGTATGGTTCTTTTCAGGAGCAGTGCATGAAGCCTTTCCGTCTTGTCCTTCCGGCCGCGCTCATGGTGCTGGCCCTGCTTGCCCCGCTGGTGATATCCACCGCCGCCCACGCCTTTTTCGGCTTTGGCGGCAAGTACGAAACCGTGCAGCCCCAGGGCGAGACGGTCCGCATCAAGGCCGCCGACATCTCCGATACGGCCAGGTTCTACACCTTCAAGGACGGCGGCGCCGAAATCCGCTTCTTCGTGGTGAAGGGCCCCGACGGCGCGGCCCGCGCCGCCCTGGACGCCTGCGACGTGTGCTGGCGCGAGGGCAAGGGCTACCGCCAGCAGGGGCCGAACATGATCTGCGAGAATTGCGGCATGGCCTTCAACACCGCGCGCATCAACGAGGTGCGCGGCGGCTGCAACCCGCATCCGCTGGAACGCACCATGGACGCCAGTGGCGACTTGCTGCTGCGCGTGGCCGAATTGAAGGCCGGGGCCAGGTATTTCGCCACCGCGAAGTAGGCCCAAATGGTCCTTTCGCCCGTTGGCGTCCGACCCGGAGGGCGCGAAGCGTGGCCGTTGGGCGAGCTTGCGAGCCCTACGGACATCGTGCGCAACGAGGTCAAACTTCGCCCGCCACTCGGTCGAATACGGCATGAGTACGCGTTGCGGTCCTCATCCGTAAAAGTTCGCTTCGCTCACTTAACGGCTGAGGCACTTCCTCATGGCGGGACTCGTTTTCCTTGCCAACGAACGAAAATCCTCATTTGGGGATAGTCCGAATGCAGGAGCGAGCAACCCCGCCCGCGAGCACGCCATGAACATCCTGACCATTCCGCTGCGCTGCGCCCGCAAGAAGTGGCTGCGCACCCTCTCGCTGTTCTGCATCTTCACCCTGGGGGTGGCCTCCATCGTGGCCCTGCGCGAGGTGTCCGCCGTGGTGGGCGAAAGCCTGGAGCGCAAGCTGACCAGCTTCGGGGCCAACATCATGGTCTCCCCGGCGCGCGAGACGCTCACCGTCAGCTACGGAGGCCTGCCCCTGGGCGACCTGCTGCTGGACGAGGGGCACCTGGTTCATGCCGAGACGGTCCGGCGTATCCGGTCCATCGAATTCAACGCCAACATCGCCGCCGTGGCCCCCAAGCTGGTGACCATGGCCCGCATCGGCTCGCCCGTGGGTGCGGCCGCGCCCGTGGCCCCGCTGCCGGTGGCCGTGGTGGGCGTGGACTGGCCCGAGGAACTTTCGCTGAAGGGCTACTGGGCCATTGACGGCACCACCCCCAAGACGCCGGAAGGAGCGCTGGCGGGCTACGCGGTGGCGGCGCGGCTGGGCCTTGCGCCCGGCAGCGTGGTGGACGTCAACGGCCACGCGGTGACCGTCACCGGGGTCATCGGGTCCACCGGCAGCGACGACGACAACGTGCTGCTGGCGGACATCGGCTTCGTGCAGCGGGTGTTCAACCTGCCGGACAAGGCCAGCTTCATGGAAGTGGCGGCCCTGTGCGCGGGCTGCCCCATCGACGACATCGTGGCCCAGCTGCGCGGCGCGCTGCCGGGGCAGGACATCAAGGCCCTGCGCCACGTGGTGGAGCAGCGCATGTATTCCGTGCACTTCGCCCAGCACCTGGCCCTGGTGGTCAGCCTGGTCATCCTGCTCACGGCCTGCGCCATGGTGGTCATGTCCATGCTCTCCGCCGTCAACGAGCGGCGGCGCGAGATCGGCATCCTGCGTTCGGTGGGTTTTTCGCGCTTCGGGGTGTTCACCGTGTTCGCGTCCGAGGCGCTGCTGGTGGGCGTGGCCGCCGGGCTGACGGGGCACCTGGCCGGGCACGGCCTGGCCCTGAAGGTGCTGGAACTCCTGCACATGGCCGACGTGGCCGTTCCTGCGTTCAGCCCCGCCGCGCTGGCCCTGACCACCTGCGGCATCGCCGCCGTGTCCGTGCTGGCGGCGGCCTTCCCGGCGTGGAAGGCGTCGCGCGTGGAGCCTGCCGCCGCCCTCGTGTCGCTGTAGCCGTCCCGCGCATATCCCGCATCCCCCAAAGGCACCGCATGACCACAGACCACACCGCCAGCGCCCCGGCCATCATCGAGGCGCGCGACCTTTGCAAGAGCTACCCGGCCACCGACGGCGGCGCGCCCGCGCCCGTGCTGCGCGGCGTTTCGCTGCGCGTGGCCCCCGGCGAATTCGTGGCCGTGGCGGGCCGTTCCGGCTCGGGCAAGTCCACCCTGCTCAACGTGCTGGCCTCGCTGACCCTGCCCGACGCGGGCACGGTGCTGTTCGACGGCGAGGACATCACCCGCGTGTCCGAGGCCCGGCGCAACCGCCTGCGCCACAGCGACTTCGCCGTGATCTTCCAGGCCCACCACCTGATGCCCTACCTGACCGCGCTGGAAAACGTGCTGCTGCCGTTCATGAACGGCCTTGCCCCGGTGCCCGCCGCCATGGCCGAAAAGGGCCGCCGCGTGCTGGAGCGGGTGGGGCTTTCCGGCAAGGCGGGTTCGCTGCCCGGCGCCCTTTCCGGCGGGGAGCAGCAGCGCGTGGCCATTGCCCGCGCCCTGGTGCGGGACGCGCGCGTGCTGTTCGCGGACGAGCCCACCGGCAGCCTGGACACCGCCACCGGCGAGGCCATCATGGAACTGCTGGCGGAACTTGGCCGCGACGGGCTGACCACGGTGATGGTCACCCACAACCCGGACTATGCCCGCCGCGCCCACCGCACTTTGGTCATGCGCGATGGCCTGATGGTGGACGGCTAGGGCCTGTTAGGGCCTATTGCCGCTCTTACCGCTCCCCGTGCGGATTCCGCCGTTCCGCAATGCGCAGGGGGGCGTTGCCGCCCCCCCTTCGTCGTTTCCTTCCCGTAAATTCCCCGATGCCGCGCCCGGTCACTGTTCGGGATGCCCCGCCGCGCCCGCCTGTTCCGCGGGGGCGCCGGATTTCCGTTTTGCGGGGGCGGGGGACCGAAGCCCGCGCCCCTTGGCGCCGCGCGGAGGGGGCAACCCTTCGCACTGCTGTGCGTCGTTTCCGCAGTCCGCGGCCACCGTGGCGTGTCCTTCCGTCAGCTTGGCCCTGTACATGGCTTCGTCCGCCCGCTTCAGCAGGTGTTCCGGCTCATGGTCCAGGGCGGGCTCGAACTGGGCGAGGCCGATGCTCAACGTCACGCCGTAGCGTTCCTCGCTGGCGTCGAACGCCTCGATGAACCTGCACGCCCAGTGTTGCGCGCCATGAATGTCGGTGCCCACCAGGATGGCGCAGAATTCGTCGCCCCCGCACCGGGCCATCACGTCGCCCTCGCGGCCGCTTGCCCGCAGGCATTCCGCCACGGTTTCCAGAAGCATGTCGCCGACCTTGTGCCCCCACGTGTCGTTGGCGAGCTTGAAGTTGTCCAGGTCCATGTAGGCGAGCGTGAAATGCGCCCCCGTGCGCTGGGCGCGCAGGAATTCCCGGCGCAACTCCGTGTGGAAGTGGCGGTGGTTGGCGATGCCGGTGAGCCCGTCGTGGTGGGCCAGGTCTTCCAGTTCACGGGTGCGCTCGGCCACCATCTGTTCCAGTTCCTTGGCGTAGGTGGTCAACTCCTCGCTGCGGAACAGGATTTCATCCATCAGGCTCTGGATGTAGGTGTCGAAGATGAGCGCCAGGTCGAAGAAGACCACCTTTTCCAGGGCGTGCATCACCTCCATCTGCTGCTCCATGCCGGGCACCTCGCTGCGGATGCGCTGGCGCAGCATCCGGGTCAGGTGCAGCACCGCGGTCATGAACAGCTTGGGCGTGACGCCGATGCGCTTGTGCACCAGCCCCACCCGCAGCCGACTCTGCACGTAGTCGAGCCCGTACTCGCCCTCGAACAGGGTGAGCACGTAGTTGCGCAGCGAGCGCTTGAGCCGCATCAGCCCTTCCTTGTCGCCGATGAGCCGGGCCACCTCGTCCACATTGGCCAGCACGCCGTAGAACTCGTCCAGCAGTTCTTCGACGTTGGCGGTGATGGCGGCCTTGAAGCGCTTCAGGGTGGCGCAGTCCTCCCTGGTCACGCCCACCAGGCGCAACCGGCGCTCCACGGCCTGCACGCCGATGTGCATCTGTTCACAGAGGGTCAGTTCCGTGTGTTTCATGGCGGCCTCCGGCAAGAGGAGATGTTGTCTTGCCGCTAGCATCCAGAGTGAGTACGCGACATGATAATATCGTCTTGCCGAAGATAGTGTTGTAACCCTATGCGGTCCAATGCATACGGAAGAGCGGCGGGGTACGCCGGGCATGCCGGTGCGCGGCCTGCCCCGCGCGCCGGGCGGCTATGCCAGGTGCAGCGCCGCGATGCCCGCCACCAGCAGCAGCATGCCCAGCCACGCGCTGGCCGTCAGCCGCTGCCCCAGCAGTGCCCAGCCGCCCAGCGAGGTGCCCAGGATGCCGAAGCCGCCCCACATGGCGTAGGCCACGGCCAGGTCCATGCCCCGCGTGGCGTAGGCCAGGCAGGTGAAGGCAAGGCCCACCAGCGCCAGCGCGCCCAGCGCCGGGCCGCGCCGGGTGAACCCGTGCGAGCGGGCCAGCAGCAGATTGGCCGCCACGTCCAGCGCGGCGGCCAGCACCACGGCCAGCACGAAGCGCAGTTCCGGCATGGTCATGACGCGGCCCTCCCGTCATGCGCGGCGGGCTGGCCGTCCGGCTGCCGGGCGTCGTGGCGCGTATCCTTATGCGTGTCCTGATGCGTGCCATGATGCACCAGCAGGATGCCGCCCAGGATGGCCGCCAGCGCGGCCAGCCGCGCGGGGTCCATGCGCTCGCCTGCCAGGGCTCCGGCAAGGGAGATCAGCGCAAGCCCCACCCCTTCCCACACGGCGTAGGCCACGCCCACCGGCACGCGCACCACGGCGCGGGCCAGGAACCAGTACGAAAGCCCCAGCAGCAGGTACATGGCCGCCATGCCGGACACGGGCCAGGCGGTCTGGGACACCTTCATGATCACGGTGCCCGCAACTTCCAGCAGGATGGAACACAGCAGAAAGAACCAGGGCATGATGCTGGACATGAAAAAGCTCCGGGCGGCCGGTGCTGCCTGCAAGGAGCACGGACCGCTGACGTTGTGGTGAGATGTCGGACTGCGGAAACGGGAAAGGAAGCGCCTGTCAGCCCGATGGGCGGCGGGCGGACGCGGCGGGAGGCGGCGCGGTTACAGCGCGCTGCGCCAGAAGCGCTCGCGGCACGAGACGGCGCACGGTGCGGAAGGGAGGAACAAGAGAGATTGCATGGTCATGATGCTACAGCTTGCCACGTTCCCGAAGGTGTGGCAAGGCGCGGCGGCGGCCGGCGCATGTTGGTGCGCCAAGCCGCCCCGCGCCGGTGAAGGTCCGGGTCGCCCAGCCAGGAATGTCGCGAAGGCCGGGAATGTCGCGAATGCCGGGCAGGGCGACCGCGACGGCTCTGGCCGAAGGCTACTTGAAGCGCGACCGTGCCGATGCGAAGGCCGCTTCCACGGCGTCCCACGCCAGTTCCAGGCCAGCCTTCATGTCCTTCCAGGCATGCTCGCCCGCATGCTGCAATTCGTCCAGCTTGCGCTTGGCCTCTTCGCGCTTGCGGCGCAGGTCGGCGATCTGCTCGTGGTATTCCACCCGGGCTTCCGCCTTGGCCAGCGCGGCCTGCACTTCCAGCTTTTCGAGCTGGACCTTCCACAATTCGAGCTTGTCGCGAAGGGTGCGGATGTACTCTTCCCTGGTGTTGGGCATGGTCTGCACTCCCGTGGCTGGGGTTGTGTCAACGGGCCGGAATGTCCGGCATCCGCGCGGCCCCGTGCCGCGCCTTCACCCGTACAGGTAGGCATCGGCGCGGGCCGCGTCCAGACCGGGACGGGGAGACGTCCGGAATGTTCCTTCCGCATCGCCCCGTCATGGTTGGCTATATGCGGGGTGCTGGCGCACGGAACGAAACCGCCCGCCGCGAAGGTTCGCGGCGGGCGGCCGATGTTTCCGTCATGTTCCCCGTAGCCCTTGCGGGACAGGGGGAACGGCGTGGTTCACGCTCCGCGTTGCCGTTGCGCTCCGGTTGCGGGCGGGGCGGGGCAGCGCGATGCGGTTTGCCGCTACCGGCAGGTGTTCTCCCGCCGTTCCGGCAGGTTACCCCGCGTGGTCGTACCCCGCCTGCAACGCATCCGCGTTTTTGGGAATCAGATGGCTGTAGTGGGCGGAAATGACGCTGGTCAGGCTCTTCTTCACGATGTCCAGGTCCACCACGCCGGTGGCCCGCACGTAGGCGCCCAGGGCCACCATGTTGGCCATCTTGGTGTTGCCCAGCGTGTCCGCGATTTCGTTGGCGGGCACGGCCAGGGTGCGCACGCGCGCCTCGGCCTGCTTCACGTCCACCAGCGAGGAGTTCAGCACCTGCACCCCGCCGTCCTCCAGCCGGGGCTGGAACTTGTCCAGCGAGGGCTGGTTCATGACGATGAGGCTCCTGGGCCGCTGGATGATGGGCGAGCCGATGTCCTCGTCGGAGACCACCACCGTGCAGTTGGCGGTGCCGCCGCGCATTTCCGGCCCGTACACCGGAATGTACGTCACGTTGAGCCCCGCGTTCATGCCCGCGTAGGCCAGCAGGTTGCCGATGAGCATCACGCCCTGGCCGCCGAACCCGGCCATGATCACGTCCTGGTAGAGCGCCATCAGCACACCCCCTCGCCTTCGGTCACGTCCTTGTACACCCCCAGCGGAAAGTAGGGGATCATCTCCTCGCGGATGCGGGTATTGGCCTTCACCGCGTCCATGCGCCAGTTGGTGGGGCAGCCGGACAGCAGTTCCACGAAGCCGAAGCCCAGCCCCTGCTGCTGCACGTCGAAGGCCTTGCGCACGGCCTTCCTGGCGGCGCGGATGTTCTTGACGCTGTCCAGCGAGGCGCGGGCGGAATAGGCCACCCCGCCGAGGCCGGCGATGATCTCGGCCATGCGGATGGGCATGCCCTCGCGGTCGCGGCAGCGGCCGCCGGGACAGGTGGTGGTCTTCTGGCCGATGAGGGTGGTGGGGGCCATCTGGCCGCCGGTCATGCCGTACACCGTGTTGTTCACGAACACGATGGTGATGCGCTCGCCCCGGTTGGCGGCGTGCATCACTTCCGCGAGGCCGATGGAGGCAAGGTCGCCGTCGCCCTGGTAGGTGAACACGATCTTGTCCATGCGGGCGCGCTTGACGCCGGTGGCCACGGCCGGGGCGCGCCCGTGCGGGGCCTCCACCGAGTCCACGGCTAGGTAGTTGTAGATGAACACCGAGCAGCCGATGGAGGCCACGCAGATGGTGTCGTCCACCACGCCCATTTCCTCCAGCACTTCGGCCACCAGGCGGTGGGCGATGCCGTGGTGGCAGCCGGGGCAGTAGTGGGTGGCGCGGTCCGCCAGCACGCCGGGAACCTCGAAGGCCATCTGCTCGTCGTCGGCGAGCGCCAGTCTTTCGTCAGCCTGCATCACTTGCCCCCCATGGCGTCCAGAATGGGCGCGAGGAAATCGTCCGAGCCGGGCATCTCGCCCGGCATGTGCCCGTAGAAGGCCGAATCCACGATGCCGCGAATGGAAAGCCGCACGTCCTCCACCATCTGGCCGCAGTTGTGCTCGATGGTCAGGAAGCGCTTTCCCTGCTCCGCCAGGCCGCGCAGCAGCGGGCCGGGGAAGGGGAACAGGGTCTGCGGCCGCACCAGGCCCACCTTGTGGCCCTGGGCGCGCAGCTTGCGGATGGCGGATTTGGCGATGCGCCCGATGGAGCCGTAGGCCACCACCACGAGTTCGGCGTCGTCTGTCAGGAAGCATTCCGCCCTGGCCTCGGCCTGCATGGAGGCGTACTTGGCCTGGAGGTGCCGGTTCTGGCCCGCCAGCGCGCCGTCCTCGAGGAACAGCGACTTCAGCAGGCGCGGACCGCGCCCCCTGGCCCCTTCCAGCCGCCAATCGGAGGCTTCGGCAGCTTCAACGGCGGCGGGCTTCCACGGGGTGACCGGTTCCTTCATCTGGCCCACGATGGCGTCGCCCAGCACCATGACCGGGTTGCGGTACCTGAAGGCCAGGTCGAAGGCTTCCACCATCATGTCGTAGCATTCCTGGCAGGTGGCCGGGGCCAGCACCAGCAGCTTGTAGTCGCCGTGGCCGCCGCCCTTCACCGACTGGAAGTAGTCGCCCTGCGAGGGGCCGATGTCGCCGAGGCCCGGCCCGCCCCGGTTCATGTTCACGATGACGCCGGGCAGTTCGCTGCCCGCCATGTACGAGATGGCCTCCTGCATCAGCGAGATGCCGGGGCTGGACGACGAGGTCAGCGCGCGGATGCCCGCGGCGGCCGCGCCCAGCAGCATGTTGGCCGAGGCCACCTCGCTCTCCGCCTGCACGAATTCGCCGCCCGCCTCGGGCAGGGCGAAGGACATCATTTCCGGAATGTCGTTCTGGGGGGTGATGGGGTAGCCGAAGTAGCAGCGGCAGCCCGCGGCCAGCGCGCCGTGCGCTATGGCCTCGTTGCCCTTGATGAAGATGCGTTCCGGCGCGCCCGTGTCGGGTGTGTTGTGCGGCATGGGGCTACTCCTTCCCGGCCTTTTTGGCCTTGCGCGACTTGATGACGCGGATGGCGACGTCCGGGCAGATCAGCGCGCACGAGGCGCAGCCCGTACAGTCCTTCATGGCGTCCGCCGGAACCTCGGCGACCTTGTAGCCCTGCCTGTTGAAGCGCGAGGACTGCGCGATGATGCCCTTTGGGCACACCGTGGTGCACAACAGGCACCCCTTGCAGCGCTCGTCCAGGAATACGACCCGTGACATGAAACCGTCCTTTGGGATGGAGGTTCGAAAGGCTGGTGGATGAAATGCGCGCCCGGCGGCAACCGGGTGCCCGCCGCAGCAGGACCCGCATGCCGCGCGGCGGCTTCTACCTATAGGACAAGTTCCGCAGCTTTTCAAAGCATGGCGCGGCGCCCGGCGGGCGGGCATGCCCCACCCCTTCTCCGGGGAGGGCGCGCCCGCAACCGACCGTCACAACAGCAGCATGGCGTCGCCGTACGAGAAGAACCGGTACCCGCGCGCCACCGCCTCTTCATAGGCGGCCAGCACCCGCCTGCGCCCGGCAAAGGCGGAAACCAGCATCAGCAGCGAGGATTCCGGCAGGTGGAAATTGGTGATGATGTGGTCCGCCACCGTGAACCGGTAGCCGGGCCTGATGAAGATGTCCGTCCACCCGGTGAAGGCGCGCACCTCGCCGCAGGCGCGCACCGTGCCTTCCAGGGTGCGGGTGGAGGTGGTGCCCACGGTGACCACCGGCCTGCCTTCCGCCTTGGCCGCGCGGATGGCGGCGGCGGTGGCCTCGCCCACCTCGATGTACTCGCGGTGCATGGCGTGGTGGCGGATGTCAGCGCAGCGCACCGGACTGAAGGTGCCGTAGCCCACGTACAGGGTGACCTCTGCCCATTGGCGGTCCGTGGCGGCCAGGCGGGCGCGCAGGTCGTCGGTGAAGTGCAGCCCGGCCGTGGGCGCGGCCACCGAGCCGAGGCGGCTGTCGTCGGCGTACACGGTCTGGTAGCGCTCGCGGTCCTCCGGCGCGTCCTGCATGTTTGCTCCGCCTTCGCGCCGGATGTACGGCGGCAGGGGCAGGTGTCCCTGTTCCAGGAACAGGCGGCGCAGACCGCCCCGCCAGTGCAGGCGCACCGCGCTGCGGCCGAAGTCGCCGGGTTCGGTCACCTCCACGTTCAGGTCCGGGCCGAAGGACATCACGTCGCCGGGGCGGATCTTCTTGGAGGCGCGCAGCAGCCCTTCGGCGGGCACGGAGCGCCAGCCGTCGCCTTCATCGCGCAGGCCGTCGCGTGTGCCGTCATCCCCGACGTGGGGCCCGACGTGGGGCCCCACGTGGGGCCCGACGTGGAGCCCGCCGAAGGGCCCGCCGAAGGGCTCGGCCATTTCCTCCAGCAGGGGCAGGGGGGTCAGCAGCAGGAATTCCACCTTGCCGCCGGTGGGCCGCACGCCCAGCAGGCGCGCGGGCAGCACCTTGGAATTGTTGGCCACCAGCAGGCAGCCTTCCGGCAGGTGGTCGCACAGGTCCGCGAAGCGGGCGTGGGTCAACGTGCCCGTGTGCGCCGTCCCCCCCGAGCGTCCCGTGCGCCGATCCAGCACCAGCAGGCGCGAACCGCCCCGCTGCGGCGCGGGGTGCTGGGCGATGCGGTCTTCCGGCAGGTGGAAACGGTACGATTCCAGCCGGTCGTCTTCGGGGATGCCGTCCGTCCCGGTTCCGGGTTCCGTGGCGGCGCGCGTCAGGTCGTGGCCGGTGTTGCCCATCGTGTCATCCATACGCATATATTCCTCGCGGGGTACGCCCCGCGTGGCGCGTGCCGTTTGCAGTCCGGCACGACATCCGCTAGTGTCGGCGCAGTTTTCGCGGCGGGCGCACGCCCCCGCAAGGCCCGCGCGCGGGCCGTACCGGAACCCCGGCCCTCACGGGCCGCGGGCCGCGCCCGTCCGCACCATCAGCACAGGAGAATCCCATGCGCAAGCTCGTCATAGCCGCCGCCCTGTCCGCCACCCTGTTCGCCGTGCAGGGCTGCTCCTCCACGTCCATCCCGAACCCGTTCGAGCCCGCCCCGCCCGCCAGCGTGAACGAGGTGTACTACGGCGAGTTCCGCGACGTGCCCATCCCCAGCGACATGAGCGAACAGACCAAGTACACGGCCGTCTCGCAGAACTCCGACGGGTCCAAGACCGGCACCCAGGTGTTCGAGGGGCGCATCGACCGCCAGTCGCTGGTCAACGCCATGATCCACAACATGACCCGCCAGGGCTGGGCGCTGCGCTCGGTGTTCCGTGGCCAGCGCAGCGTGCTGCTGTTCGAGAAGGGCGACCGCAACGCCATTCTCGGCATCACCGACGGCCAGGCCTACTCCACCCTGGAAGTGTGGGTGGCCCAGCGCCTGCCCGAAGGCGCGGGCGTTTCGGCGGGCGCGGGCACGGCGTCGGAAGGCACGTACCCCAGCGGCAACTTCTCGGTGGCGCCCAACGCGCCGGCGCCTTCCGGCTCCGGCGGCGTCAAGGAACAGGGGCTTTCGCAGTAGTCCGTCCGGCGGCCGCTGTCCAGTGGCCCGCCGTGGCCTGCCGTTATGGGCCGTAGCGGGCCGTAATCGTCCGGGCGGGCGTACCGGCCACGGCCCGGATCATGCCCAGGGGGAACATGGACGCGCATCTCGCCTTCACCCGCTTCACCGGCCGCAGGCTCCACCTCGGGGTCTGCGGCTCCATCGCGGCCTACAAGGCCCCCGACTTGGTGCGCATGTGGCGCGACGCAGGCATGGACGTGGGCGTCACCCTGACCGACGCAGCCCGGCGGTTCATCGCGCCGCTGACCTTCGCGGCGCTGGGCGCATCGCCGGTGTTCACCACCATGTTCGCGGGTGGCCCTGCCGGTCAGCCGGGCGGCGACGGTGGCCCGCCCCCCCCTTCACCTGACGACGACGTGTTCGGGCACCTGATGCCCGGCCAGGCCGCGCACGCCTTCATCATCGCCCCGGCCAGCGCGACCACCATGGCCCGGCTGGCCCACGGCCTGGCCGACGACATGCTGTCCGCCCAGGCCCTGGCCTTTCCCGGCCCGCTGGTCATCGCCCCGGCCATGAACCCCAAGATGTGGTCCAACGCGGCCACGCGGGACAACGTGGAAACCCTGCGCCGCCGTGGCCACGTGGTGGTGGAGCCCGCCTGCGGGCGCACCGCGTGCATGGAGGAAGGGCAGGGCAGGCTGGCCGACCCGCGCGAGGTCTTCCTGTACGGACTGCGCGCCGCATCCCCGCAGGACATGCAGGGCCGCCGGGCGCTGGTCACCCTTGGCCCCACGCGTGAACAATGGGACGGCGTGCGCTACTGGACCAACCCCTCCAGCGGAGTCATGGGCGCGGCCGTGGCCGTGGCCCTGTGGCTGCGCGGTGCGGATGTGCACGCCGTGTGCGGCCCCGGCGCGCCGTGGCTGCCCGCAGGCGTCATCCGGCATGACGTCACCAGCGCCCGGCAGATGTTCGACGCCGCCGACGGGCTGTGGGACACCATGGACGCGGGGGTGTTCACCGCCGCCGTGGCCGATTTCAGTCCCGTGCCGCTGGGCGCGGAAAAATTCAAGAAGGCGGACGCGCGGGCCGGGTTCAGCGTGGCCTTCACTCCCAACCCGGACATTCTGGCCACCCTGGGCGGCCGCAAGCGCGCCGGGCAGAAGGTGGTGGGCTTTGCCGCCGAGACGTCCGGCCTTGCGCAAAGCATGGCCCGCAAGCTGTCCGCCAAGAACGCGGACATGATCGTGGGCAACCTGGTGGGCGGCGCGGATGCCGGGTTCGGCACGGCCACCAACCGGGTTACCGTGCTGGCGCGGGGCGGCGAACCCGAGGAATGGCCGGTGCTGCCCAAGCCCGACGTGGCATGGAGGATCGTGGATTGGCTCGTCCGCCTCTAGGTCTGCTGGAAACCCTGCGCCCGTGGCACGGGGCCGGGTTGCTGCACGTGCTGCTGCCCGAAGGGGAGGGTGCGCCCTCCGCCGATGCGGCTGCGGCGGGTGCAGAGGTTGCCGCGCAGCCCGATACCGACGTGCCGGACATGGGCGCGTTTCCGGCGGCCTGCGACGCGCCCGCAAGCATGTGCGGCGACACGTCGGCTCAGCCCGGCGGATATGCAGGGCAGGACGGCAACGGCGGCGACCCCTCCTTCGATCCGGACGCCTACGACATTCCGCTCGACCCCATGTTCGACCAGACCACCGGCGGCAGCCTGGCAGGCGCGGAGTATCAGTTCGCAGGGCGCGGCCAAGTCCGCCCGGTACCGCCCCAAGGTTTGCCGGGGGCGCAACGGTCCGCGCAGCCCGCACCCGGAGCAGGTCTTGCCGAAACGTCGCTTCCCGTTGCGTCCGGTCCCTCGGCCAGCACCCTGCCGCCGGAACGCTGGCCCGGCCAGTGGCGCGACCTGTTCTCCAGGACGCCGCAGCCAGCCCCCGTGCTGTGGACCTACTGGGCGCTGGGGCTGGATCTTTCCGGCTGCGCCGACGCCGCCCGCCGCGACACCCTGCGCCGTATCCTGGGCGCGCTGCGGCAGCCCAAGGGCAGCAATGCGTTCTGGCCGGTGTCCATGCCCGATGCCAGCGGCGATGCGCCCGCTTCCGGCGCGGAAGGTGCTTCCGGGCAGCCCTCCGAGCCCATTGTGGACCCCGCGCTGTTCCTGGCCGGGATGGAGCGCATTGCCCCCCGCCTGGTGGTGGTCATGGGCTCCAAGGCCCTGCGCGCCTTCGCGCCGGACCTGCGGGCGCGTCCGTACCAGCAGATTCCGTGGAGGGGCAGGCTGCTCATCGTGTTGCCCGACATGGACAACCTCATCGCCGCCCCGGCCACGGTGGAAGCGGTCATCGCCTACCTGCGCACGGCCCTGAAGCCCGCCACGCTGTAGCCGCCTCCCGCCGCGCCGTGTGCGCCACGTTGTCGGGGGGCGGGTGCTCCCGCCGCCCTGCGTCGGGCGTCCCCCGGACCTTCCCGCCTTCTTGCCTCCTTCCCCTCGCCCCGACATCTTTTTTGCGCGCCACCGTGTCTTTCCGGCCGTGCCGTGGTATGGTTCCGGCATATGGCCCCCACGGGCTCGGCAGCGCGGATGCCCCGCAACGCATGCAGCCCGTCCCGGCCGCGCGGGAGGTTCCCATGTTCGACTTCGCCTCCATCTTTGCCCCGGTCGCCGCCCTTGGCGTCCTGCTGGTGGTGGCCTCGCTCAAGGTGCTCAACGAGTACGAGCGGGCCGTCATCTTTCGCCTGGGCCGCATCATCCGGCCCAAGGGCCCCGGCCTGATCATCGTCATCCCGGTCATCGACCGCATGGTCCGGGTGGGCATGCGCGTGCTGACCATGGACGTGCCCAACCAGGACGTCATCACCCGCGACAACGTGTCCATCCAGGTCAACGCGGTGGTCTACTTCCGGGTGGTGGATCCGGTGAAGGCCATCAACGAGGTGGAGGACTACCTGTACGCCACCTCGCAACTGGCCCAGACCACCCTGCGCAGCGTGTGCGGCGGCGTGGAACTGGACGACCTGCTGGCCCACCGCGACAAGGTCAACCAGGACATCAAGGCCCTGCTGGACACCCAGACCGAGGAATGGGGCATTGCCGTGCAGTCGGTGGAGCTGAAGCACATCGACCTGCCGCAGGAAATGCAGCGCGCCATGGCCAAGCAGGCCGAGGCGGAACGCGAGCGCCGGGCCAAGGTCATCAGCGCGGAAGGCGAATTCCAGGCGGCGGACAAGCTGGCCCAGGCCGCGGCCATCATCGCGGAGCACCCGGAGGCGCTGCAACTGCGCTACCTCCAGACCATCCGCGAGATGGCGGCGGAAAGCTCGTCCACGGTGCTGCCCATTCCGCTGGACCTGTTGCGCGGCTTGCTGCCCAAGGAGTCGGGCAAGGGGTAGGGGGTAGGGCAGGGCTCGGCAGGTGCCGGACGCCGGATGTCGCGAGCTACGCGACCGCGCATCCGTTCCCGATGCGCGCGTGCGCCGGGGCTCCCGCGCACTGGGTGATCGTTGCCCGGCCTGGCGCGGCAACGGGGTTCGGCCCGGCCGCGCGTTTCCGTCACGTCGGGATCCTTGCCCTGCGTTGGCGCCGGGCCAGCCGCGACTTTCCCTTGCGACCGTCTTCCGCTACTGTCCCCACGTCATGCCGCCGGAGACCTTGCGGTTGCAGCCCCGCCACCCCGTATTTGGGCACCGCATCGCGCGTGCCTTTGCAAGCAACAGCCACCACAGGACGTCATCATGCATATTCTCGTCACCGGCGCGGCCGGGTTCATCGGCTACCACCTTTCGCGCCGCTTTCTGGAGGCCGGGCACACCGTCGTGGGCCTGGACTGCCTGAACGACTACTACGACGTGCAACTGAAGAAGGACCGCCTGAAACAGCTGGAACCGTACCCCGGCTTCGCCTTCGCCCATCTGGACATGGCCGATGACGCGGCAATGGACGCGCTGTTCGCCGAACAGAAGTTCACCCACGTGGTCAACCTGGCCGCCCAGGCCGGGGTGCGCTATTCGCTCAAGAATCCCCGCTCGTACGTGCAGTCCAACCTGGTGGGCTTCGGCAACATTCTGGAAGGCTGCCGCCACAACGGGGTGCAGCACCTGGTCTATGCCTCGTCCAGTTCCGTCTACGGGCTGAACACGGCCATGCCGTTCAGCGTGCACCACAACGTGGACCATCCCATCAGCCTGTACGCCGCATCCAAGAAGGCCAACGAACTGATGGCCCACACCTACAGCCATCTGTACCGGCTGCCCACCACGGGCCTGCGCTTCTTCACCGTGTACGGGCCGTGGGGCAGGCCGGACATGGCCCTGTACCTGTTTACCAAGGCCATTCTGGAAGGCCGGCCCATCAACGTGTTCAACGAAGGGCGCATGCGGCGTGACTTCACCTACATCGACGACATCGTGGAAGGGGTGGTGCGCGTCACCGAACGCACCCCGCAGCCCAATCCGGAGTGGCGGGGCGACGCGCCGGACCCGTCCACCAGCCCGGCCCCTTATCGCATCTATAACATCGGCAACAACAATGCCGTGGAGCTTGGCCGGTTCATCGAAATTCTGGAAGACACCCTTGGCCGCAAGGCGGTGCGCAACCTGATGCCCATGCAGCCCGGCGACGTGGAGGCCACCTACGCCGACGTGGACGACCTGATCCGCGACACCGGGTTCAAGCCGCACACGCCCCTGGAACAGGGCATCAGCGAATTCGTGCGCTGGTTCCGCGACTACTACAAGATGTAGCCGACGCTGGCCGCAGGCCCCGCCCCGCATCGGCCAGAATGGGCAGGCTGGCCGGGTTTTTCCTTTCCTCAGGCCGCATTGCCATGAATGATCAACGGGCGCTTTCCGCAAGGAGAGCACCCGTTGTTTCATGTGAAACGTCATATCTGGTTGAAATGGAAGCGGGTTGCTTCTGGTTGATGGCCGCGGCGGCATTCCTTCCGCAATGCCGTCCTTTCCGCATCTGGTCCGCCCGCTCCGGGCAGGGGCTTGATTCGTGGCAGGCCGGGGGGGGGGGGCGGCGTCCGGTTCTTGCCCCTTGTCATCCGGCGGCTCGCCGGATCGTGCGCCCTGCGGGCCTGGTTTGCGTCGTCTTTCATTGCCGCCGGAAACCCGCGCGCTCAGGATATGGGCGGCCGTGCTTCACGCATGCTTTCATCACGGTGTAATTCCACAACATGGCTGTTTTTTTGCCGCCGTGCGGACACGTTGTTCAATCAGCGCATCAATGTTTTGCGTGTTGACAGGGTGTCGTGCCTCACATAGCTATAGCCCTGTGCTTGGCGAGCCCGGCGGACCTTCTTGCCGCCGTTTTCTCCCCTCCGGCGCGCACACGTTTCATGTGAAACATGAATTTTGCCTCTTACCCCAACAGGATAGGCAGCCGTGGCACGAATCATCGCAGTCGCCAACCAGAAGGGCGGCGTGGGCAAGACCACCTCTTCGCTCAACCTCGCCGCATCCCTCGCCATCATGGAAAAAAAGGTCCTGCTGGTCGACTGCGACCCGCAGGCCAACTCCACCAGCGGGCTCGGCATCGACCAGGAGGAAGTGCGCCACAACCTTTATTCGGTGTTCTTCCAGCCCGAAGAGGTGGTGGAGGCCATCTACCCCACCCAGACGCCGTACCTGTCCATCCTGCCGTCCACCACCGACCTGGTGGCCCTGGAACTGGAACTGGTGGACAAGATGGCCCGGGAATACTTTCTGGCCGACCTCCTGAAGCCGCTGGACGCCAGGTTCGACTACATCATCCTGGACTGCCCGCCGTCGCTGGGGCTGATCACCCTCAACGCCCTGTGCGCCGCGCGCGAGCTGCTCATCCCCCTTCAGTGCGAGTTCTTTGCGCTGGAAGGCATCGTGAAGCTGCTGCAAACCTTCGAGCAGGTGAAGAAGCGCCTGAACCCCGGCCTGGCGTTGCTGGGGGTGGTGCTGACCATGTACGACGTGCGCAACAAGCTGTCGCGGCAGGTGAAGAACGAGGTGCGCAAGTGCTTCCCCGACCACCTGTTCGAAACGGTGATTCCGCGCAACGTGCGTCTGTCCGAGGCGCCAAGCCACGGCAAGTCCATCATCCACTACGACATCAAGTCCAAGGGTGCGGAATCGTACCTGGCGCTGGCCAAGGAAGTGGTGCTGCGCAGGCCGCAGCGGCGCGAAGGGCAGGGCGGATAGATTCGGAAGGCGGTTCGCCGCGCTGGTGCGCGGCGAACCGTGTTCATTTGGGGCTGGCGGGCGTGAATTCGAAGCAGATGTGGTCCTTGAAGTGTTTCTTGCGCACCGAGGCGCCACACTTCACGCAGTCGAAGACCAGCATCCCGCTGAGGGTGGCATTGCGCAGCAGAAAGGGGTGAAAGGGATCGTGCTCCCAGTCGTCGGTGGCGGCACCGCAGCAGTCGCAGTGCACGTCGGCGCAGAAGGGGTACTTGAAATCCCAGTAGTCCTTGAACATCTGCCAGTCGTCCATGGGCTCCGGCCGGGCAGTGGGGTACATTTTTTCCAGGGCCTGTTCCAGCAGCGGCGCCACCTTGTGCTGCACGGCGGCCCACACCTGCGGGCTCAGCAGCACGCCGTAGAGCTGTCCGTGGCGGTCGTGCAGGTGCACCACGTGCGCTTCGCGTTCGTTCATCCGGTTGGCACTCCATGAGGGTGTTTGTTCGTCAGTCCACAGATTTAGGTAAAGATTCAGGTCTACGCGGCCCAAAGTCAAGGAGAACACGATGGCAGGACCTTCGCGCGGATTAGGCAGGGGACTCGACGCCCTGTTCAAGGGCTATCAGGAACAGCCCAAGCCCTCGGACATCCGCACGCTGCCCCTGCGCGCGCTGCGCCCCAATCCCAACCAGCCCCGCAAGATGTTCACCGAAGCGGCGCTGGAGGAACTTGCCGCCTCCATCCGCAGCCAGGGCGTGTTGCAGCCCCTGCTGGTGCGCCCCATTCCGGGCACGGACGGACAGGGGGACGAGGCCCGCCAGGCCTATGAAATCGTTGCGGGCGAGCGCCGCTGGCGCGCCAGCCAGATGGCCGGGCTGTGCGAAGTGCCCGTGCTCATCCGCGAACTTACCGACCAGGAAACGCTGGCCGTCGCGCTCATCGAAAACCTGCAACGCGAAGACCTGAACCCCATGGAAGAGGCCCTCGCCATGCAGGAACTGCGCGAGCAGTTCGGCCTGAGCCAGGAAGACCTGGCCCAGAAGCTGGGCAAGAGCCGCCCGGCCGTGGCCAACACCCTGCGCCTGCTGCACCTGCCCGAGGCCGCCCGCGAAGACCTGCGCGAGGCGCGGCTTTCCGCCGGGCATGCCCGGGCCCTGCTGACCGTCACCGACCCGGAGCCGCAGGACACCCTGCGTCGGCGCATCCTGTCGGACAGGCTTTCGGTGCGCGAGGCGGAAGCCGCCGCCGCCCACTGGCGCGACCGTGGCGCCCTGCCGGAGCCTTTGGCCGCCCCCCCCAAGCGCGAGGAGGCGCGTCCCGCCCGGCCGCCGCACCGTGTGGCGCCGTCCATGCGTTCCTTGCAGGGCCGCCTGCACGAGGCGTTGAGCCTGCGCGTGTCCGTGAGCGGCACGGAGGAAAAGGGCAAGATCACCCTGAATTTCGAGTCGGCCGAACAGCTGGCGCAGTTGCTGTCGCGGCTTGGCATTCAGTCGCGCTAGGGGCTGCCTCTAACTTGTCTTTTCGCCCGCTGGCATCGTCAAACTTCGCCTGCCATATCGGTCGAATACGAGAAGAGCGCGCTGCGGTCCTCATCCGTAAGGCTCGCAAGCTCGCCTGACGGCTGAGGCATACTCCCTCATGGCAGGCTCGTTTTCCTTGCCAACGAACGAAAATCCTAAGTTAGAAACAGCCCCTAACAAATAGTAGTACGAATCGCAGGAAGGTTTGATGGTCAGCTACAGCATCGATGGCGTCGCACTGGGCATGCAGGTGAACCGCCTGGCGGGAGCCCGCGTGTGCGTGGTGGGCGACGTGATGATCGACGAATATCTGGTGGGTGACGCCCAGCGCATTTCGCCCGAAGCGCCCGTGCCCGTCATCTGCGTGACCGAGGACCGCCACTTGGTGGGCGGCGCGGGCAACGTGGCCAAGAACATCCGCACCCTGGGCGGCGTGCCGCGCCTGGTCAGCGTGTGCGGCAACGGCCCGCGCTCCGCGCTGCTGCGCCGCGTGCTGGAAGAGGAGGGGGTGGCCGCCGACTTCGTGGAAATTCCCGGCCGTCCCACCACCCTGAAGACCCGCGTCATCGCCCGGCAGCAGCAGATGCTGCGCATCGACCGCGAGGAGACCAGCCCCGTCGGCGGCGAGTATCTTGCCGCCCTGTTGCGGCTGGTGGACGCGGCCAGCGCGGATTGCGACGTGGTCATCGTGTCCGACTACGGCAAGGGCGTGGTGACCGGCGAGTTCATGGACGGGCTGGAAGCGCTGTGGCAACGGCGCGGCACGCGCCCGGCAGTGCTGGTGGACCCAAAGACGCCCAACTTCCACCTGTACCGCAACGTGTTCATGCCCACCCCCAACGCCAAGGAAACCAGCGAAGGGGCGCACCTGCCCACCAACACCCGCGAGGAAATCCTGGCGGCGGGGCGAGCCATCTTCGAAAAACTGCACTGCCAGCACCTGCTGACCACCCTTGGCCCCAAGGGCATGGCCCTGTTCGAAGCGGCTGACAAGGTCTGGCACATCCCCACCACGGCGCGCAGCGTGTTCGACGTGACCGGCGCCGGGGATACGGTCATCGCCACTGTGGCCCTGGCCCTGGCGGCCGGGGTGAACTTGCTGGAAAGCTGCGTGCTGGCCAACTACGCGGCGGGCATCGTGGTGGGGCAGGTGGGGGCGGCATCCGTACTGCCTGACGAACTGCGCGAGGCCATAGCCACCCTGCCGGTGCCGCACGTGGACCGCTGGGCCTGACCGGTTTTTCTGCGCGTTGACCAGGGCTCTCGCACGGGAGCCCTGATCGTTTTCAGGGACGGAATGCGATTTCACGTGAAACACGAAGTGTAAACGCTGGCCGAAACGTAATACGACTTGTCCTCTTGCGGGAGGTCCCATGGACGCCATAACGCTCATTGCCGAGCGGCGCATCGCCGAAGCGCAGGAAGAGGGCGCGTTCGACAACTTGCCGGGTGCAGGCCGCCCGCTGGAACTGGACGACGACTCCATGGTGCCCGAAGACCTGCGCATGGCCTATAAGGTGCTGCGCAACGCGGGGTACCTGCCGCCGCAACTGGACACGGCCCGCGAGATCCAGACGGTGATGGACCTGCTGGAAAACTGCGCGGACGAGCGCGAGAAGTACCGCCAGATGCAGAAGCTGAACCTGCTGTTGCGCAAGGTGGGCGCCAGTCGGAACCGGCCGCTGAATTTCGAGGAATACGAGGCGTATTACCAGAGCATGGTCGAGCGCATGCGTGTGGCGGGCCGAGGGGAAAACGGCGGAGAAGGCTAGCGGCGGCGGGGCGCGCCGCATGGCGCGCGTCCGTGGCGCTGGCGACAGAGACGCAGCAAAAGGGCCGTCCGGCTTGCCGGTCGGCCCTTTGTCATGTGCGCGCGGTGGAAACGTGCATCAGGTCTTACGCAGCAACACGCCGAAAAAGAATTCACGGGACGGGGAATCGACCGGGGTGACGTGCTGCGCCTCCACGGTGATCCGGGCGGCTCCGGCGGCCCTGGCACTCCCGGCCGGGAGGGACACGGAGGTGGGGTCGGTCGCAGCCAGCAGCCGGTCGATCTGCGCCTCGTTCTCCGCAGGGTTCAGGGTGCAGGTGATGTAGGCGATGCGCCCGCCGAGTGGCAGCATGGCCACGGCGGCGTCGAGAATGCGCGCCTGCAACGCCGCCAGCGTGTCGAGATCGGCCGGGGTGCGGCGCAGCTTGATGTCCGGCCGCCGCGACAGGGTGCCCAGGCCGGAGCAAGGCGCATCGATGAGGATGGTGCGGAACGCGCCCGACGTGCCCAGTATGTCAGTCGCACCCGTCGTGCCCGTCGTGCCCGTCGTGCCGGTCGTGCCCGTCGCGCAGGGCGGCTGCGTGGCCGAGGCGCGCACCAGGGCGGGGAGCGCCAGCCCCAGCCGCGCCGCATCCGCGCGCAGCCCGCGCAGGCGGGCCGCATTGGGGTCGCTGCACAGGCGCACGTCCACCCCGCGTTCCAGCAGGGCCAGCGCCTTGCCGCCCCGCCCGCAGCAGGCGTCCCACACCGGGCCTTTCCAGGTGTCCGGGCGCAACGCGTCCAGCACCGTCTGCGATGCCGCGCCCTGGCGCGACAGCAAGCCCTCGCGTTCCAGCGCGGCCACTTCGGCCGGAAAGCCGCCTGCGGGAAAGACGACTCCCGCATGGCCGCAGCGCGCGCCGCCATGCTCCGCAACCAACCGGTCGCGCAACGCCTCCCACTCCGGCCGCGCGGCGTTGACGCGCACCGCCGGGGCCGGAGCCTGCGCGCTGGCGGCCAACAGGGCGGCGGCGCGGTCCATGCCGTACGCATCGCACCACAGGTCCACCAGCCAGCGCGGCGCGGCATGGAACACCCCGAGGAAATCGCGTTGGTCCGGCAGGTCGGCGCGGTACAGGTCCGCGTTGCGGGCGTCGCCGCCCGACCGGGCCACGTTGCGCAGCACGGCGTTGGCCAGCTTGCCGAGGCCGGGACCGAAGCGCAGGCGGATGTGGGTGACGGCCCAGTCCACCGCCGCGTAGTCGGGGATGCGGTCCAGATGCAGGATTTCGTGCGCGGCCACGCCAAGGGTCAGCAACGCTTCCGGCGGGAGCTTTTCCGGTGCCTTCAGGAAGCGCCGCAGGAGCCACGAAATGCGGATTTCCGTCCGCAGGTACCCGTAGACGAGTTCCGTGGCCAGGGCGGCGTCCTGGCGCGAAATTCGGCCATGCCGCAATGCGGTGCCACTAGGCGCAGCGGGGGGGCGCTTTGGAGCGCGAGCGGCGCTTGCGGATGAAGCTGCACCGCTCTTTGTCGCGGGGGTGCGCGCATCCGCAGGACCGGCGGCATCCGCAAGCACTCCGTCCAGGGCGGCCTGCACCTCCTGCCCCTTGCGCAGCACCTTGTCCAATGCGGCAAGGGCGGCCGCGCGAGCGGGGGGCAGGTGGGCGTCCTTTCGGGCGGGCCGGGCGGGCTGACCGGGCTGACCGGGGCGGCGGGCGCTCATTGCGGTTCCGAAGGGGTGGCGGGCGATGCGGCGGGATGGGAGGCCGCTGCATCGGCATCCTTGCCGTCATGCGGCCCGAAGACCGCCCCCGCCAGCGCACCGGGCGTAGCGGCGGGCCCGTCCGACATATCAGGGGGCATATCAGGGGGCATCTCGGGCGGCAGCACGTTCAGGAAGTGCCGCAGGGCCTTTTCCACGTTGGTCAGGCTGACCAGGGTGTCCAGGCAGGGGCCGTTGGGCCGCTCGTTGAGCACGCCGTACACCGGAATGGGGTGGGTGTCCTGGATGCCGCTGGCAAGGTCGCGCTCGCAGGCCACGGCGATGATCAGCCGGGGCCGCTCCTTGACCACGATGCGCCGGGCGATGGTGCCGCCCGTGGCGATGGCCAGCTTCACGCCGTAGCGGTCGCGCAGGGCCAGCAGCCGTTCGATGGGGCACTGCCCGCAGCGCTTGCAGTGGTCCACGCCATAGGTCAGGCGCACCGCGCAACGGCTGGATTGCAGGCAGTGCGGCAGCAGGATCAGCACGTCGGACGGGGCGAAGCCGCCCGTTTCGCCGCGCACCAACTCGTTGTTGACCTTGATGAACGAGTGGCGCACCTCTTCGCGCGAGATGCCGAACAGCCGCCCCAGCAGTTCCATGAGCGGCAGGAACAGCTTCACCGCCACGCCGCGCACCCGCTGCGAGCCGAACCACGGCCGCCCGGTGTAGATGTGCAGCACGAGGCCCAGGGTGGCCCACACGATGAGCGCGATGCACGCCACCAGCAGCGCGCCGGTGACGTCCGGCACCAAAGGATGGATGTTGCCCAGCCCGATGTACGGGATGACCCACCCCACCAGCAGCACCAGGCACAGGGCGGCGGAGGTCAGGCTGACGAGCCCGATGAACAGCCGCTTGCGGGCGCCGTGGTAGTCCTCTCGCGGGAGGGAATCCGGATTCTTGCGGATGGGCATGGACATGGGCTCGGTGCTTGCGGAATGGCGGAAAGGGTTGGAGAAGGTGTGAGTAGCCGAGCCGATCAAATGGCCTGTGGTCCGGTCTGCCTCCAGCCCGTGCTACCCGCACACGGCCAGGCCGCCGTCGCATTCGCAGGCGTTCAGGTACCCGCACAGAAAGGCGCGGGCGTCCATGGGCTTGCGGTCCGCCGGGCGGATGGAGTCCACCAGGTACAGCCGGTCGACGCAGGCGATGGCCAGTTGTTCGTCCACCAGCCCGACTATGGTACCGGGGGTGCCGGGGACGCCGGGGGTGCCGGGCGCTGCGGCCGCGTGGTCCACGCAATCCGGGGCGGCCCCGTCACCGGACAGCGCCGGGCCGATGCGGCCGGGACCGAGGGAGACGCGCAGATCCTTCTGGCCTTCTCGCCGGATGGTGCAGTACGCGCCGGGCCACGGGGTCACCCCGCGAATGTGCGCGTGCACCTGTGCGGCCGGGCGGTTCCAGTCGATGAGCCCATCGGCCTTGGTCAGCTTGGCCGCGTAGGTGGCCCGCTCGTGGTCCTGCGCAATGGCCACGGCGGTGCCGTCGGCCAGCTTGGACAGGGCCACGGTCAGCAGCCTGCCGCCAAGCTCGGCCAACTGGTCGTGCAGGTCACCGGCGGTGTCGTCGATGCCGATGCCCATGGCCTTCTGCAGCAACATGGGGCCGGTGTCCAGGCTGGCCTCCATGCGCATGATGGTCACCCCGGTCACGGCGTCCCCGGCCATGATGGCCCGCTGGATGGGCGCGGCGCCGCGCAGGCGCGGCAGCAGCGAGGCGTGCACGTTGACGGGGCCAAGGCGGGGAATGTCCAGCACCGACTGCGGCAATATCAGCCCGTAGGCGGCCACCACCAGCACGTCGGGCCGTAGCGACCGCAATTCCGCAACGGCTTCGTCGGTCTTGAAATTCAGGGGTTGATACACCGGCACGCCGTGTTCCAGCGCCAGCAGCTTCACCTCCGGCGGGCGGCACTGCTGGCCGCGCCCGCAGGGGCGGTCCGGCTGGGTGTACGCGGCCACCACCTCGCAGCCGTCCCATTCCAGCAGGTGGCGCAGGGTCACGGCGGCGAAGCCCGGCGTGCCCATGAACACCACGCGCAGGGGCGGGCGCGGGGCGGCGGGCTGTGGAGCCTCGGCCTGTTCCGCGGCTGCGGCATCCGGTGCGTTCACGGGGTTCAGGGCCGTGTCCGTCAGCGGTGCGCCGTCATGCATGACGCCTTCCCCGCTCATCTCAGCGCCCCCCGGCCTGCGACCTGGCCGCCGTGGGCATGGGCCGGGGCGCGTTCTTCTGCATCTTCTTCACCCGCGAATCGTACAGGGTGCGCTTCAGCCTGCTGATGTGGTCGATGAACAGGGTGCCCTTCAGGTGGTCCACCTCGTGTTGCAGGCACACGGCCAGCAGGCCGTCGGCGTCCATGCACACCTCGTTGCCGTCCAGGTCGCGCGCGGTCAGGCGCACCGTGTCGCTGCGGGCGACAGTGGCGCGGTAGCCGCCGGGCACGGACAGGCAGCCTTCCTCCGATTCGATCTTTTCGCCGGTCAGTTCCAGCCGGGGGTTCACGAAGGTCATCAACGCCTCGCGCTTCTCCGGGCCGGACACGTCCACCACGATGAGGCGGCAGTGCTCGCCCACCTGGGGCGCGGCAAGGCCGATGCCGTCCTGCCGGTACATGGTCTCGGCCATGTCCGCGGCAAGCTGGCGGATTTCATCGGTGATCTCGGCGATGTCCTCGCATTCGACGGCAAGGCGCGGATCGGGATATTGCAGCACTTCTCGGATCATGGGCGGTCCTGTGATGTGGGCGGTGGTCTGGGCGTTTGGTGCGGTCACCCTACGGTAAGCACGCCGTGCGGGCAAGGAAAGGGCTGGAAACCGGGGGCGAAGCGACGGGGGAGGAAGGCGCGCGGCCTTCCTCCCCCGTGCGGAGCAGACGATGTGCGGGGCCTAACCCTGAGCCGCATCCTTGCCCGTTTCGCGCAGGCGCAGGCCCAGGTCGCGCAACTGGCGGGCGGACACGGTGTCCGGAGCCTGGGTGAGCAGGCAGGTGGCCTTTTGGGTCTTGGGGAAGGCGATGACGTCGCGGATGGACGAAGAGCCGGTCAGCAGCATGGCCAGACGGTCCATGCCGAAGGCGATGCCGCCGTGCGGCGGCGCGCCCATTTCCAGCGCCTGGGTCAGGAAGCCGAACTGCGCTTCCGCCTCTTCCGGCGAGAAGCCCAGGGCCGCGAACATGCGGCGCTGCTTTTCGGCCGTGTGGTTGCGGATGGACCCGCCGCCCAGCTCGTAGCCGTTCAGCACCATGTCGTAGGCGCGGGCGCGGGCCGCCGCCGGGTTCTCGACCATGACGTCCATGTGGCCGTCCTGGGGCGAGGTGAACGGGTGGTGGCAGGCCACGTAGCGCTTTTCTTCCTCGTCGTATTCGAACAGCGGGAAGTCGGTCACCCACAGGAAGTTGAAGGCGTTCTCGTCGATGAGGCCGAGGTGCTCGCCAAGGCGCACGCGCAGGTTGCCCAACGCCGCGTTGACCATGCCCGGCGCGCCCGCCTGGAAGAACACGATGTCGCCCGTTTCAAGGCCCAGCGCATCCTTCAGCCCGGCGCGTTCCCCGTCGGACAGGAACTTGGCGATGGGCGACTGCCATTCGTCGGGGCGGATCTTGATCCAGGCCAGGCCCTGCGCGCCGTAGATCTTCACGAACTCGGTGAATTCGTCGATCTCCTTGCGGGTCATGGTCTCGCCGCCGGGCACGCGCATGGCCTTGACCAGTTCCGCCGTGGCGAACAGCTTGAAGTTGGAGCCGCGCACGATGTGCGTGACGTCCAGCAGTTCCAGGCCGAAGCGGGTGTCCGGCTTGTCCACGCCGTAGCGGGCCATGGCGTCGTCATAGCTCATGCGCGGGAAGGGGGTGGCGACCTCGCGCCCCAAGGCATCGCGGAACACGCGGGCCATGAGGCCCTCGGCCATGGCCATCACCTGTTCTTCGTCCACGAAGCTCATCTCGATGTCGATCTGGGTGAACTCCAACTGGCGGTCGGCGCGCATGTCCTCGTCGCGGAAGCAGCGCACGATCTGGTAGTAGCGCTCCATGCCCGACATCATCAGCAGTTGTTTGAACAACTGCGGCGACTGCGGCAGGGCGTAGAACTGGCCCTGGTTCAGGCGGCTGGGCACCAGGAAGTCGCGCGCGCCCTCCGGCGTGGACTTGGTGAGGTAGGGCGTCTCGATCTCGAGGAAGCCCAGCTCGTCCAGGTAGCGGCGGGTGGCCTGCGCGGCCTTGTGGCGCACGATGAAGTTGTTGGCCATGCGCGGGCGGCGCAGGTCCAGGTAGCGGTACTGCAGGCGCAGGTTTTCGCTGGCCTCGGTGCGGTCCTCGATGACGAAGGCGGGCGTCCTGGAGGTGTTCAGCAGCTTCCATTCGGAAACGTACACCTCGATCTCGCCGGTCTTCATGCCGGGGTTGGTCATGCCCTCGGGCCGGGGACGCACCGTGCCGCGAATGGCCAGCACGTATTCCGAGCGGATGATGTGCGCGCGCTCGTGCGCCGCGGGATTGACGTCGGGGCTGAACACGATCTGGGTAAGGCCCTGGCGGTCGCGCAGGTCCACGAAAATGAGGCCGCCGTGGTCGCGGCGGTACTGCACCCAGCCCATCAGGCAGACCTCGGCCCCGGTGTCGGCGGCGGTCAGGGTGGCGCAGTCGTGGCTGCGCACCCAGTCGCCCAGGGGTTCGATGTACTGCTGGTGTTCCTGTTGGACGTCAAGTTTCTGGTCGCTCATGAACGGTTCCTTTGGATGTTTCCCGAGGATGGCAAGTCGGAAAGGGGCGGAAAGGGCGGGAAGAGTTCCGGAGAGAGAGCCCTTCGCGCAAGATATCCGAAAAAGGGGGCGCCGCCAGCCGGTGGCTACACGTGGGCCACGGCTTCGCCCTGCGGCACGCTGCGCTGCTCGCCGCTGTCCATGTCCTTGACGACCACGGTGCCCGCGGCCAGTTCGTCGCCGCCCAGCAGCAGGGCCACGCGCGCGCCGGTGCGTCCGGCCTGGCGCATCTGGCCCTTGATGCCGCGCGCGGCAAAGGACACCTCGCCCGCCTTGCCCGCCGCGCGCAGTTCCTGCGCCAGCAGCATGGCCGCGTCCGCAGCCGCCGGGTCCAGCACGGCGATGTAGAAGTCGGGCCGCTTCTTCTCCAGCGCGGGCATCATCAGCGCAAGGCGCTCCATGCCGCAGGCAAAGCCCACGCCGGGCACGTCCGGCCCGCCCAACTGGGCCACCAGGCCGTCATACCGCCCGCCGCCCGCGACCGACGACTGCGCGCCGATGGAGCCGGACACCACCTCGAAGGTGGTGCGGTTGTAGTAGTCCAGCCCGCGCACCAGGCGCGGGGTGAGCACGTAGGGAAGCCGCGCGGCGTCGAACACGCGCAGCACCGTGTCGAAGTGGCTGCGGCATTCCGGGCAGTTGTGGTCGATGATGCGCGGCGCGTCGGCGGTCAGCTCGCGGCAGGTGGGCACCTTGCAGTCCAGCACCCGCAGCGGGTTGGTGTCGATGCGGCGGCGGCAGTCCTCGCACAGGGCGTCGCGGTCGATGGAATCCAGAAAGTCGCGCAGCGCGGCCCGGTACACCGGGCGGCATTCACGGCAGCCCAGCGAGTTCACCTGCAACGAAAGATCGGTCAGCCCCAGCTCGCGCAGAAAGGTCATGAGCATCAGCACCAGTTCGGCGTCGGCCTGCGGCTCCTGCGGGCCAAGGCATTCGCAGTTGATCTGGTGGAACTGGCGCATGCGGCCCTTTTGCGGGCGCTCGTAGCGGAACATGGGGCCGGTGGTGAACAGCTTGGACACCGGTTCCTGCGCGTGGCGGCCCGCTTCGATGAAGGCGCGCATGACGCCCGCCGTGGCCTCGGGGCGCAGGGTCAGCGAACGGCCCTTGCGGTCCGGGAAGGTGTACATTTCCTTCTGCACCACGTCGGTCTCGGTGCCGATGGAGCGGCAGAACAGCTCGGTGCGCTCCAGCAGCGGGGTGCGCAGTTCGGTGTAGCCGTAGCGGCCGAACACCTCGCGCGCGGTGTTCTCCATGAAGGTGAACACGTCGCTGTCGGGGCTGAACATGTCGGCGAACCCCTTGATGGTGCTCACCTTGTCGCCCGTGGCCTTTTGTGCGGCCCTGTCGGGGGTGGTCTTGTCGGAATTGTTGGTGCTCATGGCTCGCTTCCGGATGCAGGCTCGCGCGGCAGGGGGCGTGCGAACTCCACGCCGCGCCCCGCCGGTGCGGAAACAGCCATGGATAGTCCAATGGGCGGGTATTGTCAAAATCGTCGAATATCACGCGTGGAGGGGGAGACGGTACGGCCGCGGGGGGTGTGTCCGGATGGCGATCGCAACGCGCGATGCCCCTTGGAACCCCGCACGTGGACGACAGGCATGGCCCGGCTACCCGGCGTGCTTTCCGCGGCAGGAATACCCGTCCGTGGCGGTCTGGCGGCCGGGGGTGATGCGCGAGACAGCGGCCTTGCCCGTGCGCAGCATCAGCGGGGTGACCGGCATGCGGCGGCCGAAGTCCATGCGCATGGCCACGTAGGCCCCGAACGGCGACAGGCTGATCCAGCCGTTCAACGCTTCGAACAGCCGCGATTCGCGCCAGGTGCAGGCCGGGCCGTGCAGCACCGAGCGCATGGTGATGGAGCAGGCCACCCCGGTGCCGCGCACCAGCCCGTACATGGACGGTACGCTGAACCAGCGCGCCTGCCGCAGCAGGGAGCCGCGCAGGCCCGGCACTGGCAGGCCGTGGGTGGGGTAGTAGGGCGAGAGCCGGTTCAGGAAGCCCACCAGCACCCCGCGCGAGGCCACCCGGAACGCTTCGGCCAGGGCCGCCGCCGGGTCGGGCATGAATTCCAGGCTGGTCAGCAGGGCCACGTAGTCGAAGGCGTCGTCGTCGAAGGGCAGGTGGTCGGCCACGCCCAGGTGGAAGTCCGCCCGGCAGTTCATGCGCTCGCGCGCGGCCTCCAGCATGGCCTCGCTGCTATCCAGTCCGGTGACGTCGAACCCCGCCCCCCAGAACGACTCCAGGAACACCCCAGGGCCGCAGCCCACCTCCAGCAGGGTGTGCCCGCGCCGGGGCCAGCCCGACACCAGATGGTGCAGCAGCCGCTGCTCGTGCCGCACGGCAAACGCCCCCTTGGGCGTCTCCAGCCACTGGATGTAGCTCCGCACCGTGTCCGCGTCCCACCGTTCCGTCATGCTTCGCCCCGCGCCGTCGGCCGTCAGAGTTTGCACGCAGCATACGCCAAGAGCCCGTCCGGGAAAAGGGCGGAGTGTTCCGAGGGCGGCGGTGGGGAGGAAGAAGGAACCGGGGGCGGGGAAACCCACCCCTTCCCACAAAACGTTTCAATTGGGGAAAACGTGGGGTTTCAGAACGATTCCGTATCGTTTTGCGGAGGTGGACCCAATTGAAAAGTTGGGGGGGGGAGGGGTCCGGGGAGGGAGACCCTTTTACGCGCTGCGGTCGCCATCCGTAAGGTTCGCGCAAGCGCTCACCTAACGGCTGCCGCAAAGGGTCCCTTCCCCCGGTTGCTCTTGCTTGCCTTTCTCTTTGCTACACCCTGCCCCGCACCCGCTCGGCGGCGGCCACGAGGTGGGCGAGGCTGGCGCGGGTTTCGGGCCAGTCGCGGGTTTTCAGGCCGCAGTCGGGGTTGGCCCACAGGCGGTCCAGGGGCAGGACGGCGGCGGCTGCGCGGAGCAGGGCTTCCATTTCGTCGACGGAGGGCACGCGCGGGCTGTGGATGTCGTACACGCCGGGGCCGACCTCGTTGGGGTAGGCGCGGGTGGCGAAGACATCCAGCAGTTCCATGCGGCTGCGGCTGGCTTCCAGGCTGATCACGTCGGCGTCCAGGGCGGCCACGTGGTCGATGATGTCGTGGAAGTCGCAGTAGCACATGTGGGTATGGATCTGGGTGGCGTCCTGCACGCCGGACGACGCCAGGCGGAACGCGCCCACGGCGGCGTCCAGGTAGGCGGCGTGGGCGGCGCGGCGCAGGGGCAGCCCTTCGCGCAGGGCGGGCTCGTCGATCTGGATGACGCCGATGCCGGCGGCCTCCAGGTCGGCCACCTCGTCGCGGATGGCCAGGGCCAGCTGGCGGAACACGGTGGCGCGGGGCACGTCGTCGCGCACGAAGCTCCAGCAGGCGATGGTCACCGGGCCGGTAAGCATGCCCTTGACCGGCTTGGGGGTAAGCGACGCCGCGTGGGTGATCCAGCGCACGGTCATGGGGCCGGGGCGCGAGACGTCGCCGTAGAGCAGGGGCGGCTTGACGCAGCGGGTGCCGTAGCTCTGCACCCAGCCGTTGGCGGTGATGCAGAACCCGCGCAACTGCTCGCCGAAGTATTCCACCATGTCGTTGCGCTCCGGCTCGCCGTGCACCAGCACGTCCAGGCCCAGGGCTTCCTGTTCGCGGATGGCGGTGGCGATGGCCTCGCGCATGGCGGCGTCGTACTGGTCTTCGGTGATCTGGCCGGTGCGCAGCTTGCGGCGTTGCGCGCGGATGTCGGCGGTCTGGGGGAACGAGCCGATGGTGGTGGTGGGCAGCACGGGCAGGCGCAGCGCGGCGCGCTGGGCGGCGATGCGGCCGGGGTAGGGTGTGGCGCGCCAGCCCATTTCCGGGGTGACGTCGCCCACGCGCGCGGCCACGGCCGGGTTGTGGATGGCGGGGCTGGCGGCGCGGGCGGCCAGCGCGGCCCGGTTGCGGGCCAGGGCGGCGGCGGTTTCCGGCGCGTCGGCGCGGCCGTTCAGGTCGCACATGTCGGCCACCAGCCGCACCTCGGCGCATTTCTGCGTGGCAAAGGCCAGCCACTGCGCCACTTCCGGGTCCAGCCCGGTTTCCGCGTCAAGATCCACGGGGCTGTGCAGCAGCGAGCAGGAAGGGGCCACCCACACCCGGTCCGGGCCAAGGGCGGCCACGGCGGCGCGCACCGGCGCGGCGGCCTTGTCCGCGTCAACGCGCCACACGTTGCGGCCGTTGACCACCCCCAGGGAAAGCGCAATGCCGGATTGCGGCAGAGAGGAATCGGGGGCTTTCCGGGGGGCGCGGGTCAGGATGTCCAGCGCGGGGTCGAGGTCTTCCGGCCCGCGCACCAGGTCCAGGTGCAGCACGTCCACAGGGAGGGAGAGGGCCACGGGCAGGTTGTCGCCCACCGGCGCGAAGTAGGTGGCCAGCAGCAGGGTGGCCCCGGGCGCGGCCACGCGCAGCCGGGCGTAGGCGGGCACGAAGCGCGAGCGGATGTCCTCCGGCAGATCCAGCGACAGGATGGGCTCGTCCAACTGGATCAGCGGGCAGCGGGCGGCCACGTCGCGCAGCAGCACGCCGTAGGCGTCGAGCAGGGCGGGCAGCAGCGACCAGCGGGTGCCGCCGTCCACGCGCTTGGACAGCCACAGGAAGGTCATGGGGCCGGGCAGCACCGCCTTGGGGGTGAAGCCCGCCGCCAGCGCCTCGTCGATCTGCGCCAGCAGGGGGGCGGCGTCGGGCGCGAAGGTGGTGTCCGCGTCCAGTTCCGGGACCAGGTAGTGGTAGTTGGTGTCGAACCATTTGGTCATTTCCAGCGGGGCCACGGGGTTGTCGCCGCCCTGGCCGCGCGCCATGCGGAACATCAGGTCGATGTCGCGGGGCGCATCCCTGTCGCGGAAGCGCGGGGGCGCCACGCCCAGCAGCAGGGCGGCGTCCAGGATGTGGTCGTACAGGGCGAAGTCGCCCACGGGCACCACGTCGATGCCCGCCTCGCGCTGGATGGTCCAGTTGCGCAGGCGGATGGCGCGCGCGGCGTCTTCCAGTTGCTGCCGCGTGGCGGCGCCTTTCCAGTAGTCCTCGACGGCCTTCTTCAGTTCGCGGTTGCCGCCGATGCGCGGAAAACCAAGGGTGTGGGTACGCATTGCCACCTCCGGAATGCGTGAAGACAGGTGATTCCAGTTCGCGAGCGCCACCGCGATATGGTGGCGCATGCCGGGGTCCGGTTCGCGCGGCCTTGGGCTGTGTGCGGAGGGGACGTCTTCCGACTGACGGGCGGTGGGTGAGAGGCCCCGAGGCCGTATCGATATCCCCTTGTGAGGGACGTCGCACGGTGCGGAACCATGGCCCGCGCCCTTCCCGTTGCGCCGTGGTCCGGTTGCCCCTCCGCCCGTGCGGGTGAGGGGGAGCCGGGATGGCGGTGACGGTGGACGCGGGCGGCATGCCCGAACACGGCAGCGCGCCTGTACCGGATTCGCACCGGTTTCCGTTTCCCTTCCACGTCCGAGCATGCAGCGCACTGCCATGCCCGGGGATGATAACCAGCAATGAATCAGGAAATACGGATATAGTGATGGAGTGTCAAGGGTGGGGATGAAAATTCCGTGCGGGTGGCAGCTTCCCCTGCCACGACGCAAACGGCCCGCCGCACCGGGTGGTGCGACGGGCCGCGAAAGGGCAGGAGAGTGGCGTGTTACTTGCGGAACATGGCCCCCGTGGCCGCGCTGGTCACCTGGCGGGCGTAGCGGCGCAGCAGGGGCGAGGTGACCGGCTTCTCCAGGGGCACGAAGGTTTCACGCCGGGCGGCCAGTTCCGCCTCGTCCACCAGCAGGTCCAGCTTGCGGGCCGGAATGTCGATGCGAATGTGGTCGCCTTCCTTCACCAGCCCGATGTTGCCGCCGTCGGCCGCTTCGGGCGAGACGTGGCCGATGGCCGCGCCGCGCGTGCCGCCGCTGAAGCGGCCGTCGGTGATCAGGGCCACGTCCGCCCCCAGGCCCATGCCCGCGATGGCCGCCGTGGGCGAAAGCATCTCGCGCATGCCGGGGCCGCCGCGCGGGCCTTCGTAGCGGATGACGATGGCGTCGCCCTTGTTGATCCTGCCGCCCAGAATGGCGGCGTGGGCCTCGCCCTCGGAATCGAACACGCGGGCCACGGCCTCGCGCACCATCATTTCCGGCGCCACGGCCGACTGCTTGACCACCGCGCCCTGCGGGGCCAGCGAGCCCTTGAGGATGGCGATGCCGCCCTGTGCCGAATACGGAGCGTCAACGGAACGTATTACGTCATGGTTGAGCACGCGGGCGTTCAGGTCGGCCAGGTTTTCGGCCAGGGTCTTGCCGGTGACGGTCATGACCGAGGTGTCCACCAGCCCCTTCCTGCCCAGTTCCGCCATCACCGCCGGGATGCCGCCCGCCGCGTGCAGGTCCTGGATGTGGTGGTGTCCGGCGGGTGAGAGCTTGCACAGGTTGGGGGTCTTGCGGCTGACCTCGTCGAAGATGTCCAGGGTCAGGTCCAGCCCGGCCTCGCCGAACACGGCGGGCAGGTGCAGCACCGTGTTGGTGGAGCCGCCAAGGGCCATGTCCACGGCCACGGCGTTGGCCACCGCGCGCGGGGTGACGATGGAGCGCGGGGTGATGTTCCGCTCCAGCAGTTCCATCACCTTCATGCCCGCGTGCTTGGCAAGGCGCACCCGCGCCGCCGTCACCGCCGGGATGGTGCCGTTGCCCGGCAGCGCAAGGCCCATGGTCTCGGCCATGCAGTTCATGGTGTTGGCCGTGAACATGCCCGCGCACGAACCGCAGCCGGGGCAGGCCGTTTCGGTCATCTCGTCCAGTTCGGCCATGGTCATGTCGCCGCGCTGCACGCGGCCCACGGCCTCGAACACGCTGATCAGGTCGGTGCGGCCCGCCAGGGTGCCGCCCGCCAGCATGGGGCCGCCGCTGACCATGATGGACGGAATGTCCATCCGCAGCATTGCCATGAGCATGCCGGGCACCGACTTGTCACAGTTGGGGATGAACACCAGCGCGTCGAACGGGTGCGCCGTGGCCATGATCTCGATGGAATCGGCGATGATCTCGCGCGACGGCAGCGAAAAGTGCATGCCCTCGTGGTTCATGGCCAGGCCGTCACAGACCGCGATGGCCGGAAACTCCATGGGCGTGCCGCCCGCCGCGCGTACCCCGGCCTTCACCGCCTCGGCAATGGTGTGCAGGTGCACGTGGCCCGGCACCACCTCGTTGGCCGCGTTCACCACGCCCACCAGGGGGCGCTCGATCTCCTCGCGCGTCAGCCCCAGGGCATGCAGCAGCGAACGGTGCGGGGCCTTCTCCAATCCATGGGTCATCTTCTTGCTGCGCATTGTCTGCGTCCTCATTGTATGCGTCGTTGGCTCGTAGGGTTTGGTTCGCGGGGGAGCGGGGGCATCGGCTTGCGGCGGCAGGCAGCAGGGCCAGGGACCCGGCCACCCGTGGAAATTTCTACCCCTAGGTGTAGTGTTTCGATAGGTTGTTCACCCGGAATCTGGCCGGTAAGCTGGAGTTACCAAGCAACAGCAACCGCCAAGAAACCGGGTGAACATGCACAGCAATGCCAAATTGACGCCTCGCG
>NZ_JBAIYT010000009.1:0-108663 GCF_036763125.1 Nitratidesulfovibrio sp. 1201_IL3209
GGCAGTTTTGGTGGCATCAATATCGATGCAAAAGCATTCAGCAATTTTTCCGATTTTGTAGCGGCTTAATTTGCTGTTTTTAAACATGATTCTAGCCTATCAGGGCTTGGCCTGATGGTCTAGAGCCATCCTAATTTAGAAACAGCCCCTGCCGGGCCGCCCGCAAGCGCGGCTGCCGGGCCGGTGAACCCCAACATCACCAGAACAGGAGAACTCGCATGAAACGCATTCTTGTGGTCATGAGCATCTGTGCCGCCCTTGCCTTCGGCATTTCCGCCGCCGTGGCCGCCGACGGCGCGGCGCTGTACAAGTCGTGCATAGGCTGCCACGGGGCCGACGGTTCCAAGCAGGCCATGGGCGTGGGCCACGCCGTGAAGGGCCAGACGGCCGATGAGCTGTTCAAGAAGCTGAAGGGCTACGCCGACGGCAGCTACGGCGGCGAGAAGAAGGCCGTCATGACCAACCTCGTCAAGCGCTACTCCGACGAGGAAATGAAGGCCATGGCCGACTACATGTCCAAGCTGTAGGTGCATGGCGATGCGCGTACGCCCCATTCGGATGACGGTTGCCCGCGTGCGCGCGCTTGTCGCCACGGCCTCGCTGCTCGCCCTGCTTGCAGTGTCCGCCTCGGGGGTCCGGGCGGCGGTTCCCTCCGCCGCCCCGGCCCCCGTTCCCGTGGCCGCCGCCGAGGGGGCGGCCACGGTTATGGGGGACGCGCAGGACGCGGGGGCCGCAGGACATGCCGGGCACGCCATGACGCCCGCGGCGGCTTCGGCCGCCGAAACCGGGGGCCATCAGGGCCACGGCGCCGCCTCCGATGCCGCGCAGGCGCCGGCGGAACACGTGCATCCGGTGCCCCCGCCCACCACGGGCCGATTCGGCCAGTCCGAACAATCCGGCCAGTCCGGCCAGCCAGGCCCGGCGGGGCAGCCCGGAGGAGGGGACCCGGCCTCGCAGGCGCAACTGGCCGGGGTGGACGAGCACCTCGGCGACATCATCCCCGAGGGCATCCTGCTGCGCGACGAGGCGGGCAACCCCGTCGACCCGCGCACCCTGATGGACGTGCCGGTGATCATCGCGCCCATCTATTATTCCTGCCCCACGGTGTGCAACATGCTGCAAAGCTCGCTGGCGCGGGTGCTGCCGCAGGTTTCGCTGCAACCGGGCAAGGAGTACCGCGTGCTGTCCGTGAGCTTTGACGAGACGGACACCCCGCAACTGGCCGCACGCAAGAAGCAGAACTATTTCGCGGCCATGAATTTTGCCTATCCGGAGGACGGCTGGCGCTTCCTGTCCGGCGACCTTGCCTCCATCAACAGGTTCATGGACGCCATCGGCTTCCGGTTCACCCGGCAGGGGCGCGACTTCATCCACCCCGTGGCGCTCATCGTCACCGCGCCGGGGGGCAAGATCGTGCGCTACCTGTACGGCCAGAGCTTCCTGCCCTTCGACCTGACCATGGCCGTCACCGAGGCCTCGCACGGCGCCATCGGCCTGTCGGTGAAGCGCGTGCTGTCGTACTGCTTCACCTACGACCCGGAAGGGCGGCGCTACGTGTTCGATTTCATGCGCATCGCCGGGATCATCATCCTGTTCGGCGCGGCGGTGCTGCTGTTCGTGCTGGTGTGGGGAGGCCCGCGCCGCAAGGAACGCAAGGGACCGCCCGGCACTCCTCCAACTGACACGCCCCCGTCCGGTACACCCCCGTCCGGCACTCCTCCGTCCGGCACTCCTCCGTCCGGCCCTCCGCCGGGCTAGGCGGCGCGCGCACCGTACCGCATCGAGTCCATCGACAAAGACCGCCCCGGCAGAGTCCGGCAGTCCGCACGGCCCGCACCAGACACAGGAGACCATCGCATGAGCGCAGACGCGCACGACCACCCGAGCTTCTTCCAGCCGCTGCCCGGCACGAAAGGGGGGCTCGCCTCGTGGCTGTTCAGCACCGACCACAAGCGCATCGGCATGCTGTACCTCTACTGCATCGTCACCATGTTCCTGGTGGGGCTTGCGCTGGGCTTCCTGATCCGGCTCGAACTGGTCGCGCCGGGCCGCACCATCATGGGGCCGCAGACCTACAACGCGCTGTTCACCCTGCACGGCGTGGTGATGATCTTCCTGGTGGTCATTCCCAGCATTCCCGCCGCGTTCGGCAACATCTTCCTGCCCATCCAGATCGGGGCGGAAGACGTCTCGTTCCCCCGGCTGAACATCTTCTCGTGGTGGCTGTACATCATCGGCGCGGTGCTGGCCGTGCTCTCGCTGGTCACGGGCAAGGGCGCGCCGGACACGGGCTGGACCTTCTACGTGCCGTTCAGCGCGGTGACCACCACCAACGTCGATGTCGCCGTCATCGCCGTGTTCATCCTGGGCTTCTCGTCCATCCTCACCGGGCTCAACTTCATCGCCACCCTGCACCGGCTGCGCGCCCCCGGCATGACCTGGACCCGCCTGCCGCTGTTCTGCTGGTCGCTGTACGCCACCGGCTGGATACAGGTGCTGGCCACGCCCATCCTGGGCATCACCGTGCTGCTCATCTTTGCCGAGCGGGTGCTTGGCGTGGGGCTGTTCGACCCCTCGCGCGGGGGCGACCCCATCCTGTACCAGCACCTGTTCTGGATCTACTCGCACCCGGCGGTGTACATCATGATCCTGCCCGCCATGGGGGTGATCTCGGAAATTCTTCCGGTGTTCGCGCGCAAGCCCATCTTCGGCTACAAGATGATCGCCTTCTCCAGCCTTGCCATCGCCTTCGCCGGGTCGCTGGTGTGGGCGCACCACATGTTCGTCAGCGGCATGAGCGACACGGCGGTGATGGTCTTCTCGTTCCTGACCTTCGTGGTGGCCATTCCCTCGGCCATCAAGGTCTTCAACTGGGTGTCCACGCTGTACAAGGGCTCCATCCGGGTGGAGCCGCCGCTGTGGTACGCGCTGGCGTTCATCTTCCTGTTTTCCATCGGCGGGCTCACCGGCCTTGTGCTGGGTTCCGCGGGCACCAACGTGCACGTGCACGACACCTACTTCGTGGTGGCGCACTTCCACTACGTGATCTTCGGCGGGATGGGCTTCGGGCTGTTCGGGGCCATGCACTACTGGTTCCCCAAGATCTACGGGCGGATGTACGACAAGCGCATCGCCAACTGGTCGTGCCTCATCGCCTTCGTGGGCTTCAATCTGCTGTACTTCCCCATGTTCATCCTGGGGTTGCAGGGCATGCCGCGCCGCTACTACGACTACCTGCCCAAGTACGCCGAGGGGCACTTCTTTTCCACCATGGGCTCGTGGGTGCTGGCCACGGGGCTGCTGCTGATGTTCTGGAACCTGTGGCGAGGCATCCGGCACGGCAAGCCCGTGGGCCGCAACCCGTGGGGCGGGGCCACCCTGGAATGGATGGTGCCGTCGCCGCCGCACCACCACAACTTCGACGCCGAGCCCGTGGTCACGCACGGCCCCTACGATTTCACGGGGGTGAAGCCCGATGCATGAGCACCGCGACTACGAAGGCGCCAAGATCGGCATGTGGCTGTTCCTGTTCACGGAAGTGCTGTTGTTCGGCGGGCTGTTCCTGCTCTATGCCGTGTACCTGCACCGCTACCCGGCGGAATTCCATGCTGCGGGCAAGGAACTGAGCCGCGTCTTCGGCACGGCCAACACCGTGGTACTCATCACCAGTTCGCTGTGCATGGCCTTGGCCATCAGCGCGCTGCAACGCGGCAGGACGGTGCTGTCGCAGCGGCTGGTGCTGCTGACGGTGGCCCTGGCCGGGGTGTTCCTGGTGAACAAGTTCTTCGAGTGGAGCGCCAAGATCGGCCACGGCATCTACCCCGACAGCCCCGCGCTGCTCAAGCTGCCGCCCGGCGAGATGGTGTTCTTCAACCTGTACTACCTGATGACCGGGCTGCACGGCGTCCACGTGGTCATCGGCGGGGCCGTGCTGTTGTACGGCTGGCATCTGATGCGCGCGGGCCGGGTGACCCCGGAGCATTTCGTGTTCCTGGAAAACGGCGGCCTGTACTGGCACCTGGTGGACCTGGTGTGGATCTATCTTTTTCCGCTTTTCTACCTCGTGGTCTGAGGGGGCCAGCATGACCGGACACAACACCGAACATCATGCCGTCTCCGTGCGCACCAACCTGCTGGTGTGGGCGGCGCTGATGGCGCTGACCGCCATCACCGTGGGCGTCACCAGTTTCGACTTCGGCCTCCTGAACGTGGTGGTGGCGCTGACCGTGGCCACCACCAAGGCGGGGCTGGTCATCCTGTGGTTCATGCACCTGCGCTACGAGGGCAGGGTCATCCGGCTGATGGTGTTCACGGCCTTCGTCATCCTTGCCATCGCCATCGGGTTCACCTTCTTCGACGTGGCCTACAGGTAGGTGACCATGTATCCGCAATCGTTGTCGCCGGTGCAGCAGGTTGATTTCATCTTCACCATCATCTTCGGGTTCTCGGTGTTCGTGCTGCTGGCCATCACCGCGACCATGCTGTGGTTCGTGTGGCATTACCGCGAATCACGCCATCCCGTGCCCGCGCAGATTTCGGGCAACGTGCCCGCCGAGATCGCGTGGACGCTGATTCCCTCCATCATCGTCATGGGCCTGTTCTACTACGGGTGGGAGGGCTACAAGGCCCTGCGCACCGTGCCGGAAGGCGCCATGGAGGTGAAGGTGACGGCCCGCATGTGGTCGTGGGTGTTCGAATACCCCGGCGGCAAGCGCGGCAGCGTGCTGGTGGTGCCCGTGGACACCCCGGTGAAGCTGCGCATGACCAGCGTGGACGTGCTGCACAGCCTGTACGTGCCCGCCTTCCGCATCAAGATGGACACCGTGCCCGGCCTGGAGACCTACGCCTGGTTCAAGGCCGACCGGCCCGGCGAGTACGACCTGCTGTGCGCCGAATACTGCGGCCTGAAGCACGCCAACATGATCACCACGGTGAAGGTGGTGGACCGGGCCGCCTTCGATGCCTGGCTGGCCAGCACCGACGCGCCCGGCGGCAGGGGCAGGGCGCTGATGGAAACCCACGGCTGCATCTCGTGCCATTCGCTGGACGGCTCGCCCGGTGTCGGTCCCACCTTCAAGGACCTGTACGGGGCCGAGCGCGAGGTGGCGCTGCCCGACGGCACGAAGCGCAAGGTCGTGGCCGACGAAGGGTACCTGCGCCGCGCCTTCGTGGACCCCAACGCCGAGGTGGTGGTGGGCTACGACCCCATTATGCCGTCCACGGAAGGCATGGTGCCGCCCGAGGAGATGGAGGAAATGCTGGGCTGGCTGATGCACGGCAACGAGGTGGGGCGCGAGGAAGGCAGGCGGCTGATGGAGGCCGAGGGCTGCATCTCGTGCCATTCAACCGATGGCTCGATCATCGCCGGCCCCAGCCTGAAGGGGCTGTGGAACGCGCCGACCACCGTGCTGCGCGACGGCAGGGAACAGCAGGTCACCGCCGACGAAGCCTACCTGTGCGCCAAGATCGCCAACGCCCCGGCGCTGGGCACGGTGAAGGGCTTCGACCCCATGATGCCGCCCTACGAACACCTGACGCCGGAACAGCTGGGGGCCATGGTGGAATACATCAAATCCTTGGGTGAACATTCACATTAATGCACAAGGCCCGTATGCCCCGCCTGAACGACCTGCGCCTGCTGCTGCGCCTGAACGTGACCCTGATGGTGGGTGCGGCCACGGCCTTCGGCTTCCTGTTGGCCGTGCCGCTGCCCCTTGTGGCGCAAGTCGAGCAGGTCGGACAGATCGGGCAGGCGGGCGCGCTGGCGTGGGTGGTGGCTGGGGCCATGCTGCTGGCCGCGGCCTGCTCGGCGTGGAATCAGGTCCAGGAACGCGACATCGACGCGCTGCTGCCCCGCACGGCGGGGCGGCCGCTGCCCGCCGGGCGCATGACGCCGGGGGCGGCCGTGGGTGTCGGCATGGCGCTGTTCGCGGCGGCGCTGGGGTGCCTGCATGCGGCTTCCCCGGTGTCCGGCCTGCAACTGGCCCTGGTGGGGGCGGGCATCGCCGTGGCCTACAACGGGGTGTACACGCCGCTCAAGCGGGTGACATCCTTCGCCCTGCTGCCGGGCGCGCTGGTGGGGGCCATGCCGCCCCTGCTGGGCTGGATGGCGGCCGGGGGCGACCCGCGCGACCCCGTGGCCATTCTGCTGTACGGCGTGTACGTGCTGTGGCAGGTGCCCCATTTCTGGCTGCGCGCCCAGCGCGAGCGCATCCACTACGCGCGGGCCGGGCTGCCCGTGCCGCCCGCCCAGTTCGCCGCCGCGCGCTACGGCAGGCTGCTGCGGGTATGGTATCATGCCTACGCCGTGGCCGTGCTGATGCTGCCGGTGTTTCCCCTGCTGCATGCCCCGCTGCTCCGCGCCGGGGTGGTGCTGCTGGGCGTGGCCCTGCTGGCGGTGTCGGCCCGGATGCGCCGCACATCGACCCCCCCGGCTTGCGGCGGCGGGGGGCTGGCCCTGCGCGCCGCCGATGCTGCCATGCCCGCGCTCATGCTGCTGTTGCTGCTGGACCGGATGCTGCCTTTATTCTAAGCAGAGGAATCATCCCCCTTCCCTCCACATCCGCACCGGGAGCCCCCATGGTCTGGATTCACCCCGTCCTGCAGTTCGTCGCCACGCTCATCGGCCTGTACGCCACGTATTTCGGCTGGATACGCTTTCAGTCCTCGCACATGGGCCGCAAGCTGGTCTTTCCGTGGAAGGCCCACGTCAAATGGGGCACCGTGGCCCTGGCCGTCTGGGCGGCCGGTTCGCTGCTGGGGCTGGCCGTGGCCAGGCTGGCGTGGTCCAACATGTTCCTGACCGGCGCGCACGCCTGGGTGGGCCTGCTGATGGTGCCGCTGTGCGCGGTGGGCTACTTCACCGGGCAGCGCATGGACGTGGTGAAGAAGCGCCGCAAGCTGCTGCCGCTGGTGCACGGCGTCAACAACCTGCTGCTGGTGGTGCTGGCCCTGTGGCAGTTGTGGACGGGGATCATCGTGGTGCGCGATTATCTCCTGTAGCCCCGGACCGCTCGCATGCTCCTTGCGCCCGGCCCGTGGCAGTGCCAGACACCGCCCCCGTCGGGCGTTTTTCATCCGTCATGCGGCGCATCCACGTTCACACGGATCATTCCCCCGCCAATCCGCCCGCGTGGCTGGGGCTGATGCCGAAGTAGCGGCGGAATTCCCGGCTGAACTGCGAAACGCTTTCGTAACCCACCATGCGCGCCGCCTCGCTGGCGCGTACGCCGTCCTCGCGCAGCAGGCTGTGCGCCTTGTTCAGGCGCACCCGCTTCAGGTACTGGATGGGCGAGAACGAGGTCACGTCCTTGAACGCCCGGTGGAAGGTGGATGGGCTCATGTTCACGAACCCGGCCAACTGGTCCACGTTGAACGGCTCGGCGAAGTTGCCGTGGATCTGCTTCAGGGCCTTTTCGATGCGCGACATGTTGGTGTTTCTGGTGACCAGCGCGTGCAGGGCCGCCGCGTTCTCGCCGCACAGCACCCGGAACAGCAGTTCGCGCACCAGCCCCGGCCCCAGCACCTGGCTTTCCAGCGGGCTGGAAAGGGCCCACAACAAGCGCAGCACCGTGTTCTTGAACGCGGCGTCGGCCCTGGCCAGGAACAGCCCCTGATGGGTGCAGCCTTGCGTCAGCGACCGGTAGTCGATACGGTCTTCTATCTGACCTATGAGTTCATTGAGCACGCCCAGGTCGATGTCCACGGTCAGGGAGAGCAGGGGCTTTTCCGGCGTGGCCACGGCCTCGCATTCGGCGGCGATGGGCACGCTGAGGGCCAGGTAGTGGTCCTGGTCGTACTGGTAGACCCGCCCGCCGAAGTGCACCAGCTTGGCCCCCTGGCCCAGGATGACCAGCCCCTGCCGGTACAGCAGCGGCGCCCGGTGGATGGAGCCGGATGTTCTGTACAGCCCCACGCCGGGCAGGCCTGTTTCCGTCTTGCCCTCGCTGACGGCAAGTCTGCCCATCAGTTCAGCTATTTCATGCATGTAGCCTCCATGGCGGAAAACGGTGGGTGCCGTTGACCATGCTCCGGACGGTAACCGATTTGACGCGTTTCTGCCACCCGTTGCAGGATCAGGCAAGAGTTTGGCAGGAATGTGTCTTCTCTTCCGGGCACGGTCCGTTTATTTCACGGAGCATCGAACATCCCCCGCGACGTTTCGGCTGCATTCGCCGGAATGACGCGCGGCGGGGATGGCGGCCCCGGCGGTCCTGATTGCAAGGGGCCGCAGGGAGCCGCGTAACCGTGAACGGGCGCACCGCGCCCGGCGCCGAAGGAGCGAGACGTGCTGTACAGAACCATGCCCAAAAACGGTGACACGCTGTCCGCGCTGGGCTTCGGCTGCATGCGCCTGCCCATGCGGGACGGCAAGGTGGACGAGACCCGCGCCATCGCGCAGATCCGCAGCGCCATCGACGGCGGGGTCAACTACGTGGACACGGCGTGGCCGTACCACAACGGCGAGAGCGAGATCGTGCTCGGCAAGGCCCTGCGCGACGGCTACCGCGAGAAGGTCAGGGTGGCCACCAAGCTGCCCTCGTGGCTGGTCAAGGACCGCGCCGACATGGACCGCTACCTCGACGCGCAACTGGAGCGCCTTGGCGTTTCGTGCATCGACTACTATCTGGTGCACGCCCTGGACGGCCCCCTGTGGGACACCGTGCACGGTCTGGGCGTGCTGGAATTTCTGGAAGCGGCCAAGACCGACGGGCGCATCGCCAACGCCGGGTTCTCCTTCCACGGTCTGGCGGAAGACTTCAAGCGCATCATCGACGCCTACCCCTGGGTGTTCTGCCAGATCCAGTACAACTACCTGGACGAGACCTATCAGGCGGGCACCGAAGGGCTGCGCTACGCGGCGGGCAAGGGCATCGGGGTGATCATCATGGAGCCGTTGCGCGGCGGCAACCTGGGCCTGATCACCGCGCCGCCCGCCGTGCAGGCCATCTGGGACGAGTCGCCCGTGCGGCGCACCCCGGTGGAATGGGCGTTGCGCTGGATATGGAACCACCCGGAGGTGACGGTGGTGCTGTCCGGCATGAACGAGGAAGCGCACATCGCGGAGAACCTTGCCATTGCCGGTTCCGCCGAGGCCGGGTCGATGGGCCCGCGCGACCTCGAACTGGTGGCCCGCGCCAGCGCCAGGTACCGCGAACTGATGAAGGTGCGCTGCACCGGCTGCGGCTACTGCATGCCGTGCCCCATGGGCGTCGCCATTCCCATGTGCTTCGAGACCTACAACAAGATGCACATGTTCGGTAACATCGAGGAAGGCAAGTTCCTGTACGCCATGCGCATGAGCGGCGAGATCGGCGGCGAGGGCCCCGGCTACGCCTCGCAGTGCGTGGCCTGCGGGCAGTGCGTGGAAAACTGTCCGCAGCACATCGCCATTCCGGACGTGCTGGCCGAACTGGCCGCCGAACTGGAAGGGCCGGACTTCGCCCAGTTGCAGGAGGCGGGGCGGCAGATGATACGCCGCACCCTGTAGGGGCTACCCGCGCGATACACGAAAGAATGCCCCGTAGCCCGGCCAGAGTACGACCCGGCCGGGCTGCGGGATATCTCCCCGGCCGGAGGATTGTTGGCGTGAAGATACTGTTTTACGACTGCTTCGCGGGCATCAGCGGCGACATGCACCTTGCCGCGCTGCTGTCCCTTGGCGTGGAACCCGAATATCTGCGGGCCGAGCTTTCGAAGCTGGGGCTGGACCACGAGTTCGAACTGCGGGTGACCCCGGACATGCGCAAGGGCATTGCCGGCCTGCGGGTGGACGTGGTGCTGGCGCATGAGGGCCAGGACTGCGGCCAGGAACATGGTCAGGATGGGGGGCACGGCCATGAACATCATGATCATGCGCACCACCATCACGGACACCATGACCATGGGCACGACCATCATCATGATCATCATGACCATGGCGACCGTCACGACCACCAGGGGCATGCGCACGGCCACCACCATTCCCATGACCACCGCCACCCGCCGCAGCGCAACCTGCCGGACATAGAGGCCATCATCACCGCCAGCGCGTTGCCCGAGCCAGTGCGGCGCACCAGCCTGGACATCTTCCGCAAGCTGGCCGAGGCCGAGGCCAAAGTGCACGGCAAGCCGGTGGACGAGGTGCATTTTCACGAGGTGGGGGCCACCGATTCCATCGTGGACATCGTGGGCGCGGCCATCTGCTACCACCGCCTGGGCGTGGACGCGGCCTGGGCCTCGCCCGTGGAGCTTGGCGGCGGCTTCGTGCGCTGCGCCCATGGGCTGATGCCCGTGCCCGCCCCGGCCACGGCGGAACTGCTGTCGGGCATTCCCACCACGCGCGGGGCCAGCCCGCACGAGACCACCACGCCCACGGGCGCGGCCATTCTGGCCACGCTGGTGCGCCGGTTCACCGCCGCGCCGCGCATGGCCGTGCAGCGCACCGGCTACGGCATCGGCCACCGCGACACCGAACTGCCCAACCTGCTGCGGGTGCACCTGGCCGAGGTGGACGAGATACACGCGGGGCACGCGGCCGACGCCGCGTCTTCCACCGCGCTTCCGGCAGCCGGAGAATTGCCCTCCGAGCCCGCGCGCCTGCTGCAATGCAACATCGACGACATGACCGCCGAGCAGCTGGCCGTGGCCATGGAGCTGTTGATGGAAGAAGGCGCCATGGACGTGCACTTCACCCCCATCATGATGAAGAAGGGGCGGCCCGCCACCTGCGTTTCGCTGCTCTGCGCCCGGCACGAGCAGGAGCGCTTCGCGCGGCTGCTGTTCCGGCACACCACCACGCTGGGCATCAAGAGCGTGCCCATCGACAAGATCGTGCTGGAAACGCGCTTCGAACGGCTGGAAACCCCGCTGGGGCCGGTGACCATGAAGCAGGCCCTGCTGGACGGCGAGGTGCTGCGCGCCAAGCCGGAACTGGAAGACTGCAAGGCGCTGGCGCGCAAGCACTCCATCCCCCTTGCCGACGTGTATCTTGCCATCGGCAAGTCTCGCAAATAGCCCAGCATGGTTTTTGACAACGATACCGGCAGCGCCCATGCGGCGCGCCGCAACGACGGACAGACGACATGGACAGGACCGACGCATTGCGCGACCTGCTGGAAGGCATCCGCGCGGGCACCATCGACGTGGACAAGGGCATGTCGCAACTGCGCGACCTGCCGTACCTTGAAATGGGTCACACCCGCTTCGACCTGCACCGCAAGCTGCGCAACGGCTTTCCGGAGGTGGTCTACGGCGCGGGCAAGACCCCGCAGCAGGTGACGGAGATATTCACCCGGCTGCGCGGCCTCAGCCACGTGCTGGCCACCCGCGTCTCGCCGGAAATGGCGGAGCACGTGCTGGACGCCTGTCCCGAGGCCAGCTACAACGCCCTTGGCCGTACCCTGACCATGCTGCACGGCGAACTGGCCTTCAAGCCGGGCGAGATCGGCATCATCACCGCCGGGACCTCGGACCTGCCCGTGGCCGAAGAGGCCCGCGTGACCTGCGAAATGCTGGGCAGCAAGGCGTGGATCATCTCCGACGTGGGCGTGGCGGGCGTGCACCGGCTGTTCGACCGGCTGGACGAACTGCGCAAGGCCCGCGTCCTCATCGTGGTGGCGGGCATGGAAGGCGCGCTGACCAGCGTGGTGGGCGGCCTCGTTTCGCAACCGCTCATCGCCGTGCCCACCTCGGTGGGCTATGGCGCGAACTTCGCCGGGCTCTCCGCGCTGCTCGGCATGCTCACCTCGTGCGCCAGCGGCGTCACCGTGGTCAACATCGACAACGGGTTCGGCGCGGCCTGCGCGGCGTGCCGCATCAATAACTTGTTTGCGGAGCAGGGGAGGTGAGGGGGAGGTTTTTTGTATGCCTCCGGCGGGCAAGGGGCTACCGCCCCCTGCACCCCCTGAAATGGGAATTTATACGGAATTCGCGAAGTTATTCTGCCTGGTTTTACTTGTAGCAAAACGCGAAGAACCGCCCGATGGGCGGTTCTTCGCGTTGAAAAGAGGTGCAGGGGGAGAATCCCCCTGCCCGCCGGAGGCGTAAAAAAACTTTCCCACCTCTGAACGTGCTCTCCCTAATCCACCCTGTAGTGACACCCCAGGCTCTGCTTGTTCCTCAGGGCCGCCATGGTCACCATGTACGCGGTCTGGCAGCCGTGGAACAGGTCCACGAGGGGTTTGGAGAGCGGGGTGCGCTTGTAGAAGTCGTGCAGGTGGCGCGACAGGTCGCGCAGGTCTTCGAAGGCGCGTTGCAGGCGGCTGCGGGTGCGGGTGATGCCCACGTAGTTCCACATGGTGTGGCGGATGGTGGCCCAGTCCTGCGCGATGAGGGCGGGGTCGTCGTTGCGTTCGTCGCCGGAGGACTGCCAGTCGGGGATGGAGTCGCGCAGGCGCTTGCCCAGGCCGCGCTGCCCGCCGGAGCGCTTGGCGATGTCCTCTGCCGCGGTGCGGCCCCACAGCAGCGCTTCCAGCAGCGAGGTGGAGGCCAGGCGGTTGGCCCCGTGCACGCCGGTGCAACTGCATTCGCCCACGCTGTACAGCCGTTCCAGGGTGGTGCGGCCCGTGAGGTCGGTGAGGATGCCGCCGCAGAAGTAGTGCGCGGCGGGCACCACGGGGATCAGGTCGCGCCGGATGTCGATGCCCAGTTCCAGACACCGCGCGAAGATGGTGGGGAAGCGCTCCGCCGGATCCTGCTCCATGTGGCGGGCGTCCAGATACACGCATTCCTCGCCGTTGCGCAGCATTTCCTCCACGATGGACCGGGCCACGATGTCGCGGGGGGCAAGGTCGGCGCGGGGGTCGTAGCGTTCCATGAAGTGCTCGCCGCTGCCGTTGACCAGCCGCCCGCCCTCGCCGCGCATGGCCTCGCTGACCAGGAACCGGCGCGAACTGCGGTGCAGCAGGGCGGTGGGGTGGAACTGCACGTACTCCAGGTTTTCGGTGCGCACGAAGGCGCGGCTGGCCATGGCGACGCCCGATCCGATGCAGGCCGGGCTGTTGGTGGTGTGCAGGTACACCTGCCCGATGCCGCCGGTGGCCAGCACGGTGATGTCGGCGAGGATGGTCTCCACCCGGCGCAACTGCTCGTTGAAGACGTAGGCCCCCACGCACTGGTTGTTGAGCTGGTAGCGGAATTCGTTGTTGCGGGCGTGGTGGTGGCTGGTCAGCAGGTCCACGGCGGTGCGTTCCGACAGCACGCGGATGTTGGGGGCGTCGTTCACCGCCGCCATCAGCCCGTCCATGATGGCCCGGCCGGTGTAGTCGGCGCAGTGCAGGATGCGGTGCGCGCCGTGGCCGCCCTCCATGGTCAGGTCCCATTCGCATTCGGGGGTGCGTCCCTTGGCGAAGGGAATGTGCAGCCGGTCCACCAGAATGTCCTGCACGGCCTTGGGGCCGTTGCGGGCGATGTGGCGCACCGCGCGCAGGTGGTTGTGGCGGTGCCCGGCGATGAGGATGTCGGTTTCCAGCAGGCGGGGGTCGTCGTCGCCCGCGCGGAACACGATGCCGCCCTGGGCCAGGGCCGAGTTGCCGCTGTCCAGGTGCTGGCCGCTGTTGATGAGCGTGACTTCCATGCCCCGGTCGGCCAGGGTGAGCGCGGCGGTGCACCCGGCGATGCCCGAGCCGATGACCAGGACCGGGGTGTGCAGGCGGTAGGTGGAATTGTTCATGGCGCGTCCCTTGCGAAGAGGAGGGAGTGGGGGATGCGGTGCGGCGTTCGGGCGCCGGGCCTTCCGGATTCCGGGCCCCGGCCCCTGCCGGGCGCAGGATGCTGGTCGGCCCGCGCGACGCCTCGTTGTCGGCGGGCGTCGCGCGGGCCGTCCGTACTCTCTACGCCCGCTCAGGCACAGGCGTCCAGCATGCGTTGCAGGGCGGCCCTGGCGGGTTCGTGCAGGTCCATGGGCACCGTGACCGGGGTTTCCGTGCCCGCCGCCACCCCTTCCAGGGTGCGCAGCAGCTTGGGCTCGGTCACGCGGGCCATGTGCGAACAGGCGCTTTCCAGCAGGGGCAGCACGGTCAGCCGCCCGGCATGCTGGCGGGCCAGCCGCCGCACGAGGTTGATTTCCGTGCCCACGATAACGGTGGAGCCGTCCGGGGCCTTGTCGGCAAAGCGGATGATGGCGGTGGTGGACCCGGCGGCGTCGGCGGCGTTGACCACCTCTGGCGAACATTCCGGATGCACCACGATGCGGCAGCCGGGGTGGGCGGCGCGGGCCGTTTCCATCTGGCGCAGGTTGAACCGGGCGTGGATGGCGCAGCAGCCGGGCCAGATCAGCAGTTCCGCCCGGCGGGCCTCGCCGGACAGCGCGTCGGCGGCGAAGCTGGCCGCGCGCACGTCCAGCATGTGGCGCTTGTCTTCGGGAATGCCCAGCAGGTTGGCGGTGTTGCGGGCCAGGTTCTTGTCCGGCAGGAACAGCACGGCGTCGCCCTGCCTGCGGGTCCATTCCAGCATGGTGCGCGCGTTGGCAGAGGTGCACACCGCGCCGCCGTGCCGCCCCACCACGGCCTTCACCGCCAGCGAGGTGTTCACGTAGGCCAGCGGCACCACCTTGCGGCCGTCGGCCGACAGGGCGCGCAGCACCGCGTCCACCCGTTCGGCCGGGGCCATCTGGGCCATGACGCAGTTGGCGGAATGCTCCGGCAGGTACACCTTCTGGCCGGGGCGCGCCAGCAGGGCGGCCGATTCGGCCATGAAGTACACCCCGCAGAACACGATGCTGGCGGCGTCTATGGTGGCCACGCGGCGGGCCAGTTCCAGCGAGTCGCCCCGCAGGTCGGTGTGCCGGATGACCGATTCGTGCTGGTAGTGGTGGCCCATGATGGTCAGGTTGGGGCCGAGCGCGGCGCGCAGCGCGGCGATGCGCTCCTTCTGGGACTGCTGTGCGGTCATGTCATGCCTTGCGTATGCGCATGCTGAAGTCCGCCACCGGGGCGGAGTGGGTAAGCCTGCCCACGGAGACGAAGTCGGGCCCGTGGGGGGATGCCTCGGCCAGTGAACGCAGCGTTTCCAAGGTGACGCCGCCGCTGGCCTCGGTTTCGATGCCGGGGGGCACCAGTGTAAGCGACTCGCGCAGGAGCGCAAGGTCCATGTTGTCCAGCATGATGCGGTCCACCTTGCAGGCCACGGCCTCGCGCACCTCGTCAACGGTGCGGCATTCCACCTCGATGGGCGGGCAGGGCGCGTAGGCCACGCGCAGGGCGGCCACGGCGGCGGTGATGAACCCGGCCGCGTCGATGTGGTTGTCCTTCAGCATCAGCATTTCGGCCAGGGTGCGGCGGTGGTTCAGCCCGCCGCCCACCAGCACGGCGTATTTTTCGGGAAAGCGCAGCCCCGGCAGGGTTTTGCGGGTGTCCAGCAGGCGGGTGGCCGTGCCTTCCAGTTCACGCGCGTAGCGGTGCGTCAGGTTGGCGATGCCGGACATGTGGCAGATGAAGTTCAGGATGACCCGTTCCGCCTTCAGCACCAGCCGCGCCGGGCCTTCGATGTCGGCGGCGATGGCCCCGGGGGGCAGTTCGTCGCCGTCGGCGGTGTGCGGGTTCCAGGTCCAGCCGCCCACCACCGGGCTTTCCAGCAGGGCGGCGCAGCGCTCCATCACCAGCGGGGCAACGGGCAGCCCGGCCACCAGGGTCTGCTGCTTGGCCACGATTTCCGCCGCCAGCCGGTCCACGGGGCCGAACACGGCGTCGCTGGTCAGGTCCGGGCCGTCTTCCAGCAGGGCCAGGTCGATGGCGGCCAGCAGGTGTTCGCGGGGCTGCCCCGCGAAGAAGGTGTCGAAATCCGGTACGGTATGCGATGACATGGATTGTGCCGCCACTGGCTAGATGGTACACGCAGGGTGCCCCGCGCCGCGCCTGTGCGGCGGGGGCGCGAAAAACGGCGGAAATGGCGCTTGCCGTGTAGTAGGAGCCCACCCCGGTTTCGTCAAGCCGATGTCGCGAACCCGCCACGCGGGCCGGGCATGTGAGGGGGGGACAGGGCGCGCCATGCAGCGAGGGAATTCCATGACCGGGCAGGAACACGGGCACGAGCACGACCGCGAATGCGTGGACGGCGCCCCCCGCGACGACGGGGACGCCTGCCGGACCATCGTGCTGCCCGAGGAATGCCGCGACCCCGCCACGCCGGGCGAGGACGCCGAATTCGCCCACCCCGCCGACGTCGCCGACCACCTGGAAAATCTTTCGCTGGAACGCCAGGTGTGCGTGCTGCGCCACCTGCCCGCCGAGGACGCCGCCGACGCCCTGGCCGAGCTTGACGAGCACGTGCGCGTCGACCTGCTGGAAAACCTCGACGCCGACGTGGCCGCCCAGATCCTGTCCGAGATGTCGCCCGACGACGCGGCCGACGTGCTGGACGAACTGGACGAGGACCACCGCGACGTCCTGCTGAGCAGCCTCGAAACCGAGGACGCCGAGGAAATCCGCCATCTCATGGCCTTCGACCCGGATACCGCGGGCGGGGTCATGAACACCGAGATCATCATCCTCGACCAGGGCCTGACCGCCGACCAGGCCATCTCGCAGATCCGCGCCGAGATCGAGGACAAGGAAATCCCCTACTACGCGTACGTCGTTGACGAGCAGGACCGGCTGGTGGGCGTGCTTTCGCTGCGCGACATCATGCTCTGCAAGCCCGGCAACAGGCTGAAGGACGAGGTGCGCAACCAGGGCCTGATCTCGGTGCTGTTCGACCAGGACAAGGAAGAGGTGGCGCACCTGCTGGGCCACTACAACTTCATGGCCATGCCCGTGGTGGACTACGAGGGCCGCCTGCTGGGCGTGGTCACCCACGACGACATCATCGACATCATCCACGACGAGGCGTCCGAGGACATGCTGGGCATGGTGGGCGCGGGCACGGACGAAAGCGTGGACACGCCGTGGCACGAATCGGTGCTGAAGCGGCTGCCGTGGCTGGTCATCAACATGCTGAACTCGGCGGTGTCGGCGTCGGTGGTGTACATGTTCGAAGGGTCCATCGCCCAGATGGCGGTGCTGGCCGTGCTCATGCCCATGGTGGCCAACCAGGCCGGGAACACCGGGCAGCAGGCGCTGGCGGTGATGATCCGGCAACTGGCGGTGGAGCGGTTCGATCGGCGCAAGGCGTGGTGGGCGGTGCTGCGCGAGGCCAAGATCGGCCTGTCCAGCGGGGCCATCGTGGCCTTGCTGGTGCTGGGCGCGGTGTGGGCGTTCACCGGGTCGTGGAAGCTGGCCTCGGTGATGTCGCTGGCGCTGCTGCTGGACATGCTGCTGGGCGCGCTGGCGGGGGCGTCCATTCCGCTCATCCTGCGGGCCGTGGGACGCGACCCGGCGCAGGCGTCGAGCATTTTCCTCACCGCGCTGACGGATGGCGCGGGGTTCTTCATCTTCCTGGGGCTGGCCACTCTCGTGCTGTTCTGAGGGGCACGGTGGCTCGATGTTGGCTTTCTCCTCGTCCAGACCTTGCAACACAAGGTCTGGTCTGCCGGCATGTGTCGAAGGGCGGGAACGTGGTCACGGCCAAAGGTTTCCCGTGCACGCGCCCTCCGGTCCCGTTGGATGAACCGAACCACACCAAGGCTCGCAGCCATTGCCCATGCATACATCCCCATTCTCTCCCCAGGGCCCGCGCCAGGAGCTTGCCGCCACTCTGCCTTCCAACCCGGGAAAGGCCTGGGGCCAGGCCCTGGCGGGGCTTTTTTTCCCGATCATCAATATCGGGGCCATCCTGCTGCTGCTTCACAGAATGTCGCCCGAGGAGCAGTTCATCGCCCTTGTGGGCTTTCTGCTGGGCGTGTTCATAAGCGCGTCGGGCCTCACCGTCATCGAGCGGCATATTGCCTCCGACTCCCGAAAGGCCCGGATGTGGGGTGGCGCCATTGCCCTGGGAGTGGTGTTTCTGGCCGTAAGCGTCCCCCTGACACGCCTGCTGTGCCCCATGTTCTACGAAGGCTACTGGCTGGCTCTGGTGCAGCCCACCCTCTGGTCGATGCTCTGGCCGCTGATGCACAGACTGTTCTTTCTTTCCGTCCCGCCCCGCGACCAGGGGTTCACGCTGGGCATCGCCCTGGCGGCTGGGCATGCCTTCTGGGCCGTGACCGTGCTGATTCTGGTGGAAGTGTATCTTCCGGCATCCGAAACCACGCCCCTGAACCGTTTTTCCGTTCTGCTGTATTATATCCGCTCCGTGTTTGCCGCAGGGTTCGCCTATGTTGTCTGGCGGCTTTTCAAGATGCTTCCGGTACTGCTTGATAGAGCCCAGGCCTTGCGGAACAGCCGCATTCAGGATGGAGAGGATGCGTCGCAGCCCGCTCCTTCACCCTCGAAGATACTTCTGTGGTTGCTGATACCTCTCTCCATAAGTTTCTTCATCAACGGCTTCACTCACTTCATATTTCTCCCGCGCCTCAACCTTCGGGAAGCCTATCCGGAATACACGCAGCTTGTTTTCGTACTCCTGTTTTCCGGAATGGCCTTCCTGCTGCATCGATACGGCAACGCCATGCTGAAGTTTCTGCTCATGGGCAGCATCATGGTATGCTTCTCGGTTCCGTGGCTGTTCCGGCCCCAGCCAGTGGTATGGCTGCATCAGGCCATATATGTAACCTGCATCATCGGATACCAGGTGCAACTGTTCATCGGCATGCTGATTACCGGAAACCTCGCATCCCGCTGCCCCCGCCCGGCCCTGGCCACTGCCGCTCTCTTGCTGGGCATGACTGTATCCCTTCTGGCAGGGTCCCTGTTTCAGCGCTACCTGCAGCCTCTGCTGCCCTTTTCATCATTTGCCGTGCTGACGGCCTGCACCCTGTTGTGCCTTGTGTCCCTGCCCGCAGCCTATCGCGCGCTGCGGGAAACCGACAAGGACGTGATGCCGCCGCTCCAGCCTGCGTTGCCCGCCTCCTCCGGCATTGCCGAGGCCGTCAGCGCCTTTTCCGTGCATCACGGACTGTCACCCCGCGAACGGGAGGTTCTGGAACTCCTGGTGCAAGGGCACTCCACCGGGGGCATGGCCGACATGCTCGGCCTCAAGGAAAATTCCGTGCGCTTCTACATCCGGACGCTGTTGAAGAAAACCCGGACCAACAGCCGGGTCGAACTGATCAGCGCGTTCGTCAATCGCGACCGGCGCGACCGGGAATAATCGGGTTCAAATCGTAACGAACTGGAAAAGCAGCGTTACTCCATATGGGGGGACGCCGCTTTTTTTTCGCAGGCCCCATCCCGGGCTGTCCGCCCGGTTCGCCCCGGCCACGCGGCATATGGTGCTCTCCTCAATATTGAGGAGAGCATTTTTTGTGTCTTTCCTCAATTTTGCCGTATTGCACTTTTGTTTTTCTTCACTAGGTGGAAGATGGACGGCTGTGATTTTCATTTCTTGAAAATCCATGGCGAAGCATGAACCAAGCATATCCAGCAAAGGACAACTCACTCCCGGTGATCCAGAATGCCAAATTCGCTCCATGTCCCAGGAGCGGAAGGAAGGCGGACATGAAGGACGAACCCATCGCTGCACGAGGCAGGCAAAGCCCGTATAATATGTTTTTGAAGGATATCAGCGTCCTTAAATTCAGGGAAAAGATATTCATTGCTGGAATCGTGCTGTTTTTCATGACGTTCGTAGCTCTGCTGGCGCTTGAGGCATGGCAGTCGCGCGAACGCGACTTGGAGTTCGCCAAGCGCTATCTGCGCTCGTATGTGGAGCAGGTCAAAGGCCACGCCATGATGTCGGTGGACAAGATAGACGCCATCCTGCACCTGGTGCAGGACAGGTACGGCAAGAATATCCCCATGGAATCCGGGGGGGGGGGATGCGTATCTGAAGCGGCATCTGATGGTCATGCCCGCGGCGATGGCCCTGCGCATCGCCAACGCGGATGGCGAATTCGTAGGCAACGCGCCAACAGCCTTTCCCTTTGCCGCCAACATCCGGGAACGCCCGTACTTCAAGCGGAACGAGCAGGGTTCCGCGAAAGAACTGACCATCTCCGAACCGTTCTTTTCCGAATTCGAGCAGGCGTGGCTCATCACGCTGTCCAGACGGCTGGAAACAAAGGACGGCGCCTTCGCGGGCGTTGTCGTCGCAGCGGTGCCGCACACGTTCTTTCTGAAGGTGTACAGCCAGACGATGCCGGACGACGACGCATTCGTCGCCATCACCGACCTGAACAGCCGTCTGCTCGCCCGATACCCAGAGGACATCGGCAAGAGGGGGCAGATACTGAAAGGCTCCACGTTCATGCACAACCTGCAAAGCGGATTGGAGGAAGGAGTCTACATAACCCCGTCTCACGACGATGGCGTGGAGCGGGTGTTCGCCTTCAGCCGCGTGGGCCGGTTCAACATCGCCGTCATATCCGGCATCGGGACGGAACAGGTGCTGGCCGAGTGGCAGCGCAAGGTTCTTATCTTCACCATATCCACATTCATCATCGGCCTCACGCTCTTCGCCTTCCTGATCATATGGGTGCGCAACTACAGTCTGCTGCAAAAGCAGGCCATCTACAAGGAATACTACGACGAAGCCACGAACTTGCCGAAATACAAGATGATCGAGGAGTATTTTGCCCAGAATTTCCTGCAACAGAAGACGGACGGCATATGCCATGCCGTGCTGATGATCAGTATCGATGACTACGCAAAGATATCCACACTGTCCGGACAAGCGACCACCAACGACGTGGTGAGCAGTATTGCCGAGCGTTTCAGCTACACGGTGGGGTATCAAAAGATGCTCGTGCGATTCGACGACGACAAGTTCGTGGTCCTTCTCTCCGACCTTCAGCATTTCGATTCCATCACGAAATTCGTGGATACGTTCCTGGACGAGATGTCCGTGCCCCTGCTGTTGCGTGGTCAGGAGTTCCATATTTCCTGCACCATAGGCATAAGCGTGTACCCCAATGACGGTGCCGACATGCCCACGCTGCTGCATAACGCCAGGGTGGCCCTGGAAGAGGGAAAAAACCGTCGGCCGGGAAAGTATCACTTCTTTTCGCACGAACTCAACGAAGTCATCACCAACAGATGGTGGATGGAGTCCGCGCTGCCCAAGGCGCTGCGCGACGACGAACTGCGGGTATACTACCAGCCCCAGTTCTCCCTCGAGGACCATGGCTTGGTCGGCCTTGAGGCGCTGCTGCGCTGGGAGCACCCGGAAAAGGGATTCATTCCCCCCTCGCAGTTCATTTCCGTGGCGGAAAGCACGGGCCTGATCGTCCCCATGGGAGCCTGGGTGCTGTACGAGGCATGCCGCCAGGGCAAGGAATGGCTGGACATGGGACTGTTCACCGGACGAATGGCCGTCAACCTTTCCGCCGTCCAGTTGCAGGATGCCGACCTGCCCGACCTTGTGGCCAGAGTCCTGCGGGATACGGGGCTGCCCCCGGAGCACCTGGAACTGGAAATCACGGAATCCACGGCCATGACCGATGCGGAAAACAGCATCGTGCGCCTGTATGCGCTGCACGATCTGGGCGTGCGGATATCACTGGACGACTTTGGAACAGGATACTCCAATTTTTCCCACCTCATCCGCCTTCCCGTGAGCAAACTCAAGATAGATCGCAGCCTTGTTCTTGGGCTGATGGAAAGCGCCAACACCAGGGCCGTTGTAGAGTGCATCATTTCCGTCGGACACAAGCTGGGCATGACCTGCCTTGCGGAAGGCGTGGAAAGTGAAGAGCAGAAAATCAATCTCGCGTTGCATCTCTGTGACGAGGTGCAAGGCTACCACACGGGAAAACCGCGTTCTCCGGAGGCCATTACCCGGTCCATGCAACTGGGCGATTGGATGTAGCGGGCGAGCGGGGCAGCGACAGCGCGGCGGCGCCGGATTCCGCCGGACCAGATATCCGACAAGGAGGAGACCATGACGACAAAGCACAAGATCATCGCGGGGTTCATGTTCATGATGGTCCTGCTGGTGGGCCTGGCGCTGCTGGGCTACAGCGGGCTCGACAAGGTGGGCAAGGGATTTGTGGAATACCGGCGTCTTTCCAATTTCAACGTCATCTGCAGCGACCTGGACGGCGCCATGGAGGACGCCGCGTTCGAGGTGTTCCGGTTTCTGCGTTCGTCCGACCCGCAGTACATGGGGCACGCCAGGGAGTCCCTTGACCTGGCCGAGGCCAAGGTCAGGCTGGCCCGGGACATCGCCCTCTTGCCGGAAAACCAGAAGATGCTGAATGACATTGACGAGAACATAAAGAAGTTTCGCAGTGTTATCGCATCGATGGAACCGGCGGTAAAGAATGTCCAGGCCCACTACACGCAGGCGGTGCTGCCCGGCATAGACGACATGGAGCGGATGCTGGATGCCCTGATCGCGCTGGCCCGGACCGCCGGCAACCTCGACGCCCTGGAAAACATGGCCCGCATCCGCCGGGACATCGCCTCCGGACGCGGCGCGCTGGGCCAGTTTGTGAATTCCGGCCTTTCCGTCGACGCCAGGCTGGTGGAGGAACACTTCGCCAAGTTCAGGAGCGGCCTCGGGCAACTGGATGGGGTGCTGCGCCTTGCCGAAGGCAAGGCCAGTCTTGCCGGCCTGTTGCAGGCATTCGACAAGGTGCACGCGACGTTCACCGACATGAACAAGCTGCATCAGGACATCCGTGGCTACCTGCAGACGACGGAAAGCCTGCTGGACGATTCCCTGGACACCTCGAAAAAGCTCAACGCCGGCGCCGACAAGCTGATGGAGACGTTCGGAGCGGACACGCTGGAGACCGTCAGCTCGTCGCAGACCCTGATGCTGGGCGGCAGCGTGGCGGGGATCCTGCTGGGCACGGTGTTCGCCGTCCTCATCATTTTCGCCCTCATCCGCGTGCTGCATGACGTGGGCAACCTGGCCACGGCCATTTCCCAGGGAGAGTTCTCCTACAAGCTCTCGGTGAAGGAGGGCGGGGAAATCGGCAAGATGACGGCCTCCATCCAGCAGATTCCGGTGGTGTTCGAAGGCATCGTGTCGCGGGCCAACCGTCTTGCCGACAACATCCTTTCCGGGCAGTTCCAGGAGCGCCTGAACCTTACGGAGTTCTCCAACTCCTTCGCGGACCTGGCCCGGTCCGTCAACACCGTCAGCGACGCATACACCGATGTCGTCCATCAGCTGAACCTGCCCATCATCACCTGCGACCAGCAGCACAACGTCCTGTTCCTGAACAGGGCCGCCGAAGAGGTGCTCGGCAAGGACATCTCGGACGCTCAGTGCAGGCAGCAGCTCATGAGCGACGATTGCAGCGGCAACACCTGTTTCGGCAAGAGGGCCATGAGCCAGAACCAGGTGGTGCGCGGCGAAACGGTCATCCACCCGCAGGGAAGGCGCATGGATGTCATGGTGGCGGCCAGTCCGCTGCACGACCTGCAAAAGCGCACCGTCGGCTACATGGAGTTCATCGCCGACATGACCGAAATACGGAGCCAGCAGAACACCATGCGGCAGGTGGCGGAAGAGGCCATCTCCATAGCCAACCAGGTGGCGGCGTCCGCCGAGGAACTGACGGCCCAGATGGAAGAGATATCGCGCGGCGCCGGCATGCAGCGCGACCGCGTCAACTCCACGGCTACCGCCATGGTGGAAATGAACAGCACCGTGCTCGAGGTTGCCCGCAACGCCGGGCAGGCTTCGGAGGGCAGCGAGGACACCAGCAGGAAGGCCAGGGAAGGTTCCACCCTGGTGGGCAATGTCGTGGAGGCCATACGCGGCGTGCACGCCGTCGCCTCCAAGTTGCAGACCGACATGCAGGAACTTGGCAAGCAGGCCGAACGCATCGACAATGTCATCGTGACCATCTCCGACATCGCGGACCAGACCAACCTGCTGGCCCTGAACGCGGCCATAGAGGCCGCCCGCGCCGGCGAGGCCGGCCGGGGGTTCGCCGTGGTGGCGGACGAGGTGCGCAAGCTGGCCGAAAAGACCATGTCCGCCACCCATGAGGTCGGCACCAACATCGCCGGCATCCAGCAGGCCGCCCGCAACAACATTGTGGAAGTGGACAAGGCGGCGGAGCGCATCGAGGAGGCGACCGGACTGGCCGGAGCTTCCGGCAACGCGCTGACCGAAATCGTGGACATGGCCGCCTCCAGTTCGGGGGTTGTGGCGTCCATCGCCACCGCAGCGGAAGAACAAAGCGCCACATCGGAGGAAATCACCCGGGCCATTGAGGAAATCAACAATATCGTCGGCGAGATAGCGGAGAGTATCGTGCAGTCTTCCGGCGCCATTCAGGGGCTTTCCCATATGGCGTTGGAATTGCAGCAGATCATGGGCAACCTTACCGCCGACGCCAAGGCCGCATAGGCAGCCTCCCATGCGGGGCGTCAGGGCGAAAGGATGAAGCAGGCCGGTCCCTCGCGCGGGGGGACCGGCCCTTGGGCATCGGGTGCGGAGCCCGCCGTCGCACAGGCTGCGGCGCAGGTGCGTCCGCCATTCGGAAGCCTTGGGCGTTGGCGTGGCAGACCCGTCGCCATTGCGCGGCCTCCAAGGGCGTCGCACGCTCCTGGCATCGGCGGTTCCACAAGGCAGGATGGCGGGCAGGATGGCGGGCGGGATGGCGCTCAGGCGGGCGACTGCCCCTGGCCTCCCCCCCGGCATTGGGCGTAGCCAGCTATTCCGGGTCCTCTCCCGTGATGCCGAATTCCACGGGAATCTTCATGTAGAAAATCCTGAGGTCCTCTTTCCCGATTCTGGCGAACAACCGCTCCGCCTGTTCGGGGCCGACCGCCATGGTCACTTCCACCGGCTGTTCCCCCAATTCGAAGAAATGGGCGGAATGGTATTTGCCGTCGCGGCCGTAGCCCCCCTGCGCGGCGGCAATGGTGGCCCCCTTGACGCCGATCTCCCTGGCTTCCCTGAGCAGCCATTCCGCGATGCTCAACATTCCGTGCGTACGCCCCTGTTGGGTGAAGAAGGTGAGCTGGTAACCGTGCATGTGTCATCTCCTATCGCAGGATAGTCCTGAGAGCGGCAAAGGTTCCCATCCCCAGAAACAGCATCATGAGGGACCCTGCCACATGAAGTGTAACGGCGGCGACGGCCGTCATGATGCGTTGTCCCTGCAACAGCGCGCCCACCTCGGCGGAAAACGTGGAGAACGTCGTCAGCCCGCCGAGAAAGCCGGTAATCACCAGCAGGCGCAATTCCGGGGCCAGGTGGGGAAATGCGTTGAAGGCGCTTACGGCAATGCCTATGCAATAGCCGCCAAGCAGGTTGGCGGCCACCGTGCCGAGGGGGATGGGCGGGAAGACGCCGTTCAGCATCAGGCCGAAAACCCATCGCAGAACCGATCCCATGGACGCGCCCGCGCTGATGCAGATGATTGATTTGATCATGTGTGCTCCGGTTGTCGCCGCTCGATATGGGTGAATATCTCGCGCATGCCGTGACATGACATGGCATGGTCCGCATGCATTGTCCGCGAACGGGTTGCGTGTTTTCTTCCGCGCTGGTTCCGCGCAACGCCGGGCTCATGCTGCCGCCGTGGCGGGGGCGGGACGAAAAAGCCGACCACTACGGCCGCCAGCAGGGAGCACCCGGCCGAGAAGAGAAACGCGCAGGCCGGGGACACCGTCTGGTACAGGAAGCCGAAAAGGACCGAAGCGGGCAGGAGCAGGGCCCCGGCGACCAGGTTGAACCACCCGAAGGCGGTTCCGCGCCGGTCGGCGTCCACGAGGTCCGCGACAAAGGCTTTTTCGACGCCCTCGGTGGCGCCCATGAACAGGCCGTAGAAGCCGAACAGGATGAAGAGAACGGCGCTGTTGTCGTCGATGACGGCCATTGCCAGGTAGAACAGGCAATATGCGCCATACCCGCCCAGCAGGACGGCGGGGCGTCCCAGCCTGTCGGACAGGGCGGACAACGGCACGGAAAAGAGCATGGCGACCGCTGAAACGGCGGCCCACAGCAACGGTATCCGCTCCGCCGGAACCCCGAGTTCCCCGGCCCGCAGCAACAGAAACATGTTGGAGGAGTTGCCGAGCGTGAACAGGGCGACCGCCGCGAGGTATCTCTTGAACACCGGCGGCATGCCGCGCAGACGCCAGTCCATGGCGCGGCGTTGGCGGCTGCGCGTTGCGGGGGCCGGTTCCCGTACTCCCAGCGAAAGGCCCAGGCAGAGCACGGCGGGGAGCACTGCCCACAGGAAGATGTGCTTGAGGGGCATGCCCCAGGACAACAGCCCGAAGGCCGCCAACGGCCCGGCCACGGCCCCGGCGTTGTCCATGGCCCTGTGCAGCCCGAACGCCAGCCCGCACTGTTCGGGCCCGGCGCAGGAGGCCAGCAGCGCGTCGCGCGGGGACGTGCGCAGGCCCTTGCCGACCCGGTCGGCGAAGCGGATGAGCAGGACCCAGCCCCAACTGCCGGCAAAGGCGATCAGGGGGCGGCCGAATCCGGCAAGGCCGTAGCCGAGGATGATCCACGGCCTTGCCGCGCGGGTGCGGTCCATGACCACCCCGGAAAACAGTTTCAGCAGGCTCGCCGTGGCTTCGGCGATGCCTTCGATGAGGCCGAGCGCGCGCGGCCCGGCCATGAGGACCGAGGACAGGTACAGCGGAATGATGGGGTAGAGCATTTCGCTCGCGCTGTCGTTGCAGAAACTGATCAGCCCGATCAGCCAGATGTTGCGTGGAAGACCGATGAGCGCCCCGAACATGCTGCACCTCGTGCGGATCATGCAAAAAAAGACAACCACGTCGAAAACGTGGTTGTCTGTGCAATAGCCTACCAACGCCTTCACGGTTGGTAGGAGTTATCAGCTAGCGCGGTTCAGGGGAAACTCCATTCCCTGCTCTGAAATTACCCGCTCGGGCACGGAAAGTAAACCCCGTGTCGCCCACGGAGATACCGGCTCGCCGGGCCTGCCGGGGCGGCCTCGTCGCTGGTCCCGCCTGGCCGGGCGCGCCCGATGGCCTCCGGTCCGTCGCAGGAGGGCCGGTCCCCCGCGGGGGGACCGGCCCTTGGCCGTTCGGTGCGGCAGCCCGCCGTCGCACGGGCTACAGCGTCAGCACCGAGGCGTCTATGAGTTCGCGGCGCATTTCCAGAAAACGCATGCTGGTCAGGTCGCGCGGGCGGGGCAGGTCCACGGTGTAGGTCTGCCGCACCCGGCCGGGCAGCTTGCCTTCGATGGTGATGATCCTGTCGGCCAGGAACAGCGCCTCGTCGGTGTTGTTGGTCACGAAGACCACGGTGCGCTTGTCGGTCTGCCAGATGCGCTCGGTCTCCTGTTCCATGAAGATGCGCGTCTGGGCGTCCAACTGGCCGAAGGGCTCGTCCAGCAGCATCACCCGTGGCTTGTTGGCGTAGGCGCGGGCAATGCCCACGCGCTGCTTCATGCCGCCGGAAAGCTGGTGCGGGTAGTGCTTCTCGAACCCGGAAAGCCCGACCAGGTCGATGTAGTGCATGGCGAGGTCGCGGGCTTCGTCCCTGGGCAGGCCGCACAGCTTCGGTCCCATTTCCACGTTGCCGAGCACGGTCTTCCACGGAAAGAGCATGTACCCTTGGAACACCAGGCCCCGGTCGGCCCCCGGTCCGGTCACCGGCTCTCCGTCCAGGGTCACGGTGCCGGTGGTGGGCGTTTCCAGCCCGGCGATGATGCGCAGAAGCGTGCTCTTGCCGCTCTGGCCGGGGCCGAGGATGACCACGAATTCGTTGGCCTGCACGTCGATGCTCACGTCCTCGAGCACCGGCACTTCCTGTTTGCCCTTCTGGATGAAGGTCTTGCTCACGTTGCGGCATTCGATCACGGCGTCGTCCCTTCCTTTGGGGTCTGGGGTTCCGGCGGTGGGGCTACAGGCCCACGATCTTGCGCTTCCACGGACACAGCTTGCGTTCCAGCGCGGTGACCAGCAGCGTGGTGCCCCACGCGGCCGCCGCGATGACCGCCATGCCGCCGATGACCATGGCCGGTTGCGACAGGTTCATGCCCTGCACGATGATGTACCCCAGGCCCGAGCGGGCGCTGACCAGTTCCGCCGCCAGCACGCAGGTCCAGGCGATGCTGAGCGATATCTGCAACCCCGCGAAGATGGCCGGGAACGAGGCCGGAAAACAGACGTGCAGGATTTCGTCGCGGCGCTTGCCGCCCAGCATGCGCACCACGTCGTACAGTTCCGGCTCCACCAGGCGCACGCCGTTGTAGGCGTTGAGCAGGCAGGGCACGAAGGTGCCCAGCACGATGATGAACACCTTGGACGTCTCGCCGATGCCGAACCACAGGATGGAGATGGATATCCACGAGATGGGCGGCATGGGCTTCAGAAGGTCGAACAGGGGCTTGACGATGGCGTTGACGTAGCGGTTCAGGGCCATGAACAGGCCCAGGGGCACGGCGATGGCGGCGGCGATGGAAAAGCCTATCACCACGCGCTGGGTGCTGGCCCACACGTGGCCCCACAGGGTCAGTTCCGCCAGTTCCTCGCGGGTGAGCACCGCCAGTTGTTCCAGCACCTCGTGCGGGCGGGCCAGGGCGCTGCTGCCGCCGCCCAGCACGTTGGAGCGGGCCAGCCAGTCCCACAGCCAGAAGAACGCAACGATGGACACGGTGTGCAGAAACCAGCGGTTGGTGAGGATGCGGCCGAGGCTCATGGGGCCGCGGTCCACCACCTGTCCCACGGTCTCGTTGGCGATGGAGGAGCTTGCGGCGTTGCACGTGGCTTCCTGCGACATGGTCTACCTCCTGATCCCGGCCAGCAGCCGCTTTTCCACCCTGTCGATGATCACGCCGATGAAGGCGCCGGTCAGCCCCACCATGAACATGCCCAGCACCACCATTTCGGGCATGGCCAGCCGCCTGCCCATGGTGATCATGAACCCCAGGCCCGCGTCGGCGGCCAGCAGTTCCGCGGCCACCAGGTTGGTCCAGCAGCAGGCCAGGGCGATCTGCAACGCGCCGAAGACCATGGGCAGGGCCGAGGGGATGCACAGCTGCTTGAAAATCTGCCAGTCGCTGGCCCCGTAGGTGCGGGCCATCTGGATGAGCGTGGGATTGGTCATCTTGACCCCCACGTAGGCGTTGATGACGCACGGAACCAGCCCCCCCAGCCAGATGATGAAGATCTTGCCGGGCAGTCCGATGCCGAACCAGAAGATGGTCAGGGGTATCCACGCCACCGGCGGGATGGGGCGGATGATCTCGAAGATGGGCCGGGCAAGGCCCTCGGCCACGTTGAACCAGCCCATGGCGAGGCCCAATGGCAGCCCCACGGCCAGGGCCAGGAAATATCCGCCGAAGGCTTCCTGGATGCTGATCCAGGCGTGCTGGTGCAGCAGGGCGCCGTCGGGGTCCACGTTGGTGAACTTGTCGAACAGAAGCTGCGTCACGGTTGAAGGCGCGGCCAGCATGGTATCCGGCACGACCCCGGTGCGCACGATGATCTCCCATGCGATGAAGAACGTGGCCACGCTGACGACGGGCAGCACCTTCAGCGCCAGCGGTGTTCTTACGACAACCTCGCGATATGCGGTCATGCATGCCTCCGGTGTCGGCGGTGGAGGGGAGCGGCGCCCGCCCAGGGCGGAACGGGCGCCGCGGGAAAGCGGGTTACTTCACGGTGGGAACCAGCTTCAGGAACTTGTCGGTGATGTAGTAGCCGGTCAGCAGCTTTTCGCCTTCGGCGGGCTTCAGCTTGCCGAGGTCGGTGAAGAACTTCACCAGGTCCTTCTGCCATGCCTGCACCTGGCTTTCGCCGGCGGAGGCGTCGAACATCTTCAGCTGTTCCTGCAGGGTGAACACCGGGTGCAGTTCCAGGTCCATCTTGGCTTCTTCCTCGGTCATGTTCAGACCGGCCCACTTCAGGAAGCGGGCGTATTCGGGGGCCAGCTTCACGCCTTCGGAGCGCAGGGCGTCGATGCCCTGGAAGTACACCTTGAGGAAACGGGCCACTTCCTCGGGGTTCTTGTCGCAGTATTCCTTGTCGCCGATGAGCACGATGGGCACGAAGCCGCCGGCCGTCTTGACGTCGGAGGCGACCTTCCAGCCCTTCTTGAGGCCGTTGTACATCTGCGGCGCCCACAGGACCACGGCGTCGCCGATGCCCTTTTCGAACGCGGCCACGCACTGGGCGGGGTCCATGTTCTTGATGATCACGTCCTTGTCGGTCAGGCCCAGGGCCTTCAGCCACAGGCTCATGGCATAGTGGCCGGACGAGATGGTGGTGGCGAGGATGGTCTTGCCCTTGACGCTTTCAGGCGAGCCGTACACCTCGGGGTGCTTGGGGTTGAAGCCCTTGGTCTTCAGGATGGGGCTGTCCGGGCGCACCAGCACCGCGTTGGTCACCGACTCGTCGTTGGCGATGGCGATGAGGTAGGCGTTCTGGCGCAGCGCGCCGAACATCATGGGCACGCCGCCCGTGCCGCCCACGACCCACTGTTTGGCGGGCAGGGCTTCGATCTGGGCCATGCCCGAATCGAACATGTGCAGCTTGAAATCGAACCCGGCCGCCTTGTCCCAGCCCTGCTGCTTGGCATACCAGGGCACGAACGTTTCGTGCTCCGCCTGCCACGTCGTATCCAGTGCCTTCACCTCGGCGGCGAAGGCCGTCGCCGTCATGGCAAGAAGGGCCATCACGGCAGCCGCAAATCCAACCCAACGTTTCATCCGAAGCATGGTCAGACCTCCTTGAAGCGGGTTACGGTAGACTGTCTGGGCGTATGCTCTTGCCATTCCGAGTTCCCTTGCGGGATTACCACCATCTGATGAGGTCCGTGACGTGTTCACGGATGCGCACGAATTCCGGGTCCATGAAGTCGCGCGGGCGGGGCAGGTCCACCTTCACTTCCGCCTTGATGCGCGTGGGCTTGTTGGACAGCACGAGGATGCGTTCGGCCACGTAGACCGCCTCCTCGATATTGTGGGTGATGAACAGCACGGTGCTTTTCAGCTTGCGCCACAGGTTCACCAGTTCGTCCTCCAGGTAGAACCGCAGCTTCACGTCCAGCTGGCCGTAAGGCTCGTCCATCAGCAGCAGGTCGGGGTCCACGGCGAAGGCGCGCGAGACCGCGATGCGCTGCTGCATGCTGGCGGATATCTGGTTGGGGTACAGGCTGGCGCACTGGGTCAGCCCCACGAGGTCGAGGATGTGGTCCATCCGTTCGTCGATCTCGCGCTGGGGGCGGCCCTTGACCTCCATGCCGTAGGCCACGTTTTCGCGCACGGTGCGCCATGGCAGGCAGGTGGGTTCCTGGAAGACGTAGGAGATGTTGTGGCGTTTGGGATCGGCCGGGGTGCCGTCGATGAGGATCTGGCCGGCCGAGGCGGGCAGGAGACAGGACAGGGCGTTGAGGAAGGTGGTCTTGCCGCAGCCCGTGGGCCCGACGATGGCCACGAACTCGCCCTCGGCCACCGAGAAGGAGATGTCGTTGAGCACCAGCAGTTCACCGAACCGCTTGGTGAGATTGCATACTTCGATCTTGGTTCGTGGTCTGGCGGCGTCTTGCACGGGTACGCTCCATCGGCGGGGGGCGACCGCTCCTTCCGCATCCGGACCCGGACGCCCGGTCGGGGTCGACCGGGCCATCAGACCGGATGCGGAGGAGGCGGGCCGCCGCGTTGACAGGGGCGGCGGATTCCGCGTCGTCGTCATGACTCCGGGGGCCGGGCGTACCCGGCCGGCCCCCGCGCGGGGACCGGCCGTGCCCGGCTCCCCGTCTTACAATACCTCTTCCACCTGAATGGGCGGCAGCCGGAAGGCTTCGGCCACGGCCGGGTAGGTTATCTTGCCGTCCACCACGTTGAGGCCCTTGCGGATGTCCTCGTGGCGGCGGCAGGCTTCCTTCCACCCCAGGTCCGCGATGGTCAGGGCGTAGGGAAGGGTGGCGTTGGTCAGCGCGGCCGTGGAGGTCATGGCCACCGCGCCGGGAATGTTGGCCACGCAGTAGTGATTCACGCCGTCAACCATATACACCGGATCGGCATGGGTGGTGGGGCGCGAGGTTTCGAAGCAGCCGCCCTGGTCGATGGCCACGTCCACCAGGATGGAACCCTTGCGCATCAGCTTCAGGTCTTCTCGGGTGACCAGGCGGGGGGCCTTGGCGCCGGGCACCAGCACCGCGCCCACCACCACGTCGGCCTGGGGCAGCAGCTTGCGGATGGCGTAGGGGCCGGACATCATGGTGATGCAGTTGGGCGGCATCACGTCGCTGAGGTAGCGCAGCCGGTCCAGGTTCTTGTCCAGCAGATACACCGTGGCGCCCAGTCCGCAGGCCATCTTGGCCGCGTTGATGCCCACGATGCCCCCGCCGATGACCACCACCACGGCGGGCTCCACGCCGGGCACGCCGCCCATCAGCTTGCCCATGCCCCCGGTGGGGATTTCCAGGTACTTGGCGGCCTGCTGAATGGCCATGCGCCCCGCCACCTCGGACATGGGGGTGAGCAGCGGCAGGGAGCCGTCCGCCTTCTGGATGGTCTCGTAGGCGATGTTCACGCTGCGCGCCGCCACCAGGGCGTGGGTCTGCTCCTCGTCGGCGGCCAGGTGCAGGTAGGTGAACAGTATCTGGTCCTTGCGCAGCAGCCCGTATTCCGACGGCTGCGGCTCCTTGACGTGCATGACCATGCCGCACTGGGCGAAGATGGTCCGCGCGTCGGACATGACCGCGCCTGCGGCCACGTACTCGTCGTCGGGGAACCCCGCGCCCGCTCCCGCCCCGGTTTCCACCATCACCTGGTGGCCGTGGGCGCGCATGGCGACCACACCCGCGGGCGTCATGGCCACGCGGTTCTCCAGCACCTTGATCTCTTTCAGAATGCCGACCTGCATGGGATGCTCCTGTGAGGTGATTGCGGGTATCAGCCGAGCACCTTGGTCATGGCCGCGCGCAGCGCGCGGAGAATGACGTCGATGTCATCCCGGGTGACCACGTAGGCCGGGGCGATGTTGATGATGTTGTTGTGGCCGGGCAGGCTGCGGTTGGTGCGGCCCACCAGCACGCCGCCCGCCGCCATTTCGCCCACCACCTGGATGACCTTGCCTTCGGGCAGGGGCTTCCGGCTCGCCTTGTCTTCCACCAGTTCCACGCCGCACAGCAGGCCCTTGCCGCGAACGTCGCCGACATTGGGCAGAACAGTCAGTTCCCGCAGGCCCGCCAGCAGATAGTCGCCCATGGCCTTCACGTTTTCGAGCAGGTTTTCCTCCTCGATGATGTTCATGTTCTCCAGGGCGGCGCTGCACGAGGCGGCGCACCCGCCGTAGGTGCTGATGTCGCGGAAGTAGGCCAGCTTGTCGGCCGGGTCGTGCAGGAAGGCCTTGAAGAGGTCTTCGGTGGTGACGGTGACCGAGATGGGCATGTAGGCGCTGGCCACGCCCTTGGCCATGGTCACGATGTCCGGGGTGACCCCATAGTGCTGGTAGCCGAACATGGTGCCGGTGCGGCCCATGCCGCAGACCACTTCGTCCATGATCAGCAGCACGCCGTGGCGCCGACAGACGGCCGAAAGCTCGGTGTAGTACTCGGCCACCGGGGGGATGACCCCGCCGCCCGCCGTGATGGGCTCGACGATGAGGCCGCCGACGGTCTCGGGACCTTCTTCCTTGATGATGCGGTCGACCGCCTTGACGCAGTCGAGGTCGCAGCCGGGGTAGGTCTTGCCGAAGGCGCAGCGGTAACAGCAGGCGTGGGGGAATTCGACGAAGCCGGGGACGAACGGGCCGAACCATTCCTTGCGTTCGGCCTGGCCGGTGGAGCTCAGCGCGCCGATGGTGGTGCCGTGGTAGTCGCGGGCGCGGAAGAGAATCTTTTTCTTGGCGGTGTTGCCCGAAATGTGGGCCAGCGCCCGGATCATCTTGTAGGCCTTTTCGTTGGCCTCGGACCCGCTGTTGGAAAGGTAGACCCGCGACAGGCCCGGCATGTGCGAGATCAGCTTTCTGGCGAACTCGATGTACGGGATGTTGCCGGCCGTGGCCGCATAGTAGGGCATGGCCCTGAGCTGTTCGTACACCGCCTTGGCGATGCGTTCGCGGCCGTAGCCCACGTTCACGCACCACACGCCGCCGGACGTGGCGTCCAGGTATTCCTTGCCGTTGATGTCCCGCAGCTTCAGTCCGTCGGCTTCGACCACGATCATGGGGCCTTTGCCGGCGAGGGCCTGGTGCTGGACGAGGTGATGCCACACGTGGGCCATGTCGGCCGCCGTGTATGCCGCTGGGTCATGCTTCAGGCTGGGGCTCATGTCCTGCTCCTTGTGTTGTCAGGAAAAAACGAGGGCACCTGTGATGCGGACCGCGGGAAGCGTACCTCCGGGCGGGAATGATGCGGATATGATCCGTTAATGGGCAGTGTTCCGGGCGGTCCTCCAGAAAATTGGGGCAAAACGGCGAAGGTTGCGACCTTCTTTTTTCGCTTTGTCTAGACAAAGAAATGAGGCTTTGCTATTTTTCTGTCAAGCGTTTTTTACGACGGGCGGGAACTCGGCGTAAAACTACTTCAACACCGTGCATTGTCAGGTAAAGGCGGCACGGTACGACCCCCCGAGGAGGCTTTGAAATGCCCAAGATGACCCCCAGTGAAGCAATGGCGGAAGTGCTGGTGCAGGAAGGCGTCACCCATGTCAGCGGCATTCTCGGCTCCGCTTTCATGGACCTGCTGGACCTGTTTCCGGCGGCGGGCATCGATTTCATTTCGGTGCGCCACGAACAGACGGCGGGCCACATGGAGGACGCCTTCACCAGAATGACTGGCAAGGCAGGCGTTTGCATCGGCCAGAACGGCCCCGGCATCACCAACTACGTCACGGCCGTGGCCACGGCCAACATGGCCCACACGCCCATGGTGCTCATTTCGCCCAGCGCGGGCAGCATTTCGGTGGGCTGGGACGGCTTCCAGGAGTGTGACACCTGGAACTTGTTCAAGCCGATCACGAAAGCGTCACTCCGGGTGCCGCATCCCAAGCGCGCCGCCGACATCCTGCGCACGGCCTTCCGCATCGCCTACGCCGAACGCGGCCCGGTGCTGGTGGACATCCCGCGCGACTTCTTCTACGGCGAGCTGGACGAGGACATCCTGGCGCCGTCGCAGTACCGCGTGGCCCCCGGCGGCATCGGCAACCCCGAGCAGTTCCGCGACGCGGTGGAAGTGCTGAAGGCGGCCAAGCGCCCGGTCATCGTCTCCGGCCGCGGCGTGGTAGATTCCGGCGCGCTGGAAACGGTGAAGGCCCTGGCCGAGCACCTCAACGCCCCGGTGGCCTGCACCTACCTGCACAACGACGCCTTCCCCTGCGACCACCCGCTGTGGACCGGCCCCATCGGCTACATGGGCTCCAAGGCGGCCATGCGCATCCTGCAGCAGGCCGACGTCATCCTGGCCATCGGCACCCGGCTGTCCTACTTCGGCACCCTGCCGCAGTACGACATCAACTACTTCCCCAAGACGGCCAGGATCGTCCAGATCGACATCAACCCCCGCCACATCGCCAAGACCCACCCCGTGGCCGTGGGCCTGTGCGCCGACGCCAAGGACGCCTCCGTGGAACTGCTGGCCCGCGTCCGCGAGGCCATTCCGAATCCCAAGCGCGACGAGGCCGTGTACGCCAAGGTCAAGGCCGAACTGGACGACTGGTACAAGGAAATCGCGGCCATCGCCGACGAACCGGTGGCGGAAGGCCGCATGCACCCGCGCAAGGCGCTGGAAGTGGTGGGCCGCTTCGTCACCGAGCACAACGCCATCGCCACCACCGACATCGGCAACACCTCGTCCACGGCCAACAGCTACCTGCGCTTCCGCAACGCCAAGCGCTCGGTGGCCACGCTGACCTTCGGCAACACCGGCTTCGCCTACCAGGCGGGCCTTGGCGCGCAGCTGGCCTGCCCGGAAGACGCGGTGGTTGCCATCGTGGGTGACGGCGCGTGGGGCATGAGCCTGTTCGAAGTGCCCACCGCCGTGCAGTACAACCTGCCGGTCATCGCCACCGTGTACAACAACGGGGCCTGGTGCGCGGAAAAGAAGAACCAGGTGGACTTCTACAACAACCGCTTCGTGGGCGCGGACATCTGGTCCAACTCCTACGCCAGGATCGCGGAAGCCATGGGCGCCGTGGGCTACAAGGTGAACACCCAGGCCGACCTGGCCGATGCCCTGGACGCCGCCCGCAAGAGCCGCAAGCCCTCGGTCATCGAGATCATGACCGACGGCACGCGCCTGGCCCCGCCGTTCCGGCGCGACGCCCTGGCCCTGCCCACCCGGCACCTGCCCAAGTACGAACATCTGGACAAGCGGCACTTCCCCAAGTAGCCGCCGCGAAACGGCCATACGGCAACGGCGGCGCGCCGGACGGCGCACCCGAATGGTGCGCCCGAATGGTGCGCAAGGATGAACCCGGACAGGTCATGGCTGATGCCCCGACCCGGCGCGCCGCCAGTGCCATTTGCAGAGACATGGGAAGGCCGGGGTGATTCCCCCTTCCCCAAAGTAGAGGACGCGGACCGGCACCCTTGCGGGGGTGCCGGTCCCGTTCCCGGCCCACGGCACGGCGTCTTTCCTCGTGCGGGCCGCGTCCGGGGCAGCATCCGGCGCAACGTCCGGGCTCCCGTGGGCGTTTCCCTTTCCACACCCAAGGCAGGTGAGCATGAACCCCTTCCTTCGCACCCGTGTGTACCGCGGCCCGGTGCGGGCCGTGGTGCTGGACTGGGCCGGTACCGCCGTGGACCACGGCTGCCTGGGCCCGGCCGCAGTGTTCGTGGACGCCTTTGCCCTGCACGGGGTGGAGGTGACCGTGGCCGAGGCGCGCGAACCCATGGGCAGCGAAAAGCGCGAGCACGTGCGCCGCATGCTGGCCATGGACGGCGTGGCGGCCCGCTGGCGCGCCGCGCATGGGCATGCCCCCGGCGAAGCTGCCGTGGACGCCGTGTACCGCGACGTTGAACCGCTGATGCTGCGCACCATCGCCGCCCATGCCGCGCCGGTGCCGGGCCTGGCGGAATTCGTGGACCGGGTGCGCGGCCGGGGCATGGGCCTTGGCTCGTGCACCGGCTACACCGGTCCCATGATGGAGGTGCTGGCGCCCGAGGCGGCCCGCCAGGGCTACAGCCCCGACGTGGTGGTGCATGCCTCCGAGGTGCCCGCCGGGCGTCCGTATCCGTGGATGTGCTACCTGAACGCCATGCGGCTGGGGGTGCATCCCATGGAATCCATGGTCAAGATCGGCGACACCGTGGCCGACGTGCACGAGGGGCGCAACGCGGGCATGTGGACCGTGGCCGTGGTGCGCACCGGCAGCGACGTGGGCCTTTCCGAGGCGGACGCGGCGCGCATGGACCCGGACCTGCTGGCCGGGCGCGTGGCCATTGCCGCCGCGCGGCTGCGCGAGGCCGGGGCGCATTACGTGGTGGATTCCATCGCGGACTGCTTTTCCGTCATCGAGGCCATCGAGTCGCGCCTTGCCCTGGGAGAGACGCCATGCCCGACATGAAGCCGCCGCGTGACGTTTCGCACGATGCACCGGGGGCTGGCCTGGGGCGCGCATCCGTGATACGCGGGCATGACCCCAAGGTACGGGCTGTGGCCTGCCGCCAGCGGGACGGCCGGGAACCGGGACATGAGGGCGAATCGTGCCGCACTGCGCCCAACGGCGCGCGCGGCCATGGGAAGGACATGGGCAAATCCAAGTATCTCGTCATCTACGAATGGCTTTCCGGGCAGATCCGGAACAAGGTGTACCAGCCGGGGGACAAGATCCCCAACGAGAACGAACTGGCCGCCATGTTCGGCGTGCACCGCATGACGGTGCGCCAGGCCATCGACAAGCTGGTCAACGACCACATGCTGGTGCGCAAGCGCAGCAAGGGCACCTTCCTGCTGTCCGAAAAGAGCCCGGTGCTCACCCGCTCGCTGGAAAGCATCACCACCTACTACGACGACATCGCCAGCGCCGGGCTGGAGCCGCACTACAAGACCATCGCGGCGGGCATAGAGTTCGCCGACGCCGAGGTGGCCGGGCATCTCAACATCGCCGTGACCCAGCCGGTGCTCTTCCTGTACCGGCTGATGCTGGCCAGCGGCGTGCCGCTGGTGCTGGAACGCTCCATCCTGCCCACCGACCTGGTGCCCGGCCTGCTGGAAAAGAAGCTGGACACCGTGCTCTACAAGATCCTGCACGAGGACTACGGCATGCGCCTGCTGCATTCGCGGCAGGAACTGGGCGCGGTGATGCCCACCGAGAACGAGCGCAAGTACCTGAAGATCGGCGACAACTGCCCGTGCATCTGGGTGGAGAGCGTGGTCTACAACGACGAGGGACGGGCCGTGGAATTCAGCCGCGCCCTGCACCGGGGCGACAAGTACCGCTTCCGGTGCGCCATCGGAGGGTACGTGTACGACAAGGACGGCAAGGCGGGGCAGGCCCCGCTTGCCGGGACGCTGGTGGACCCCGACGGCACCGGCGGGGCGGGTTCCGTCGGGAGGTGAGCAGGGGGGACGATGCACGTACAAGGCCGGGCTCCGCAGGGAGCCCGGCCTTTTCGCGTCCGTGAAATGCGGTGTGCGGGGGATTTCGCCGGGTCGGGGGCAGCCGTTGGTCTAGCGTTTGGGCGGCAGCAGCGACAACCACTGCGGGGCTTCCGGCGCAGGCTCCGGCAGCGGCGCGGCCTGGGGCGGGGCGGAGGGGGCCTGCTCCGGGGACGGGGCGGTATCCATGCCTGCCGGGTCCGCGTCCGGTTCCATGAACGGCTCGTCGAAGGCGGCCATGTCCATGTCCGGCCCCGTGCCGGACGGATCGACCGCGAAGTCGGGGGCAGGCCCGTCGCCGTCGCCGGGTGCCGGGCTGGCATCGCCGGGGTCTTCGGAAGCGGCTTTGCCGCCGCCGGTGGCCGGTGCGGCTTCGGCGTCCTTCGCTGCGTCAAGGCCGGTGGCGCCGTGTCCCGGAGCATCCGGCGCGGCGGAAGCGTCCACGTCCCCGGCGGGGACGGGCTCCGGCGGGAACGGGGCGTCCCATGCCGCCCCGTCGCCGGTGCCCTGCGCACAGGCGGCGCGGCACAGCGCCATGAAGGTGTCCATGTACGGCGGCACCCACTTGCCCCGGTGGCGCACCATGAGCACCGCCGTTTCGAAGGGCTGTTCCGCCCACGCCAGGGCGCGCAGGGTGCCCGCGCGCAGGTCGTCGCGCACGGCGGCCTCGGGCAGCAGGGTGATGCCCGTGCCGGAGGCGACGCAGCCGCGCAGGGCTGCGGCGCTGGAAAATTCAAGCCCGGCGGCGGGCTGCACCCCTTCGGTGGCCAGGGCTTCCTCGAATGCCGCGCGGTAGGCGCAGTCCGCCGTGGAAAGCGCCAGCGTGACCCCGTGCAGGTCGCGCGCGGTGACCCGCCCGCGCGTGGCCAGCGGGTGGTGCGGCGCGGCCACCAGCAGCAGCGGTTCCACGCCCAGGGCTTCCACGTTCAGGTCGCCCCCGCGCACGCTGTCGGCCATGACGAAGGCCAGGTCGGTGATGCCCTGGCGCAGGTCCTTTTCCAGTCCGTTCAGGGTGCAGGCGGTCAGGTGCAGGGCCACCTCGGGGTGGCGGCGGCGGAACGCGGCGATGACCGGCGGCAGGCGGTACGCGCAGAGCGATTCCGGCACGCGCACGGTGAGCATGCCGCGCAGGCGCGATTCGCCGGTGACCCAGGCCCGGGCCTCGTCCTCCACGTCGATGAGCTTGGCCGCATACTGCACCAGCCGTTCACCGGCTTCTGTCAGGGCCACGCGCCGACCCAGCCGTTCGAACAGCCGGACGCCAAGTTCCGTTTCCAGCGCGGCGATGCGCGCGGAAACCGTGGACTGCGCGGCGTTCAGTTCCGCCGCCGCGCGGTGGAAGCTGAGCAGGCGCGCCACTGCCGCAAAGGTTCTGAGATCACGAAGTTCCATGTCCGTCTCCGTTGATCGTTCGGAAACCGGGATTGACCGCACCGAAAGATATCGCCGGATTCGATTTTGAGCAATCAACATCCATCGCTTTAGATATTGGAAGGAGAGGGAAAGCCGGGTGGCCGGGCCGCAAAACGCAGGCGGGGCGCCCCGTCCGGAGCGCCCCGCGTCGTTGCAACGTCATTCCCGCCCGGCTAGCCGGTGGCCTTGGCAGCCTCGCAGCCGGACATGGTGCACACCACGTTGCGGCCATTGGCCTTGGCCAGGTACAGGGCCCGGTCGGCCTCGCGCACCAGTTCCTCCACGTTGGCGAAGGCGCCGGGGCGAAAACCCGCCACGCCGATGCTCACCGTGGCCGAAAGCTGCACGCCGTGGTGCTGCACGCGGCTTTCCTCGATGCGGTGGCGCAGCCGTTCGGCCAGCATGTGGCCCTGCGCTTCTTCCGTATGGGGCAGGATGACCACGAATTCCTCGCCGCCGTAGCGGGCCGCGAAGTCCGTGGTGCGGATGGAGTGGCGCAGCACGTCGGCCAGTTCGCGCAGCACCGCGTCACCCGCCAGGTGGCCGTAGGTGTCGTTGATGGTCTTGAAATGGTCCAGGTCCAGCAGCAGCAGGCTCATGGGGTGCCCGTAGCGGCGGTGCCGCTCGAACTCGGTGCGCAGCCGTTCGTCCAGGCTGCGGCGGTTGTGCAGCCGGGTCAGGGCGTCGTGGTCGGCCTGCAATTTCACTTCGCGGTAGACCATGGCGTTCTTCAGCGCCAGGGCCAGGTGCTTCATGGCCGAATCCAGCGCCTGGGCCTGGTCCTTGCCCAGCGACTGGCTGCCGTCGGTGAGGATGGCCAGCGCGCCCAACGCCTCGGAGCCGGTGCGCAGGGGCATCAGGATCACCCGGCCCGGCACGGGACCCGGCGTTGTCTGCGTGGCGCAGCCGGTGGGGTCGAGCGGTTCGGCCATGCCGAGCACGTGGGTGACGCGATAGCCCGCCACCGGCGCGTTGCCCAGCCGCCGGGCCGATTCCAGCAGCAGGTCCACCCATTCCACGTTCACCGGGCAGTCGGGCGCGGTGGCCACGAACAGTTCCGCCTCCAGTGCGCCCCCTTCCGGCACCGGGGGCCAGAAGATGCCGTGCACCGCCGTCACCGGCAGCAGCAGCGCAAGGTCCTCGCGCACGTTGCCCAGGATTTCGGCCGGGTCCAGGCTTTCCGTGGCCCGCGTCAGAAAGGTGACCAGGAACGACAGGGTGTCGTTCTTGCGGGCCAGCATTTCCCGCTCCAGGAAAATCTCGCGCGTCATGCGCAGGATGTCGTGGTACAGGTTGCGCGTTTCCACGGCGCGGCGCAGCACGTCCAGCACGCGGGCCCGGGTGAGCGGCGGCTTGATGACGTCGGTGAAACTGCTGTCCAGGGCCCGTTCGATCTCCTCGCGCGAGTAGCCGGACTCCAGCACCAGCACGCGGGGGACGAGGTCGAGGTGTTGCGAGCGGCCTTCGCGCTGGCTGGCGATGGAATTCCACGCAGCGGACGTAAGCCAGAACAGGCAGGGGTCGTCGCGCTCCATTTCCAGGGCGGACGGCGCGCGCCCCGGCGGCAGGGCGACGATGCGGTAGTCGCCGCCCGCGTGCGCGGCCAGCAGCCCTGCATCGGCCTCGGAAAGGCCCATGGTCCACATGGTGTGTTGCGGTGTTTTCTTCATGGTCCGTTCTTCCCCCCCGGGATATGCGGGCGTACGGGCGAAGTAGGGCCGCGCGCAAGCGCGGCCGGGCGTCGAAAACGCGACGTTTCGCCAGTTTGAAGCAAGAACCGGTCCATGTGGCTTCGAATGCGGGCCGGGTGCGATCCGGACGGGTGCCCGGTGCGTGTCCGGTGCGCAAAAGGGGCGGGTAGGAAGGGCCGGGCGGCGGCCACGGGCGGCAAGCTTTGCCGGGCCTTGTGGTTATGGACCTCGGGCATGGATGACCGGGGGAGGGGGAGCGGGGGAAGGAGGAGCGGGGAAGGGCGGGTGCCCGATTCGCGGGAGGGGCGCTCCGCGCGGGGCGGCGGAACTCCCGCCTTCCGGCACCGGCAACCGGTTTGACAGCCTCGACAAGTTGTGTCTTTGCTGGACCATGAGCACCAAGCGCGCGTGGGGCACCCTGCACCCCTTCCTTGAAAGCGGCGACATCATGGGCCGCCCCGTGGCCAATGCGGGCTTCTTGCGGGCGCTGCTGCGCGCGGACCCGTTTCCCGAGTACCATTTCTTCCTGCCGGGGCTGGACGTGGCCAAGGCCACGGAGGCCCGCCTGCGCGAGGAATTTCCGGCCATCGTCTCGCGCAACGGGTTCCGGGTGTCCACCCGCAACGACCTGGCCTGGATGCTGGCGCGCAAGCCCTACCACTGCTTCCACCTGTCGGACAGCGTCACCGACCAGCCGCACGTGGCCCGGCTGCGCAACGCGCACGCCCCGGTGCTGTTCCCGGTGACCGGGGTCACCCATTCGCTGAGCTACGCCCGCTACCCCGCGCGGTTCCTGGCCCACCTGTGGCCGGGCACCACCGCGCGCGACGCCGTGGTGGCCACCTCCACGGCCGGGCAGGCGGTGGTGCTGCGCTTGTTCGAACACTTGCGCCGCGCCTACGGCCTGGACGAGGAAACGTACCCCGCGCCGCACGTGGAGCGCATTCCCCTGGGCGTGGACGCGGACTTCCTGAACGCGGTGTCGGGCGTGGCGTCAGGGGGAACAGCAGGGGCAGCTCCTGCCGGTGGCGGCGCGGCGGCGCAGGCGGCCCTGCGCGCGGACATGCGCCAGCGGCTGGGCGTGACCGATGAGCCGGTGTTGCTGGTCTTCGCGCGCATCGCCCACTATTCCAAGATGGACCTGCTGCCCCTGCTGCGCGCCCTGCAACGCGCCGAAGGGCTGGGTTTGGCCCGTGGCGGCTACCTGCTGGTGGTGGCCGGGTTCGTGAAGCCCGGCGACGACACCTCGGCCCGCATCTCCGAACTGGCCGGACGCCTGGGCATCCGCATCCGCGTGGTGGAGTCGCCCTCCGACGCCGAGCGCGCCGCGCTGTTCGCGGCGGCGGACGTGTTCGTCTCGCCCGTGGACAACATGCAGGAAACCTTCGGCCTGAGCCTGGTGGAAGCGGGCGCTGCCGGGCTGCCCGCCGTGGTCTCGGACTACGACGGCTACCGCGATATCGTGGTGCACGGCGAAACCGGCCTCACCGTGCCCACCCTGGCCCCGTCGGCCACGCCCGACGTGGACATGCTGGCGCCGGTGTTCTTCGACAGCCAGTACCATCTGCTGCTGGCCCAGCAGACCGTGGTGGACGTGCCCGCCCTGGCCGACGCCCTGGCCCGTCTGGCCACCGATGCGGACCTGCGCGCCCGCATGGGGGCCGCCGCGCGGGCGCGGGTGCTGGCCGAATTCACCTGGGACGGCGTGGCGGCCCGCTGGCTGGACCTGTGGGAGGCGCTGTGGCGCCAGCCCGCGCCCGGCGGACAAGGCGACTATGTATCCGGGGGACCGGATGATGGCGCAGCCGGTCCGGGTGGCGGCACGGACGCGGACGCCCTGCGCGAACTGCGCGAGGCCGTCCACCCGCTGCACATGCCCTATGCCGGGGTGTTCGGGGCCTATCCCACCGCGCTGCTGGACCGCGACCTGATGCTGCGCTGGACCCGCGCGGGCGAGGCCGTGTACCGCAAGCAGGAATTTCCCGTGCTGTACACCGGCGTTGAACGGCTGGTGCCGCCCGCCCGGTTGCAACGGATGCTGTTCGCCGCGCGGCGGCCCGCGCCTGCCGGTCAGTTGCTGGACCTGCTGACGGGAGAAGGCATGGCGCGCGAGGCGGCTGCCTTCCTGGTGCTGTGGGCGCTGAAGCAGGACCTGCTGGAACGGGAGCGACCGCCCCAACCTGTACATCCGACACAGCCGGACAGGCCCCACGGGGGCGAGGAGGGGGCATGAGCATCGGGCTTCCCGCCGCGCTGCACTTCCATACCCTGCTTTCCCACCGGGGCGGGGCCACGCGGGTGGCGCGCATGCTGGCGCGGGGCCTTGCCCGGCGCGGCGTGGTGGTGCACCGCACCTGCGAAATCCTGGACGGTGGTCCGGACGATGACGGCGCGGTCGATGTCGGCGGGGCCGTGCACGGCGTGGTGCCCGCCGCCGGGGTGGGCGGCTGCCTGCTGCCCGGCATGCCCCTGCACCTGCACGCCACGCTGGACTGGACGGCCTGTCTGGACTCCGTCACCCAGGCGGTCCGGGGGGGCGGCCCCGGCGCTGCGGCCATGCCCGCGCCACCCCTGACTTTCGCGCCGCCCGTGCCGCCCGTTCCGCCCGTTCCGTTAGTCGTCACCGTGCACGACTGTTCGCTGCTCACCGGCGGCTGCGTGTACCCCATCGACTGCGACGGCTGGCGCACCGGCTGCCCCGGCCCGTGCCCACGTGGCTATCCCGACGCCGCGCCGTTGCAGGATCGCCGGGCTCAGGCCCTGCGCGCCGCCGCGCCGGTCCTGGTCAGCCCTTCGGGCTGGCTGGCCCGGATGGTGCGCGCGCGTTTTCCGGACCTGCCGTGCACCGTGGCGCCCAACGGCGTGGAACCGGCGGGCGGTCCGCCGCCGCACGAGGCCCGCGCCGCCCTGGGCATCGCGCCCGATGCGCGGGTGGCCATCTTCGTGGCGCACGGGGGCGAGCAGGCCATGCTCAAGGGCGGCCACCGCTGGATGGCCCTGTGGAGCGAGGTGAAGCGGGCCGTGCCCGCCGCCGTGGGGCTGATGGTGGGCGGCGACGCCGCCGGGCGCGACGGCGACCTGCTGCGCTGGCCCTATGTGGACCGGGCCATGCTGGACACCCTGCTGGCCGCGTCGGACGTGTTCGTGTACCCCACGCTGGCCGACAACCACGCCCTGGTGGTGCTGGAGGCCATGGCCGCCGGAGTGCCGGTGTGTTCGTTCCGCGTGGGCGGGCTGCCGGAACAGGTGGAGGACGGCGTGACCGGAGCCCTTGCCGACGAGGGCGACTGGGGCGGCCTGGCCGCCTCGGTGGCGGGGTTGCTGGAGCGGCCGAGGCTGGCCCGCACCCTAGGACGGGCCGGACAGGAGACGTGGCGCGCCCGCTTCACCGTGGACCGGATGGTGGAGGATTACCTGAAGGTCTACGCCCGGCTGTAGCCGGCATCTTTCCGGCCGGGGGCGCAATCTCCGCCGTCGGCATCCCGCGCCCCTTCCGTCGTGGCGCCGCAAGGCGCGTCATGTTCCGGCCCTCGCGCGCATTCCCGTTCCCACCCCCGTTCCTGCTCCTGTCCCTGTTCCTGCCTGTCGCCGCGGCCCGCCAGGTCGCGCAGGGCCTTGATGGCCAGCCGGGCGGTGTCGCGGTCCCAGAGCATCCAGATGTGGCTCACGGCGGGCGAGGCGCGCAGGGTCCAGCCGGGGGTGGTCACGTGCAGCCCTTCCTGCGGCACCACCATGTTGTCGATGGGCGAGTACAGGGCCACGCAGGGGACCCCGGCCGGGGCCTCCGTGGCTTCCAGGTCACGGATCAGCGCGCCCCGGAAGGCCAGGCTGCGCGCCAGGCGGCCCGCGCCCAGCCGGGCCAGGCTGCTGCCCTGGTGCGGGGTGCCCAGGGTCACCGCCCCGGCCACCAGGCGCTGGTTGTCCGCGTCGGCCAGCCAGCCCCGGATCAGCAGGCCCCCCAGGCTGTGCCCCATGAGCAGGGGGCGCTCGCCGGGGTGGGCGGTCAGCAGGTCGCGCACCGCCTCGTCCAGTTCATCGACCAACAGCCCGAAATCGGTGCGCCAGCTGGAATAGCCGTGGCAGTACACCCGGCTGAATCCGGCCGCGCGCAGCCAGCGGCGGTACAGGGTCCAGGCCGTGACGTTGTGGTACAGGCCGTGGACCAGCAAGACGGGGGGCAGGACGGGGGGCAGGACAGGAGGCATGGTTGGGGTCGGCCCGCGTGACGGAGCGCCGGGCGGTGGCGTGCCGGCGGATGCCGCATGGCGGCCACGCCCACTCCGGGGCACCGGCGGGCAGGGAAAGGGGCGGGGGCGGCAGCGCCGCCGGAACCACGGTCCGAACGGATAGAAGGCCATGGCCAGCAGCACCCCGGCCATGCTGTAGGCCACGCCCCGCAGCACCAGCGCGGCGGGTGGCGCGGGCGCGGCGTCGCGGCGCGCGGCGCGGAAGAACAGCAGGTAGCTGACCACGGCCACCGCCAGGGCGATGCACAGCGGCACCAGCAGCAAGGACATGCACGGACCTCGTCGGGCGGAATGCGGCGCGGAGAGGGCATGCGCCCGCCGCCGCGCCGGTCGTCTTGACGTGGTGAGAGTAGCCAATTACTGTTTACCGGACAAGCATGGCCGGGCGCTGCCCGGCACCGCCCGCCGCAACCCTGCTTCATGCCCCTGATCGTGCTCCCGGTGGTGCGCCTGCCGGGCCGGTCGCCGGGGCCGGGGTGGGGCGGGCTTCATGCCTGCGGCCCCTTGCGCGTTCCCCGTGCCGCGTCGGCACGCCGGACCGCCGGACCGGGCTCCCCGCCGGGGTTCGGAAAACGGCCCGTCGCAAGGGGTACGCCCATGCCGCCATTTTCGCGGCGCATTCTCCGGCCCCGTCCGCCTGCGCCGCCCACCCATGCCGACAAGCCACCCGTCACGAGGTTTTTCCGTCCCATGCCCATGTGTTTCCTTTCGCGTTTCCGCACCGTGGCCCGTTCCGCAGCCCGTGGCCTTTCCGCGGCCGCCCTCGCGCTGGCGGCGTCCTGCGTCCTGACCCTGGCCCTGACCTTGGCCCTGACTCTGGCCGGACCCGTGACGGCCCTGGCCTCCGACGATGCCGACAAGGCCAGCGAAAAGGGCAACCTGCCCGAACCGGTGGAAGGCGCCGTGTCCATGCTGCTTGATGCCGTGGGCGACCGCAACGCCGCGCCAGGCAAGGGCATCGACCTGCCCGCGCTGCACGCCATGCTCGATTTCGCCATGCAGCCCGCCGCCGCCACCGAAAAGGCCCTGCCCGCCAAGCGGGACGCGGGCTACGGCATCTTCTACCGCAGCATGATCAACGCCCCGCTGGAAAAGCTGCTGCGCTACTGCTACGACCCGGCCATCCCGCAGGAGGCGGTGTTTCCCGCGTCCATCCGCAGCAGCCGCTGGCAGCCGGGCAGCGACATCATCAAGAACGGCGTACGGCTGTGGGACCACGCCGACGATCCGGGGCTGGCCGACGCCCCCGGGTGCTGCACGGCGCCGAGCGCGAGGAGATCACCCCCGACACCTTCAGCGGCTGCTACTACGCCTACACCCTGAACCGGCTGCTGGTGCTCACGCGCCACGAGGGCCGGGCGGTGCTGGTGTCCGTGTCGCGGCAGGCCGAGCCTTCCACCGTGGGCCGCAAGGGCGCCATCGTGGGCAAGGACACCGACTGGGAATACGTCTATTCCGGGGTGCCCGGCGCCACCACGCGCGGCATCAGCTGGATGGACACCTACATGTACGATTCCGCCACGGTCACCGTGTTCTTCGAGGAGCAGCCCGGCTCGAAGACCACCGGCTATGCTTTGTTCAAGTGGGTGAAGGCCGGGTGGGCCAACCTGAACGTGGTGCAGCGCAAGCACATCCGTTCCGGGGCCGAGCGGTTCCTGTCCGGGTTCCGGCAGGTGCTGGAATCGGACCGGCTGCCTCCGGCGGAAACCATCGCCGCGCGCACCGGCGAGTTCGACCGCATGAACGAGGACGCCCTGCGCACCGCGCTGTCCGACTACTGCGTGCGGCTGGCCGTGGTCGGCAAGGACGATTCCATCCTCTCGCGCGACGACTTCTGGAAGATCATCAAGGATGGCGCCTACGCCAACCACCTGAGCCGCGAGGAATTGGTCAGCGCATTGCTCAAGAACTACATGAAGGAACGGCTGGGCAAGCCCGCGCTGGGCTCGTAGCCCGGCAGGGGCGGCATTGGCCGCGAGGGGCGCAGCGTCCCTCGGCCCCCGGCGCCAATGGCGGCAACGGCAACGCGCGGCACCACGCCGCGCGTTGCCTCGTTTCCGGCGAGGGGCTATAGTGCGCCGTGCGCGCGGCACGGCCATGGCATCGGTCCGCGCGCCGTTTCCGTACCGCAACAGCAGGAGCCGCATGACCCCGACCCGTCCTTCCTTCTCCGCCCTTTCGGGATGCTTACCCGATGCCCCCGATACCCCCGACGCTGCTGATGCTGCCGACGCCGCCGCGCCGGACCTGGCTGCGCTGCTGGCCGGTCTGCCCGGCGCGGCATGCGTGGACGACGCGGCCTTCGCCGCCGCCTACGAGGCCACCGGCGACGTGGACCGCGCCCGCCTGAAGACCTGCATCGCCCGGCTGCACGTGGTGTACGGCCAGTCCGGCTTGTGGGGAACGGGCTGTCCTGGCGCTGGCGACGTGCGGGAAGGACACGCCGTCACCCGCTGGCGGCAGGGCTTCGTCAGCATGGAGCGCGCAGCCCCCTGCGCCTGGGCGCTGGTGTGCGTGGACGGGGCGTGGACTTCCGCGCCGCGCCTGCTGGCGGCGTTGCTGCCTGCGCTGTTCGCCGGGGTGAGCGGCGTGGCCGTGCTGCGCACAGGCGGCGCCGGGGCGTGGCCCGCGCAGGTGCTGGCCGCCCTGGAACTGGCCGGGCAGGAAGTTGTGGCCGACGTGGACCCCGCCGCGTTGCCCGGTTTGCTGGACGCGCTGGCGGTCGGCGGCGGGATAGGGAGCGGAGCAGGGGGGCGTGCGGGCCGCCTGCTGCTGCTGGGCGATCACCCGGATGAGGTTTCCGCCCATGCCCGCGCCCTTGGCGTGGAGGTGTGGCGCGATGGCCCCGCACCGGCCATCGGAGTCGTTTCCGATGCAAGCGCTATCGGCCCTGCCGATCGTTTGGACGCGGCAGCCCTGCGCGCCGCCCACGCCGACGCCACCTTCATGGATGTTCCCGCTACGCCGCACGGCACGCCTTCCGCGCCGCTCGCCCCCTTGTCCGCAGTCGCCTGCTCCCCGGCCCATGCGCCCGCCTGGCTGGCGCATGTCGGGCTGGTGCTGGGTCCCGGCCACGAATGGTGCTGGATGCACCCCGGCCTTTCCCCGGCCTGGTTCACCCGGCGCGCCGTGGCCCTGCTGCCCGTGCCGCCTTCCCACTCCCTGCCGGGCATGCCCTGACCGCCCCCGCGCGGCGCCCCGCTGTTTCTTCCGGCCGTCACTTCCTCCGGTCCCCCATTTCCTTCGCACGCCAATCCCCGGAGCCCTCCATGTCCCACGCAGCCACCGGCGGCAAACGCACCCACCCCCGCGAAAAGGCGGGGCCGCTGCGCAACATCGGCATCATCGCGCACATCGACGCGGGCAAGACCACCCTCACCGAGCGCATCCTGTACTATACCGACCGCATTCACCGCATGGGCGAGGTGCACGACGGCACCGCCACCATGGACTTCATGCCCGAGGAGCAGGAACGCGGCATCACCATCGCCTCGGCCTGCACCACCTGCGCGTGGAACGGCCACACCGTGAACATCATCGACACCCCCGGCCACGTGGACTTCACCATAGAGGTGGAACGCTCGCTGCGCGTGCTGGACGGCGCGGTGGGCGTGTTCTGCGCCGTGGGCGGGGTGGAGCCGCAGTCGGAGACGGTGTGGCGGCAGTCCGAGAAGTTCGGCGTGCCCAAGCTGGCCTTCGTGAACAAGATGGACCGGGCCGGGGCGGACTTCGGCGCGGTGCTGGACGCCATGCGCGCCCGCCTTGGGGCGGTGGTGGTGCCGGTGATGGTCCCGGTGGGGCAGGGCGAGGACTTCGAAGGGCTGCTGGACCTGGTGACCATGGAATACCTGTCCTTCGACCAGGCCACGCAAGGGCGCGAGTACACCCGCACCCCGGCGGACCAGGTCGCATCGTTGCCGGACGCCCCGGCCCCCGCCGCGCTGGCCGCCGCCATGGCCTGGCGCGAACGGATGCTGGAAACCCTGGCCGAGGCGGACGACGCCTTCATCGACGTGTACCTGGGCGGCGGCGACATGGAGCCGGGCGTCATCCGCGCCGCGCTGCGCCGGGCCACTTTGGCCCGCCGGGCGGTGCCGGTGTTCGCGGGGTCGGCCCTGCGCAACGTGGGCGTGCAGCCCGTGCTGGACGGGGTGTGCGACTACCTGCCCGGCCCGGACGAGACCGCCCCGGTGCTGGGCTACGACACGGCCCAGGGCCGCAAGGTGCCCGTGCCCTTCGATCCGGGCGCGCCGCTGTCCGCGCTGGTGTTCAAGGTGGTCATGGAGGGCAGCCGCAAGTACGCCCTGCTGCGCCTGTACGCGGGCGCGGCTTCGGAAGGGGATGCCTGCCGCAACGTCACCCGCGAGAAGGACGAGCGGTTCTCCAAGTTGTACCGGCTGCACGCCGGGCGGCGCGAGCAGATCGAAACCGCCGTGGCGGGCGACATCGTGGCCGCCGTGGGGCTGCGCTCGGTGCGCACCGGCGACACCCTGTCCGACCCGGCCCGGCCGCTGCTGTTGGAAAACATCGCCGCGTACCGCCCGGTGATCTCGCTGGCGCTGGAACCGCGCAACACCGAGGAAGGGGCCAAGCTGGACGAGGTGCTGGAGCGCGTCACCCTGGAAGACCCCACCCTGGCCGTGGAACTGGACGAGGGCACCGGCCAGCGCATCGTGTCCGGCATGGGCGAACTGCACCTTGAAGTGGTGCTGGAACGCATGCGCCGCGAATACGGCGTGTCGCCCCGCGTGGGCAACCCCCAGGTGGTGCACCAGGAGACCATTCTTTCCGCCGCCACGGGCAGCGGCGAATTCGACCGCGAACTGGGCGAACAGCAGCATTACGGATACGTGGCCCTGTCCATGGCCCCCCGCCCGCGCGACGAAGGCACCCGCATCCGTTTCGAAGTGGACACCCAGTTGTGGCCCCGCCCGTGGGTGGACGCCGTGGAGCAGGGCATCACCGACAGCCTGCAAAGCGGGGTGGTCAAGGGCTACCCGGTGCAGGACGTGGAGATAGCCGTCACCGAACTGCGCCGCCGCGACGGCGCCTCCAGCCCGGCGGGCTACCACATGGCCGCCGTGGCCGCCGTCAAGGACGCCCTGGCCAAGGCCGACCCGGTGTTGCTGGAGCCCATCATGTTCGTGGAGATCGGCGTGCCCGAGGCCCACGTGGGCTCGGCCATCGGCCTGCTGGGCGCGCGCGGCGGCAAGGTGGAGAACATGTTCGACCACTCCGGCCAGAAGGTGGTGCAGGCCCTGGCCCCGCTGCGCGAACTGTTCGGCTTTTCCACGGCCCTGCGCTCGGCCACCCAGGGCCGGGCCGGGCTGGTGATGCGCTTCGAGCGCTTCGACAGGATGGAATGATGTCCGCGATGCTGCGCGCAACGGCGCGCCCGGCAAGGAGCGAAGATGGAATGGCGGGATAGGCTGCGGCGCTGGACGCGTTTCCAGTACCTGCGGCTGATGCGCCAGTCCGCGTCGCCCCATTCGCTGGCCATGGGACTGGCCGTGGGGGTGTTCGTGGGCTTTCTGCCCATCATTCCGTTCCAGACGGTGGTGTCGCTGGCGCTGGCGTTCGTACTGCGGGGCAACCCCGTGGGCGCGGCCATTGGCACGTTCGTGTCCAACCCGCTCAACGTCATTCCCTTCTACGCCATGCTGTACTGGGTGGGAGGGCTGTTCCGGCACACCGAGGTGGCCTTCGACCCGGCCAACCTGGACATGGCCCGCATGCTGGAACTGGGGCTGGATTTCTTTCTGGTGATGTGCCTGGGCGGGGTGGTGCTGGGCGTTCCCGCCGCCTTCGTCACCTACGTGCTGACCTTTCGCGGGGTGAACGCCTACCGCCAGCGCAGGACCATCAAGTTGCTGCGCGCCTGGCAGGCCCGGCGCGACGCCGAGGCCGCCCCGTCCGGTCAGCCCACCGAGGCAGGCCGCCCCGCCAACACTACCCGATCCGTGGACCCCGTCGCATCCGGCGGCCACGATGGAGATTGTTCATGACCCAGCGCGGCAAGCGTTCCGGCCAGTCCGACCGATCTGGCCAGCCCGGCCATTCCCGAACCCGTGCGAACCGTCCGGGGCATGGCCCGGCGGGGCGAGGCCGCAACCGCTTCGACGGCGTGCCCCAGGGCACGGACGACATGCCCCCGGAAGCAGGGGGCATGCCTGCGGACGAGACCATGCCCTCACCGGACGGGGCAGGGGGGCCGCGCGCCAAGAAGAGCCTGGGCCAGAACTTCCTGCGCGACCGCAACATCGCCGCCAAGATCGTGGCGGCCCTGCGCATCGGGCCGGAGGACCGGGTCATCGAGATCGGGCCCGGCCCCGGCGCGCTGACCCGGCACATCCATGCCGCCGGTCCCGCCCAGCTGTTTCTGCTGGAAAAGGACTACCACTGGGCGGCCGAGCATGGCCGCACCCGCCCGGCCGAGCCGCCGTTGATCACCCCCGCGCTCACCGACGCGCTGCTCTTTCCCTGGGAGCGGCTCACCCCAACCCGCTCGTGGAAGGTCATCGGCAACCTGCCCTACAACGTGGCCTCGCCGCTGATGTGGGACATCCTGAGCACGGCCCCCGGCCTTGCGCGGGCGGTGTTCATGATCCAGAAGGAAGTGGGCGAGCGCATCGTGGCCGCGCCGGGCAGCGGGGCCTATGGCGCGCTTTCGGTGTGGCTGCAAAGCTTCGCCGCGCCGCGCCTGGAATTCGTCGTGCCGCCGCAGGTGTTCGTGCCGCGCCCCAAGGTGGATTCCGCCGTGCTGTCCTTCGTGCCGCTGGGTGCGGCGCGGGGCCGGTTCGACCCGGCGCGCCTTTCGCGCCTGTTGAAGGTGTGCTTTCAGCAGCGCCGCAAGCAGTTGCAAAGAATCCTGCGCGGTTACGTTCAGGGTGACGTGTCCGCGCTGCTCGCGGGCCTGGGGCTGGACCCGGCGGTGCGGCCGGAAAACCTTGCTCCGGAAGATTTTCACATGCTCTCGGAATCCGTCAAAATCCCCTGACAGCCTTGACTTTGTGCCGGGAATCATGTTTGTCGATGCGGAGTGTACCGTTGTTCCGTTGCGTGCCGGGTGCGCCTCTGGTATTCCTGAGGCGGCTTGAGAAAAAATGCGCAAACAGGGTGTCACACCGCCCTCGGCGCTGAAGTCCCCAGGCAACCTGACCGTAGCTAACCCGAGAGGAGGAAAGGCAGATGACCAAGGCTGATCTGGTCGACAAGATCGCGGCAAAGGCCAACCTGACCAAGGCCAGCGCCGAGCGCTCGTTGAACGCGTTCCTGGACGCGGTGAAGGACGCTCTGGCCGCCGAAGGCAAGCTCACCCTGACCGGCTTCGGCACCTTCGCCGTCGAAGCGCGCAAGGCGCGCAAGGGCCGCAACCCCCGCACCGGCGCGGAAATCAAGATTCCCGCGTCCAAGGTGGTCAAGTTCCGCCCCGGCAAGACCCTGAAGGACTCGATCAAGTAGGGTCGGAGGAACGACATGCTGCACGGTGAAACCATCCACAGCCCCCTGCCGCAGGACATCCCGTGGTGGATGCCCGACCACGCCATCTTCTTCGGCGTGCTGTACGGCGTCCTGTTCGTGATCTGCAGCGGCGTGGGCTACGTGATCCTCAAGTCGGTGATGGAAACCTGCAAGGGCGGGTGCCATTCCGAGGGGCATCACTAAGGCGCGAGCTTTCCCCCGTTTCCGGCCGCCGCGCGCGGCGTCGCCAACGGGTTCTTTTTCGGCCCTGTCCGGTACGGCCCAGTCAGGTTCATTCCTGACGGGTGCGGGCAGGGCTTGCCTTTTGTGTCCGGGCGATGTATACAGCCCGTTCGCACCCACCCCGCAAGGGGATTTCTGGCGAAGGGGGTGATTTCTTTGCCCGGTGTGTATCTTAACGACGACGAATACAACTTCGACATCGCGCTGCGTCGCTTCAAGAAGCAGGTCGAGAAGGCCGGCGTTCTTTCCGAAATGAAGAAGCGTCAGCACTACGAAAAGCCCAGCGTGATGCGCAAGAAGAAGAAGGCGGCCGCCCGCAAGCGTCTCCTGAAGAAGATCAGGAAGATGAACATGGCCTAAGCCGCCGGTGCGTGAACGGCCCGCGCATGCGGTCCGCACCATGTCTGGAACGGGAAACCCGGAGGTCTTCCGGGTTTCCCGTATTCCGTATTTCCGGAACCCCATCCTTCCGCATCCGGTGGCGACCATGAATCTTTCCGAACGCATCGAGAAGGACTACGTGTCGGCCTACAAGGCCAAGGACGCGGTGCGCCTGGGCGTGCTGCGCATGCTGAAGACCGCCGCCAAGAACCTGCAAGTGGAGTTGATGCGCCCGGTCACCGAGGCGGAACTGCTCGACGTGGTGCTGAAGCAGGCCAAGCAGCGGCAGGACTCCATCGAGCAGTTCACCGCCGCCTCCCGCACCGACCTGGCCGACAAGGAACAGGCGGAACTGGTCATCCTGCGCGAATACCTGCCCACCCCGCTGGAAGGCGACGAACTTGACGCCGCCATCGCCGCCGCCATGGCCGAAACCGGCGCCAAGGGTCCGCAGGACATGGGCCGGGTGATGCAGGCCATCATGAATGCCCACAAGGGCCGGGTGGACGGCAAGGCGCTTTCCGCCACCGTGCGCGCCCGCCTGCAGGGGTAGCCTTTCGCATGGAATCCCGCAGCCTTCAGGTGCTGGAATTCGGCAAGGTGCTCAACCACCTTGCCGGGTTGTGCGTTTCCGAAGCCGGAGCGGAAGCGGCCCTTGCCGTGCGCCCGCTGGCCGGCGTCGAGGCCGTGCACCACGCCGCCGCCCTGTTCGACGAGGCGCGGCGCTGGGCCGGACACACGGGATTCCGCCTCTCTTCCTTTCCTTCGCTGGACGGCGTGTTCCGCGCGCTGGACGCTCCGGCCACGGTGCTGGACCTGGACGCGCTGTGGGCCCTGCGCCAGACCCTGGGGCTGGCCCGCAAGCTGGCCGCCTCCATCCGCGAGGGCCAGTCCACTGGCGGCCGCTGGGACCTGCTGACCGGCTTGGTGGACGCCCACCCGCTGCCCCAGCGCACCGTATCCGGCCTTGACCGTTGCGTGTCCGACGACGGGATGCTGCGCGACGAAAGCTCGCCCGAACTATCCTTGGTGCGTGGCGAAATTCGCCGCATCCACCAGCAGTGCACCCGCAAGGTCAAGGAATACGCCCAGCGCTACAACATCGCCCACTACCTGCAGGACGAGTTCATGACCCTCTCGTCCGACCGGTACGTGCTGCCGCTGAAGTCCAACTTCAAGGGGCGGTTGCAGGGCATCATCCACGACTATTCCCAGACCGGCGAAACCTGCTACTTCGAGCCCATGTTCCTGGTGGAGCTGAACAACGGCCTGCAGGAACTGAAGCGCGAGGAACGCGAGGAAGAGCGCAAGGTGTTGCGCTACCTCACCGATCTCGTGCGCGACGAACTGGCCGCCGTGCGCGGCGCCTACGACCTGCTGGTGGAGGGCGACGTGCTGTGCGCGCGCTGCGCCCTGTCCGCCCGGTTCGAGGAGTTCGGCGACGCCGGGGCCGTGTCCATCACCGAGGGCGGGCAGGTCTCCCTGCTGGGGGCGCGCCATCCGCTGCTGGCCCTGGCCGCCGCGCGCGGCGGGAAGGACGGGACGGCGTCCGCGCACTCCGCACGGCCCGCTTCCCGCGCCCCGCACGCCACGGGCAAGGGCACGGCCGCCACAGGTCATTCCTCTCAGCATGGCCCGCAGGCCCCCCAAGCAGTGGACCTGGAACTGCTGCCCGGCCAACTTGGCCTGGTCATCAGCGGCGGCAACGCGGGCGGCAAGACCGTGTGCCTGAAGACGCTGGGGCTCATCGCGCTGATGGGACTGGCCGGGCTGCCCGTGCCGGTGCGCCCCGGCAGTTCGCTGCCGTTCTGGACCGACATCTTCGCCTTCATCGGCGACGAGCAGAGTCTTGAGGACAACGTGTCCACCTTCACCGCGCAGATCCGCCACCTGAGCGGGGTGTGGGACCGCCTTGGCCCCGGCGCGCTGGTGATCCTGGACGAATTCGGTGCGGGCACGGACCCTGCCCAAGGGGCGGCCCTGGCCCAGGCCGTGCTGGACGAGGTGATGGACGCCGGTTCCACGGTGGTGGCCGCCACCCACTTCCCGGCGCTGAAGGCGTACGCCCTGACCCGCGAGAAGGTGCGCGCCGCCTCGGTGCTGTTCGACCCCGCCACCAAGCGTCCGTTGTTCCGCCTGGCCTACGATCAGGTGGGGGCCAGCCAGGCCCTGGACGTGGCCCGCGAACACGGCCTGCCGGAGGCGGTGCTGCGCCGCGCCGAACAGTACCTGCTACTGGACGGCGAGGACACCAGCGCCCTGGTGGACCGCCTGAATGCCCTGGCCGTGCAGCGCGAATCGGAAATTTCCTCGCTGCGGGCGGAAGAGGCCCGCCTGCGCGACAAGCGGACGAAGCTCGACGAACGCTTCGAGCGCGAGCGCCGCACCCTGTTCGAGTCGGTGCAGGGGCAGGCCAAGGCCGTGTTGCAGGAATGGAAGTCCGGCAAGGTCAGCCACAAGCAGGCCCTGAAGGCCCTGGCGGAAACCCGCGCCCGGCTGGTGGGCGGCGCGGCTGGCAACGGCGATGCCGATGGCGCGCCGGACGCGCCCGGCGCTCCCCAGCCCCCCGCGTTGCAGGTGGAAACCCTGCGCGCCGGGCAGGCCGTGCGCTACGTGCCGTGGGGCAAGAAGGGCACCGTGGTCGAGGTGGACGCCCGGCGCGGCAGGGTGCGCGTGGACCTGAGCGGCGTGACCATGTGGGCCGAGGCTAAAGACCTGGCCGCATCCGACGAAAAGCCTCGTGTGGCCGTTGGCGCGGTGACCCGCACCATTTCGGACGCCACCGCGTCCATGAGGGTTGACTTGCGCGGGATGCGTGCTGATGTTGCCGTAAGCGAACTGTCGCGCGCGCTTGACAAGGCCCTGCTCGCGGGCATGTCGGCGGTGGAGGCCATCCACGGTCGCGGCACCGGGGCCCTGCGCAAGGAAATTCACGCATTCCTCAGAACGTTTCCGGCCGTGAAATCGTTCGCGCTGGCCCCGGAAGACCAGGGCGGCGACGGCGTGACCATCATCGAACTCAAGTAGCTGAAGTTGCAGAAGACGGTGGAAATGAAGCAGGGCGGTCCGCGCACCACGCGGTCCTCCCTTTCGCGTACCCGGAACACCGGAACGGCGGCATGAAACGCAGGGACGGCTCGGTCGTGCAGGCCATCAAGGCCCGCCTGAACCTCGTGGAGGTGGCGCGTCGCTATGTCGAGCTGCGCCACACCGGCGGTTCGCGCTGGATGGCGCCGTGCCCGTTCCACCAGGAGACCAAGCCTTCCTTCTCCATCAACGAGGAGGAAGGATTTTTCTACTGCTTCGGCTGCCAGGCGTCGGGCGACATCTTCGATTTCTACGGGCGCATCCACGGGCTGGAATTCCGCGAAACGCTGGAAGCCCTGGCCGAAGAGGCGGGCGTCTCGCTGGAGGACGACTGGAAGCCGGATCCCAAGGTCCAGCGCGAACAGTCGTTCAAGCGGCAGTGCCTGCGCATGTACGACGTGGCGCGCGAGCATTTCCGGCGCAATCTGACCATCCCCGCCGGGCAGGAATGCCGCGACTACATCGCGCGGCGTCAACTTTCGCCGGAGATCGTCAACGCGTTCGAACTGGGCTGGAGCCTGCGCGAATGGTCGGCCCTGGCGGACGCGCTGCGCCGGGCGGGCTTTCAGCAGGCGGACGCCGCGCAGGCGGGGCTGCTTTCGCGCAACGATTCGGGCCGCATGTTCGACCGCTTTCGGGGCCGGATGATCTTTCCCATCAAGAACCTGGCCGGTCAGGTCATCGCCTTCGGCGGGCGCATCATCGCCGACGAGGACCAGGCCAAGTACATCAACAGCAGCGATTCGGCCATCTACAAGAAAGGGGAGCACCTCTACGGGCTGTTCCAGGCGCGCCGGGCCATGACCCAGCACAAGACGGCCATGCTCACCGAAGGGTACATGGACGTGCTGACCCTGCACCAGTACGGCTACAACATGGCCTGCGGCGTGCTGGGCACCGCGCTGACGCCGGAACAGGTCAAGCGCCTGGGGGGCTTCTGCTCCACGGTGGAGCTGTTGTTCGACGGCGACAACCCCGGCCGCAAGGCGGCCATGCGCGCCTGCGAAATGCTGCTGACGCGCGGCATGCGCTGCAAGGTGGTGCTGCTGCCCGACGGAGAGGACATCGACAGCCTGCTGCACGACCAGGGCAAGGACGCCTTCGAGGCGTTGCGCAAGAGCGCGCCCGACGGGCTGGATTTCTGCATCGACACCCTGCGCACGCTCTATTCGCCGGGCGACGCGCTGGAGTGGTCGCGCAGCCTGCTGCGGCAGGCCGGGGCGGGCCACGCGGACGGGCAGCTGCTGGCGTCGCGTTTTCTGTCGCGCATCGCCTCCGGCCTCGGCATCCGCGAGGAAGCCATCCGCGAAGGGCTTTCGGGCGATTTCTACAAGGGCGCGGCCACGGCGGCACCCGGCGCGAGGGATGCGCGCCAGCCCGCGCCGCAGCGCCGGGTGGACGCCGTGCCCACCAGCGGGGACGCCCCCGCCAGGCGCGACCGGGCGGTGATGTTCTTTCTGGTGCGCTACCCGCACCATTTCGTCCGCCTGCGCGAGGCAGGGGCCGAACTGGTGCTGGCCAGCCCCTGGGCGCGCGAACTGTGGGCCAAGATGGCCCGCCACGGCGCGGAGCCGGAACAGTTGCTGCCCAATCTTTCGGAACGCGAAAAGGAATTCTGGATCAGGTGCAGGACGGGCGATGTCCCGCCCCGCGACAAGGAACTCGAGGAATTGCAGGATCTGCTTTCCGGCATCGAATCGGTGACCACACGGGAACTCGGCGCATCGAGCATGATGGCCGCCCTTCGCCAGACGGCGACTTCCACCGACCCTGCCGCAGGCATCGAATTGCTCAGGGCCCTTCAGGAAACGTTGGGGAGATCGAATGGGTAACATCAAGGATATTCAGCAGATCAAGTCGCTCATCGCCAAAGGCAAGGTGAACGGCTTTCTGACCTTCGACGAGGTCAACAAGGCCCTGCCGGCAGAGGTCAACACGCCCGAGCAGATCGAGGAGATCATCGGGATTTTCGACCAGTTGGAAATCGCCATCGTCGATACCGAGAAGGACGGCAAGAAGATATCCGTGTCGCCCGGCGAGTCGGAAGAGGAACCTGCCGGCGAACCGGGGCTGGACCTGGTGGAGGACGAGGAGTCGGCGGACTATTCGTCGCGCTCCACCGATCCGGTGCGCATGTACCTGCGCGAGATGGGCGCCGTGCCGCTGCTGGACCGCGACGGCGAGGTGCAGATCGCCAAGAAGATCGAACTCGGCGAGCAGGACGTGCTGTACGCCCTGGTGGAAGTGCCGGTGGCCGTCGAGGAGTTGATCAACGTCGGCGAGGACTTGAAGCAGAACCGCATCAAGCTGAAGGACGTCGTCAAGACCATCGAGGAAGACGACCCCAGCGAAGACGAGATGAACCAGCGCTCGCGGGTCATCCTGCTGCTGGACGAGATCAAGCATACCTACAAGAAGAAGCGCAAGGTCTACTCCAAGCTGGACGACTGCTGCACCCTGGAACGCCGGGTCACCGCCATCCAGAAGGAAATCCTGGGCTTCAAGGAAGACATCGTCAACCGCCTGCGCGACATCAAGCTGGAAAAGACCCTCATCGACCGGATCATCGAGACGGTGGAGGACTACGTGCGGCAGATGCACAACTGCCAGCGCGACCTTTCCGCCTACATCCTGTCCACGGGCAAGACCCAGGTCGAGATCCAGGACATCTTCCGCATGCTGGAAGCGCGCGAGATGAACCCCGTGGCCGCGTCCGAGGCGCTGGGCATGACGGTGGAAGAACTGTTCTCGTTCAAGGAAATGATCATCGGCAAGATCGAAATCCTGAACCGGTTGCAGGACAAGTGCTGCCACAACGTCACGGACCTCGAGGAAGTGCTGTGGCGCATCAAGCGCGGCAACACCCACGCCATGCGCGCCAAGCAGGAACTGATCCGCTCCAACCTGCGCCTGGTGGTCAGCATCGCCAAGAAGTACACCAACCGCGGCTTGCAGTTCCTGGACCTGATCCAGGAAGGCAACATCGGCCTGATGAAGGCGGTGGACAAGTTCGAGTACCAGCGCGGCTACAAGTTCTCCACCTACGCCACGTGGTGGATACGCCAGGCCATCACCCGCGCCATCGCCGACCAGGCCCGCACCATCCGCATCCCGGTGCACATGATCGAAACCATCAACAAGCTCATCCGCACCTCCCGCTACCTCGTGCAGGAACTGGGGCGCGACCCCACCCCCGAGGAAATCGCCGAGCGCATGGACTACCCCATCGACAAGGTGAAGAAGGTGCTGAAGATCGCCAAGGAACCGATCTCGCTCGAAACGCCCATCGGCGACGAGGAAGATTCCAGCCTCGGCGACTTCATCGAGGACAAGAAGGCCGTGGCCCCGGCGGAAGAGGTGGTCAACACCAAGCTGTCGGAGCAGATCGCCTCGGTCCTGGCCGACCTTACCCCGCGCGAGGAACAGGTGCTGCGCAAGCGCTTCGGCATCGGCGAAAAGTCGGACCACACCCTCGAGGAAGTGGGCAAGCTGTTCAACGTCACCCGCGAACGCATCCGGCAGATCGAGGCCAAGGCGCTGCGCAAGCTGCGCCACCCGGTGCGCAGCCAGATGCTGCGTTCGTACTACGAAAGCTAGAACCCGTGCGGCCCCTTGTGGCGCCGCAACGCATTCGCGGATACAATGAGGGGCGGCCATGGGGCCGCCCCTGTCGCGTACCGGGTCCCAACGGACAGCCGTTGACCCCACGCGGCGGCGCATACGCACGGTGCCCGATGCGCATGCGGAACACGCTTCCGGTGCGGAGGACGAAACACACATGGCCGACAACACCTGCAACTGTACGCGCCAGGAATGCGCCTTCTCGGGGGAGGGGCGGCTGTGCGACATGCTGGACCGCGCGGGCGTGCCGCGCGACGGCAAGTGGCGCACGCTGATCTTCTACATGCGCGGGCTGGGCGAGTTCAGCACCCTCAGTGACGCCCAGAAGGCCCGCATCCAGCAGTTGCTGGTGGACGTGCTGAACCGGCGCGACTTCAGCGAGACAAGCTACCACGACGTGCTGCGGGCCGACCGCGACATCCGCGTGGAGCCCTACGAGTGCCGCATGCGCGAGGCCCTTCAGGAAACCGAACGCCTGGCCCGCGAATTCCGTTCCATGCTGCACCAGCGGCGCGGCGACATGGACAAGCTGGAGCAGGAAAGCGTGCGCGCCGTGGAAAGCGGGCTGGACCCGGCCGAGGTGGTGCGCCTGCTGCGGGCCACCTTCAGCGAGATGCGCGAACAGATGGACAGCGACGCCGCCCGTGTGGGCGAACTGACCGTCACCGACCCGCTTACCGGCCTTGGCAACCGGCGCGCCTTCGAGAGCGCGCTGGCGGCGGGCGAAGTGGCCTGGAAGGGCGGCATGGACTTGGCGCTGGTGCTGTTCGACGTGGACCGCTTCAAGCAGATCAATGACCATCATGGCCACCGCATCGGCGACCAGGTGCTGCGCACCGTGGCCGAAGTGCTGCGCCGCAAGGTGGACGAGTGCAACCGCAGCGTGGGCGCCGGGGCCGGGGAATGCGCCTCGGTGGTGGCGCGCTTCGGCGGCGAGGAATTCGCCCTGGTGCTCACCGGCGAGGGCGCATTGCGCGCGGGCGAGATCGCCGAGTCGGTGCGCGCCGGGCTGGAGAACGTCAGCTTCGCCATCCGCGACGGGCAGGGCCAGGTGGTGGAGCACGGCGTGCGCGTGACCCTGAGCGCGGGCGTGGCCTACGCCCGGCCGGGCCTGGCCGGAACGCTGGCGGACAGCCTGTTTGACCAGGCCGACAAGGCCCTGTACGAGGCCAAGCGGGAAGGGCGCAACCGGGTGCGGGTGGCCGTGGGCGGCGACAGGGGTGCCAGTGGGGGCAACAGGGGGAGCGACAGGGGGAGCGACGCACCGGTGGCGTGACCCCGCGCATTCGGGTGGTAATGACAATATATCCACCCCGTCCGGGAGGTGGGGGGACGGGTGCAAAAGCGCCCCGGCCTGATGGCCGGGGCGCTTTTGCGTGGGGCATGTAGTGGCGGCGCGCCGTTGCGCCGTTCGCCGCCCTGCAAGGTTGCAGCAAGCCGGGGTTGGTGTATCCTTGGTCCATCCGCCGGTTCGCGCTCCTGGTGCGCGACGCCGCAGCACGTTTGCCAGGAGGTCCGCCATGCCCCCCATGTCCGCCATATTCGGTCGGCACCGTCGTTCCCGGCGCGGCTGTGCCGGTTCCGCCCCGCGCATGCTGAACCGGCGGGATTTCCTGCGTCTGTCGGCAGGCTCGGCCCTGGGACTGTGCCTTGCCGCCTCCCTCCCGCCCTGGGCGGGCCGGAGTTGGGCGGCCCCTGCGCAACTCACGTCCGGCGGCCCGCTGCCCCTGCCCGGCCAGTCCGGCCTGTTCGGGCTGCTGGCCCCCAGGGAGCCGTTCACGCTGACCGCCGCGCCGCAGCCCGGACTGCTGCCCGCCACCGGCGGCCCCATGCTGGCCTACACGGCGGAGTACCAAGGGCGTGCATACCACAACCCCGTGCTGGTGCTGGACAAGGGGCAGGAGTTTGCCGTGCGCCTGGTGAACGGGCTCGGCCCTCTGGGACCGGCCCCCGGCGGGCATGGCGACGGGCACGGGGCAGGGGGCGCGGCGTCCAATCATGGCGGCCACAGCGGCCACGGAACCCCCGCGCCGTCCGGCCCGGAAATCATCGGCCCGGAAATCATCGGTCCGGACACCATCATCCACTGGCACGGCGTGGACTGCCCGTGGCAACAGGCCGGGCACCCCATGTACGCGGTGGGGCCGGGCGCGCACTACGACTATGCCTTTCCCGTCACCAACCGGGCGGGCACCTTCTGGTACCATCCGCATCCGCACGGGGACACGGCACGGCAGGCCTACCTGGGGCTGGCCTCGTTCTTCATCGTGCGCGACGACGAGGAACGCGCCTTCGCGCGCGAGCTGGATCTGACCCTGGGCGTCACCGACATTCCGCTGGTGTTGCAGGACAAGCGCATCGGCCCGGATGGCGGGCTGGTCTATGCCCCCACCCAGGACGACCTGTTCATGGGCTATCTGGGCGACCGGGTGCTGGTCAACGGCGCGCACCTGCCCACGCTGTCCGCGTCCACCCGCGTGTACCGGTTCCGGCTGCTCAACGGCAGCACGGCGCGCATTTTCAACCTGGCCTTCGTGCAAGGGGAGGGCGGCGGGCCGGGCAGGGCCGGAACGCGCGTCCCCATGATCCTTGTCGCCAATGACGGCGGGTTCCTGCCCGCGCCGCGCCGGGTGGACACGCTGTTCCTCGCTCCGGGCGAGCGGGCGGAAGTTCTGCTGGACCTGAGCGGCCGGGAGGCGGGCGACCATGTGTGGCTGCGCAACCAGCCCTTCGACCCCATGCACAACGAGATGGACCACCCGGCCGGAGGGGGCGGACACGGCGCGCACGCCGGGGCGGCGCAGGCAGGGGCTGGCGACATCCAGGACATGGGGCATGGAAGTTCCCAGGCCCCCCAAATCCATGGCATGCCGCACGGCATGACCCAGGCCACCATGCCCATGTCCGCCAGTTCCGGTGGTTCCGGCGGCGGGCACGGCGCGCATGGCGGGGACGGCATGGCTGACGGTGGGCTTGCCGAAGGCAGGGACTACCCGATCATGCGGGTTTCCGTGGACAGGGCCGAACGGTACGAGCGCAAGATTCCGGAGCGGTTTGCCGCAGGCGCGGCATCGGCGGAGCCGGACGGCCCCGCCGACCCGCCCGCGTTCATCCGCCCCCTGCGCCTGGAGGCGGACGGCAAGCGCTGGACCATCGCCGGTCAGACCTTCGCCATGGACCGCTTTCCCATCACCGTGCCCGACAGGCGGCGCGAGACGTGGGCCATGGAGAACGCGGCCCGCAGCATGCCCCATCCCATGCACCTGCATGGGTACTTCTTCCGGGTGCGCGAACGGCGGGGCAGCCCCGCGCAGGTGCGCGCGCTGGCCGTGGACGGCGCGGGCAGGCTGCCCACCGACCTCGGCCTCAAGGACACGGTCCTGGTGTGGCCCGGCGAAACGGTACTGGCCGACGTGGACTTCGGCGCGCCCGCCTACCCCGGCGAGCAGATATTCCTGTTCCACTGCCACAACCTGGAGCACGAGGATCAGGGGATGATGGTCAACGTGCGCGTATCCTAAGGGATGCGCGGAAGGTTTCGTGCGCGCCCGGCACGCCGTGCGCGCCGCACCGACGCAAGACGAAACAACGGCAATCGAAGAAGCCCGCCGTTCCCATGCAGGGAACGGCGGGCTTCGTGCGTGCGTATCGTGAACGCGCGGCGCGTTGCGCTACTTGTTCATCACGTTGAGGAATTCGCGGTTGCTCTTGGTGGCGCGCATCTTGTCCAGCAGGAATTCCATGCTGTCGATGGGCGACATGGGCGCCAGGATCTTGCGCAGGATCCACACCCGGTTGAGCACCTCGTCCGACAGCAGCAGGTCTTCCTTGCGGGTGCCGGTGCGGTTGATGTCGATGGCCGGGAACACGCGCTTTTCGGCAAGGTGGCGTTCCAGGTAGATTTCCATGTTGCCGGTGCCCTTGAACTCTTCGAAGATCACTTCGTCCATGCGCGAGCCGGTGTCGATGAGGGCGGTGGCGATGATGGTCAGGCTGCCGCCTTCCTCGATGTTGCGGGCCGCGCCGAAGAAGCGCTTGGGACGTTGCAGGGCGTTGGCGTCGAGACCGCCGGACAGCACGCGGCCGGACGAGGGGGTGACGGCGTTGTACGCGCGGCCCAGGCGGGTGATGGAGTCGAGCAGGATGACCACGTCGCGCTTGCGTTCCACCAGGCGCTTGGCCTTTTCCAGCACCATCTCGCAGACCTGCACGTGGCGCTGCGGCGGCTCGTCGAAGGTGGAGCTGACCACTTCGGCGTTCTTCACCGTGCGTTCCATGTCGGTGACTTCCTCGGGCCGCTCGTCGATGAGCAGCACGATGAGATAGGCATCCGGGTGGTTGGCGTTGATGGAGTTGGCGATGGTCTGGAGCAGGATGGTCTTGCCGGTGCGGGGGGGCGCCACGATCAGGCCGCGCTGGCCGCGGCCCACGGGGGCCATCATGTCGATGACGCGGCTGGAGTAGTTCTTGTCCCCGTTCTCCATGATGAACTGGCGGTCGGGGTAGATGGGCGTCAGGTTGTCGAACAGTACGAGATTCTTGGCGTTTTCCGGTGGCTCGAAGCCGATCTCGGTCACCTTCAGCAGGGCGAAGTAGCGTTCGCCTTCCTTGGGCGGGCGGATCTGGCCGGAAACGACGTCGCCCTTGCGCAGGTTGAAGCGGCGAATCTGCGAGGGCGAGACGTAGATGTCGTCGGGGCCGGGCATGTAGCTGCACAGCGGCGAACGCAGAAAGCCGAAACCGTCGGGCAGTATCTCCAGCACGCCGTCGCCGTAGATGGCGCCGTTCTGCGAAGCGCAGGCCTGGAGCAGGGCGAAGATCAGCTCCTGCTTGCGCATGCCGCTGGCGCCCTCGACGTTGTATTGCTCGGCAAGCTCCATGAGCTCGCTCATGCTCTTGATCTTGAGTTCCGAAAGATTCATGGCCGTCTCGGAACCCTGGACGTTCTTCTTTTTCCTCATAGGCGTGGTGGGGGACTGCTTTTGGAAGGGTGTGGGGGGTGTATGGAAGGATGAAACCACAGTCGTCCACACGGCAGGAAAGACCGCACAAAGGCGAGCCGTCCGCAAGTGGGAACTGTTGTCGGAGTGACGATATGAAGGAAAATCGTTGAGGTGGACGGGCGGGAACACTGTACCGGGTCCGGTGCCGGGCTTTCGTTGCCCGGAATGGAGGGAGGGGGACCCGCAAGAGAGGTGTTGCAACGTTCGGTTGCTTCCACCCGCCGTACAAGGGGCTACCTAGCCCATTCGACAGGGGATGGCAAGTGGTCTATTCGTTTTTTTCCCTGGCCTGCAAGACATCCTGGAACATCTCTTCGATTTCGCCGCGCACGTTGTCCTGGGTGCGGTCCAGCACGCAGGCCAGTTCCAGGGTGATCAGCCCCATGGCCTGTTCCAGCAGGCGGCGTTCGCCGAACGAGAGTTCCTTGTCGCGGCCGATGAGCAGGAGTTCGCGCAGCACGTAGGCCACGTCCGCCAGGTCGCCGCTCTTCAGCTTTTCCGAGTATTCACGGTAGCGCCGGTTCCAGTTCTGGCCGGTGTAGCCGGTGAAGCCGGTGCGGTCGCGCAGGGATTCGAGGATCTCGGCCCCGCGCTCCGGGGCGCACAGCGGGCGCAGCCCCACGTTGGCGGCATTGCGCACCGGCACCATGAGGGTCACGTTGTTGCCCAGGATGCGGACGATGTAGAAGTCCGTGGCAACGCCGCCAACCACTTGCGACTCGACGCGTTCGACCTTGCCGACGCCTTGAGCCGGGTAGACGACGAGTTGATCCTGGGCAAACACTCGGAACTCCATGCGGTGGAAATAAGGTTGAATTCGGCAGGAAAAAACAGTCTATCCCAATCCGCAGCAAGAGTCCATCCCGCCGGCGTTCGACAGTGCTGTCCGTGCAGGGACGCTGCGATGCGGGAAGGCATCCGGCGTGGCGCGTGGACGGGAAGCAAAGACCGGCCGGGGCAAATCCGGCGGCCACAGGGGATGCCGGGTCACGTTCCGGCGTTCCGGCGCGGAACCGGGCGCGCCGGAATGGGGCCGCACGGGGGGCGTCACAAGACCGGCGGCGTGGTGCGCGGCGTCATTCCGGCTTGCAGGCGTTGGCGAACTGGGTGGCGGCGGCCGCGCCCTGGGTGGCGAAGATGGTCATGGCCTGCACGGCGGCGGGCAGCAGCTTGTCCAGCGCGTCCTGTTCCGGGCCGGTCAGGCGGCCCAGCACCCAGTTGGTGGTTTCGCCGCCGTGGGGCGAGCGCCCGATGCCCAGGCGCAGGCGATGGAAGTCCGGCGTGCCGAGCAGTTGGGTGATGGACTTCAGCCCGTTGTGCCCGGCGTTGCCGCCCCCGGTCTTGAACTTCATGCGGCCGAGGGGGATGTCCAGTTCGTCGTGCACCACCAGGATGGCGGCAGGCTTCACCCGGTAGTACGAGGCAATGGCCAGCACCGCCTCGCCGCTCAGGTTCATGAAGGTCTGCGGCTTGGCCACCAGCCACGGGTCACCCGTGGGCGTGATGCGGCAGCGCCACAGGTCGTACTTCTTCTTGCCGCCGGAAAGCTGGTCGCACCCGCCGCCCGGTTCGCGGGCGGCCGCGTCCATCAGGGCGTCCACGGCCATGAAGCCCAGGTTGTGGCGCGTGCGTTCGTATTCCTTGCCCGGATTGCCCAGGCCGACGATGAGACCGGCGACGTTCATGCGCGATGGGGTGGGTTGCGGTTCAGCGGGTTGGTGGTCCAGCGGGCAGTAGCCGTCGCGGGATGGTGCGATGGACGACGGCGCGGCGGCCGGGCGGACCGAAGAGGCCGGAACCAGCCGGCAAGCCGGACAGGACTGGCCGGGCGGGTTCGGCCGGACGGGTCTGGTCAGACGGGTACGGCCGCTGCGGCACGGCGGTGGCGGGCCGGGTTCCGGAAACGCGGAAACCGGCCCCGCGCTGGTGCGCGGGGCCGGGGGGAAACCGCGGTCCGAACCGTGGGAAGCCGCGTGTCACGCCCGCATTGGGATGCGGCGGACTGCTGCGGTGTTCCCGGCCTCAGGCGCTATTCCTCGCCCTTGGGCGAGACGACGGCCACGATGGCGAAGTTGCGGTCGGCAACGGCGCAGACGCCTTCGCCCAGGGGCAGGTCGTTCACGCTGATGGTCTTGCCGATTTCGAGGTCGGTCAGATCGATGGTGATCTTGCTGGGCATCAGCAGGGGCTTGGCGGAAATGTCCAGCGCTTCGCGGTACACTTCCAGCTTGCCGCCCACCTTCACGCCCTTGGCGGTGCCGGTGAATTCGAGGGGCACGCGGATCTTGACGGGCTTTTCCAGGTCCACGCCGCGAAAATCGATGTGCGAGAAGCGGTTCTTCACCGGGTGGTACTGGATCTGCCAGAACAGCGCCGGGTAGGTGGACTTGGCGCCGTTGTCGTCCAGTTCGATGTTGAAGACGGTGGTGCGGCCCACGGCTTCGAACATCTTCTCGACGGGAAGCGTGTCCATCACGACCGGCACGTTCAGGCCTTCGGCGTTGTAGAACACGCCGGGAACCAGGGTTTCGGCCCGCAGCTTGCGGTTGGCGCCCTTGCCAAGGCCGTCGCGCTTGCGCACGCTCAGAGTCTTCAGTTCGGACATTGCAGTTCTCCTTGAATTCATTCCCGCGTAGGCATCCCGCCCCGCGTCGGAATGTGAATTGCTTATACGAAAAGCACGCTCACCGAGGATTCGGTGTGGATGTTGTGGATGGCCTTGGCCAGCAGCCCGGCCACGGACAGCACCTTCAGCTTGCCGCAGGCGGCCAGCTTGTCGCCCAGGGGCACCGTGTCGGTGACGATGACCTGCGAGAAGGTGGAATTGCACAGCCGCTCGATGGCCGGGCCGGACAGCACGGGGTGGGTGGCGCAGGCCATCACTTCCTTGGCGCCGTTCTTCAGCAGCACCTCGCCCGCCGCGCACATGGTGCCCGCGGTGTCGATCATGTCGTCCACCACGATGGCGATCTTGTCCCTGACGTCGCCGATGACGTGCATGGCCGAGGCCTGGTTGGGACGGTCGCGGCGCTTGTCGATGATGGCCAAGCCCGCGTTCAGCTTCTTGGCGAACGAGCGGGCGCGCTCCACGCCGCCCGCGTCGGGCGAGACGATGACGATGTCGCCCGCGTACGGACGCAGGTATTCGAGAATGACCGGCTGCGCGTACAGGTTGTCCACCGGCACGTTGAAGAAGCCCTGGATCTGCCCGGCGTGCAGGTCCACCGTGACCACGCGGTCGGTGCCCGCGGTGGTCAGGAAGTCGGCCACCAGCTTGGCGCTGATGGGCGCGCGGGGGCTGACCTTGCGGTCCTGGCGGGCGTAGCCGTAGTAGGGCACCACGGCGGTGACGCGACCGGCGCTGGCGCGCTTCAGCGCATCCAGCATCAGGCACAGCTGCATCAGATTGTAGTTGACCGGCGAGCAGGTGGCCTGGACGACGAACACGTCGTCGCCGCGCACGTTGTCGCCGATCTCGATGCGGATCTCGCCGTCGCTGAACGTCTCGCACAGGGCCGGGGTGAGCTGGCAACCCAAGTGGTCGCAGATGGCCTTGGCAAGGGCGGGGTTCGACGTGCCGGTAAGAATCTTCAGATCACCGTGCATGTTTCGACTTCCGGCTTGTGGTTGCGATGGCAAGCGTCATCGGAAAAAATGGCTGGGGCGGAAGGACTCGAACCCTCGGATGACGGGACCAAAACCCGTTGCCTTACCAGCTTGGCGACACCCCAGCATCAGGGAAATATTTTGACGCAGGGGCTGGCCTGCGTGCGCCGCCGGGCGGCGCGCATCTCACAGCGCGTGCAAAAAGGCCGCGATGTTGTCGTTGCGAAGAGCTTCGGCCACATCGCGCGCCGTGCCGTGCTTTCTGAACAGGGCGAACAGGCTGGCGCCGCTCCCGCTCATCAGTGCGGCACAGGCCCCGCGTCGAAGAAGAAATTCCTTGGTTCGGCGCAGGGTTGCATGTGCCTGAAAAACAACCGGTTCAAAGCTGTTGGTCAGCCACGGTCCGCGAGAGAGTGGATTTCTATCTTCTAGACTTTCGGATGTCAAGCAAGGGCGCAATGATTTCGCGCCTTGCCCGGCTTCCGCGCGGTTGCCGGGTACGGAAGGGTTGGCGGCGTCCCAGGCCCGGTAGGCCCAGGGCGTGGAAACGCGTATGGGCGGACAGGCCAGCACCAGGTGCATGCCCGCAAGGCCGAGGGCGGCGAGATCGCCGGGCCGAAGCGGGGTGAGCGCGTCGCCGATGCCGGTGGCCCGCGCCGGGCCGTCCATGAGAAAGAACGGCACGTCGGCCCCCACTCCTGCCGCGATGGTCCGCAGGGTTTCGGGTGCGGGGGCCTTGCCGGGGGCCTGTTCCGCGCACAGCGCGGCAAGATGGCGCAGCAGCACTGCCGCGTCCGCGCTGCCTCCGCCCAGGCCCGCCCCGTGCGGAATGCGCTTTTCCAGGTGCACCGCAAGGCCGGGGCGAAAGCCGGTGGCCGTGGCGAAGCCCTCGTACGCGGCCGTCACGGTGTTGCGGGCCGGGTCCACGTCCGGTTCGGTGCAGGAGAAGGCGATGCCCTGGCCCGCGCGGTGCGCCACGTGCAGCAGGTCGCACGGTTCCGGCAGGGGCAGGAACAGGGTGTCCAGTTCGTGGTAGCCGTCGGGCCGCACGCCGGTGATGCGCAGGTACAGGTTGACCTTGCATCCCGCGCGCAGGGTGACGGCGGCCGCAAGGTCCGCCCGCCCGCTGCCCGGTGTCGTGGGCGGGGTGTCGCCGCTGTCCGGCGAGGCCGTGCCCGGCGCGCCCATGCCCGCTGCCCGCATCACTTGCCGCCCGCGTCGCGGCGCAGCGTTTCCACGGTCAGGTGGCCGTTGGTGAACACGCACAGCTCCCCGGCCACGGCCATGGCCTCGCGGACCACGGCTTCCGCGTCCAGCGCGGTGTGCCGGGACAGGGCGCGGGCGGCGGACAGGGCGTAGGGGCCGCCGCTGCCGATGGCGGCGATGCCGTCGTCCGGCTCGATGACGTCGCCGGTGCCGGTAAGGATGAGGATGGTTTCCGCGTCGGCCACCAGCAGCATGGCTTCCAGCCTGCGCAGGTACTTGTCCTTGCGCCAGTCCTTGGCCAGTTCCACGGCGGCGCGGGTGAGGTTGCCGCCGAATTCCTCCAGCTTGGCCTCGAAGCGCTCGAACAGGGTGAAGGCGTCGGCCGTGGCCCCGGCAAAGCCCGCCAGCACCCGGTCGCGGTACAGGCGGCGCACCTTGCGGGCGGTGTGCTTCATGACCACGCTCTGGCCCATGGTCACCTGGCCGTCACCGGCCATGGCCACGCCGCCCGCGTCGCGCACGGCAAGGATGGTGGTACCCTTCAATTCCATATGTCGGTTCCTTCGGCGTGGTGATGCCGATGTGAGTATGGCCGCGTTGGAGCGAGGCCGCAGGCTGCGGAGTCCGCTACCAGAACGCCTTGCGTTCCTGGTACCTGGCGTCGAAGCGCTCCAGGTCCGCCTGGTCCTCCGGCGTGCGGATGACCGCCCGCGCCTTGTCGCGCAGTTGTTCGACCTTTTCCTTCTCGTTGGCGTACAGCGCGCTGTAGGCCAAGTGCAGGTAGCCCTTGAACACCTGCCCGTCCATGCCCAGGGCGCGGCCGTAGTAGTCGTGCACCTCGGAATCCTCGGGCAGATGGCGCAGCACTTCCCTGTAGTAGGTGTAGGCCTCGTTGCGCTGGCCCGCGTCGAACAGCAGGCGCGCGTAGAAGAACAGGGCCATGTAGTCGCGCGAGTTCATCAGCACGGCGCGTTGCAGCATCTGCGCGGCGCGGTGACGGTCGCCCTTGGTGTAGTGGAACCGCCCGGCCTCGCGCCAGACCAACTGGTCCCTGGGGTTGCAGGCCAGCGCCCGGTCGAAGGCGGCCGTGGCCTCGCCCACCCGGTTGAGGCGCGAATACAGGATGGCCCGCCCCAGTTGCGACATGCAGTCGTCGGGTTTGGCCTGCTCGAAGGTGCGCAGGGCGATGGTGGCGTCCGCGTAGCGGGCGCGCACCAGCAACTGCACCCGGCGGAAGCGCTCGTCGTCGTCCTGCCGGTTGCGCACGCCGGCGGGCTGCTGCTCCACGCGCAGGCGCACCTCGCTGATGCGGTCGGTAAGGTTGGGGTGGGTGCTGAGATAGGTGGGCACGTCGGTGCCGGTCATCCAACTCTGGCGGCGCAGCTTTTCGAAGGCCCCGGCCATGCCGTCGGGCCGGAAGCCCGCCGCCACAAGATACTGCATGCCCACCTGGTCGGCCTCGGATTCGTCGATACGGCTGTAGTTGAGCATGGCCGCCTGCCCGGCCGCCATGGACCCGGCCACGGCCGCGCCCTTGCCGCTGCCCCCGCCGCCCATGAAGGCCCCGGCCAGCGCCCCGGCCAGGCTGAGCAGGGTGACCCGCTGCGACTTCTCGATGCGGTTGGCGATGTGGCGCTGGGTGACGTGGGCCATTTCGTGGGCCAGCACGCCCGCCACCTCGCTTTCGTGCTCCATGGCCATCAGCAGGCCAGTGTGCACGAAGATGTACCCGCCGGGGCTGGCGAAGGCGTTGACCGCGTTGTGCAGCAGCACGTTGGTCTCGAAGTCGAAGGGCTGCGGCGGCACCACCGCCTTCAGCCGTTCCACGATGGACCGCACGTACTCCTTCACCTCCGGGTCTTCCACCAGCGGCAGGCGGGCCTTGATGAGCACGTTGAACTTCTTGCCCAGCTCCACCTCGTCCTTGACCGTGAAGTCGCCAAGGAAGGCCCCGGCGGACGGGGCGAAGGCGGGCAGGGCCTGGCCCAGCAGCACGAGCGCGCACAGGCACAGGGCAAGCGCGCCCCGCAGGCGGGCGCGAAGCCAGCCGGTGCGGGGCGCGGAAGAATGGCGGAAGCGGGTGGTCATGCGCGGATCATAGCACGTCCCACACCGCGCCGGAAGGCGTGTCGCGCACCTCTATGCCGAGGGCGGCGATCTCGTCGCGGATGGCGTCGGCGCGGGCGAAGTCCTTGTCGGCGCGGGCGGCGATGCGGGCCTGCAACAGTTCGTCCACCCTGGCCGGGTCGATGCCCCTGCGGGCCACGCGGCAGGCGCGCAGTTCCGCCAGGAACCCGGCGGGCTCGCGGCCGAACACGCCCAGCACGGCGGACCACACGGCGGCCTCGTCCAGCACGGCGCGGAAGAAGGCGCGCGCGCCTTCGGTCTTGCGCTGGCCCTTGTTGTCCAGGATGCGGTTGGCCAGGCGGACCATGGTGAACACGTGGCCCAGGGCGGCGGCGGTGTTCATGTCGTCTTCCATGGCGTCGGCGAAGGCCTGGCGCAGCCCTTCGAATTCCTCGGTCACGTCCCTGGGCAGGGGGCCGGGCGTCCACTTTTCGCGTTCGAGTTCCGCGTGCAGCAGGCCAAGCGCCTCGTAGATGCGCTTGAGGTTCTTTTCCGCCTCGTCCATGGACTCGAAGGTGAAGTCGATGGGGCTGCGGTAGTGCTTGGTGAGCAGGAAGTAGCGCAGGGTTTCCGGCAGGTAGTTTTCCAGGATGTCGCGGATGGTGCGGAAGTTGCCGAGCGACTTGGACATCTTTTCGGCGTTCACCTGCACGAAGCCGTTGTGCACCCAGTAGCGCACGAAGTCCTTGCCCAGGGCCGCCTCGGTCTGGGCGATCTCGTTCTCGTGGTGGGGGAAGACCAGGTCCTGCCCGCCGCCGTGGATGTCCAGGGGCAGGGGCAGGTGCTTTTCGCTCATGGCCGAGCACTCGATGTGCCAGCCGGGGCGGCCGTGGCCCCACGGGCTTTCCCAGTAGGGTTCGCCGGGCTTGGCCGCCTTCCACAGGGCGAAGTCCAGGGGGTCTTCCTTTTCCTCGCCGGGGGCCACGCGCGCGCCGGAGCGCAGGTCGTCCACGTCGCGGCCGGAGAGCTTGCCGTAGCCGGGAAAGGCGCGCACGCGGAAGTACACGTCGCCCGAGGGGGTGGCGTAGGCCTTGCCCTGCTCGATGAGCCGCACGCACAGGGCGATCATCTCTTCGATGTGGGTGGTGGCGCGGGGTTCAAGGTCCGCCCGCAGCACGTTCAGGCGGTCCATGTCCTCGTAGAAGGTGGCGATGTACTTTTCCGCAACCTCCTGGCTGGTAAGGCCTTCCTGGTTGGCGCGGGTGATGATCTTGTCGTCCACGTCGGTGAAGTTGCGCGCGAAGGTGACGTCGAGGCCGGTGTGGCGCAGGTAGCGCACCAGCACGTCGAACACCACGGCGGAGCGGGCATGGCCGATGTGGCACAGGTCGTACGCGGTGATGCCGCAGACGTACATGTTGACCTTGCCGGGCACGGCGGGCTCGAAATGTTCCTTTTTGCGGGTCAGGGTATTGTACAGTTGCATTGATGCTCCCGTGGGAATGCGGTGTGGTGCGTCAGCGGGCGGAGCGCGCCCGGCGCGGTGGGCGGGCGCATGAAGGAACGTGCCGCAGGCGTTCGGCTTGCAAGGCCGATGCTCCGTCTAGCAGCCGTCGGTGCAGGCCGGGCCGTCGAACTGGTCGATGCGGCGCTGGTGGCGGCCGCCTTCAAAGGCCGTGTCCAGGAATACGTCCACGAGGCCCATGGCCACGCCGGGGCCGGTCACCCGTTCCCCAAGGCACAGTACGTTGGCGTCGTTGTGCCGGCGGGTGGCGCGGGCGTGGAATTCGCAGGTGCACAGCGCGGCGCGGATGCCGGGAAAGCGGTTGGCGGCCATGGACATGCCGATGCCGGTGCCGCAGACCAGGATGCCGAACCCGCCGCTGGCCAGCACCCGTTCGGTCACCCTGGCGGCATAGAGCGGGTAGTCGCAGCTTTCGGCGGTCTGGGGGCCAAGGTCTTCCACCTGGCGGCCGGTGGCCTTGAGGTGGGCCACGATGACCTGCTTCAGGGCGAGCCCGGCGTGGTCGGAGCCGATGATGACGGGTGCGGACATGACAGATGCGGACATGGGATTCCCTCGCTGCATGCTGGCGGAAATGCGGGGTGTGCGCCCATGGTGGGGCGCGGTGCGTGCCGTGGAAACGGTGTGCCGTCCGTGCGTCCGGAAAAGGCGGCGCGAGGCCGGTCGGCGCAGGGACTGTGATGTTCCGGAGCCCACTTGTCAAGACGGCGGCTGCCCCGGAAGGAGACGTGGGGAGCCTGCCCGGTCAGTCCTTGCCGGCCGTGCAATTCGGGCCGCAACATCGGGCCATGCGGGCCAGGTGGCGTTCGCGGTCGGCCTCGGCCCCGGCGGCGTGGCGGGCCAGTTCGTCGCGCAGGAAGGCGGCGCGCTCGGCCAACTCGCGGACGCGAGCGTCATCGGCCAGTCCGCGTATGCGGGCGTCATCGGTCAATCCGCCGGAAGCCGGGCCGTCCGCATCCAGCAGTTCCGCCACGCGGCGGCCGAGGGCGGCGTGCTCGTCATCCATGCGGCGGCGCAACTGGCGCGCCTCCACGCAGCGCAGCACGCCCGAGGCCATGCGGCCCAGTTCGCCGCGCAGCACGCACAGCCCCACCTTGAGGTTGGACAGCACGGCGGAAAGGGAGAAGGAGGTCTGGGTATCGGGCGCGGTCATGAGCGTCTCCGTCGCGTTGTGGTGCCTGCGTGACGTGCAGTGTTGACTGGATGTTAGGGGCAGTTTCCAAATCAGGAATTTTTGTCCGTTGGCAAGGAAAACGAGCCTGCCATGAGGGAGTATACTCTTATCGTATTCGACCGATATGGCAGGTGAAGTTTGACGCAGCCAACGGGAAAAAGGACGATTTGGAAACAGCCCCTAGCGCCGCGTGCCCTCGCGTAGCGGCAACACCTCGGTGCCTTCGGGCAGTTCGAGCCCCAGTTGTTCGCCGGTGAAGGGCTGCGGCCGCTCCCGCTCCTTCACGAGCAGGATGGCGGAATACCCTTTGGCATGGGTGATGGTGATCTTGCGGGGCAGGGGGGGCACGGCCTCGTCGTAGTCGATGCGCATGTCCCACCCGGCCTGCTTCTCGCCGGGGGCCGTATCGGTCCAGCGGCGGGGCAGGCCTTCGGGAGAAAGTTCAAGCATTCCGCGAACCCTGCCGCGCGGCAGAGTGTAGGCGATTCCCCCGTCGGCCACAAGTCGTGCGTCGGCACGGTCGTCGTCGAACACCCGGTCGAACCGGCCGTTGAGCAGGTTGGCCAGGTCCGGCACGGAAAAGGGCACCGGCACGCCGAACGAGAGCAGGGCGCGCCCCCCGCGGTTCAGGTCGCCGCTGTGGTAGTAGGCGCGGTGCTCGTTGGGGGCGTAGGCGAGGAAGGTGGTGTCGTCCTCGCGGATGCGGGCCACGGTGGCCCCGATGCCGGCCATGATGTCCAGCCGCAGCGGCACCTCGCCGTTGGACCACAGCAGGGCCACCACGCGGTTGCCGTCGTTCTCGCCGGTCTTGTAGCGCAGGCTGGCGTTGAGCCGGAAGGGGCCGGCGTCGGCGTCGTTGGTCTGAGCCCAACTGCGGTAGGCGTGCCATGCGGCGTCGGCCTGGTCCGCCGGGGCGGGCACGCCGGGGGCCACGCGCGGGGCGCAGCCCTGAAGCAGTGCGGTCATGACAAGGGCGGCCAGGGCCAGCAGGGGCAGCACGCGACGGCGCACGGCATTGCCGTGCGCCCTGATTGCGTTGATCGCGTTGGATGCGGGAGAAAACCGGAAGGATGAATGCATTACAGCTTCTTGAGCTTGGCGGCGATGTCCGCCGCGTTGGCGGGCGACATTTCCAGGGCCTTGCGGTAGCCCTTGCGCGCTTCCGCCTTCTTGCCGATGGCGGCGGCGATGTCGCCGTAGTGTTCCCAGATGGTGGGGTCGCTGGCGCCCAGTTCCACGGCGCGGCCGATGGCCTGCCACGCCTCGTTCAGTTCGCCCCGGCGGTAGTGCGCCCAGGCCAGCGAATCGATGATGTAGGTACTGTCGGGCGACTCTTCAAGGGCGCGCTGGATGAGTTCCAGCGCCCGGTCCAGGTCGCGGCCCTGTTCGGCCAGGGTGTAGCCCACGTAGTTCAGGGCCTGGGCGTGGCGCGGATGCTCGGCGATGACCTGTTCCATCACCGTGAACGCCTCGTCCTTCATGCCCCGCTCGTCCAGGATGATGCCGCGCATGAAGGCGATTTCGGCGTCGTCGGGCCAGAACCTGCGCGCCTCGTCCATGACGGCCAGGGCTTCTTCCGGCTTGTCGCTGTTCAGGTACAACTGGGCTTCCATCTGCCAGAATTCCTTCTGGCCGGGGTAGATCTTCTGTCCTTCCTTCAGCGTGGCCAGCGCCCCGGTGAGGTCGCCGGTTTCGAACAGCAGCTGGCTTTTCAGGCGCAGGGACCGGTCGTGGTACTTGTTGGACGGGGTGATCTCTGAGAGCCAGCGGATGGCCCCGGCCGGATCGCGCTTGCCCTCGAAGGACAGCACGGCCAGGTAGAAGTACACTTCCTCGGGCGCGCCGGGAGTGTCCTTGACCACCGTGAGCAGGGCGTCGGCCTGTTCGTAGAACTTCTCCTCAAGGAACAGGGTGGCCGCCGTGAGCAGGAAGCCGAAGGTCTCCGGCCCCTGCCGGGCCAGTTCGTAGGCCTTGGCGGGATTGTTCAGCTTCAGGCTGATGGCGATGAGCCGCAGCCACACGTCCTGGTTGCTTTCGTCCAGGGTGATGATCTGCTCGTAGGTGCGCTCGGCCTCCACGTAGTCCTTGCGCAGTTCGTAGATGAAGGCCAGTTCCGCCCAGGCTTCCAGGAAGTCCGGCGCGGCCTTGACGGCCTTGCGCAACTGCCCCAGCGCCTCGGAATGGCGGTTCAGCCCCACCAGGGCCCGGGCGTGGTAGTAGCGCAGCACCGGGGTGCGGTTGCGCTCGGAGATGCCGGAAAGCAGCTTGTCCGCCTCGGCGAAATTGCGGGTCTTCACCAGCAGCAGGGCCAGTTCCTGGCGGGCCTGCTCGTCGTCGCCATGGGCGTTGACGAAGCTGCGCAGGGTGTACAGCGCGTCGCCGGTGCGGTTTTCCTCAAGATAGGTTTCCACCAGCAGCAGGGTGATGTCCAGGTCGTCGGGATAGCGCGTCGCCCCTTCCTGCAACACTTGCCGGGCCAGGGTGGGCTCCTTGCGCGAAAGCAGGAACGAGCCGCCGTCGGTGAACACCCTGGGCGACGGATCCAGCGCCACCAGTTGTTCGATGGCGGTCATGGCGTCGTGCAGGTTGCCGGTGCGGGCCGCCTGTTCCAGCAGCAGATAGTAGTAGGTGGTGGCCGCCTCCGGCGTCAGGCGCCATTCCACGGGGGCGGCGGGCTGTTCCGACGTGGCCTGGCGGGTGGCGCAGCCCGTGACGCCGGTGGCGAGACAGACCGCCGCCAGCAGCACGGCGGCGCGGGCAAGCGACCCGATGCGCGGCCGGCCGGATGTTGGGGCGGATGTTGGACCGGACGCGGTGCGGCGCGACACCCGGCTGGCCGCCAGCGGGGCTGCGGCGTTCCGGGCGGGGGCGATGCGAAGGATGGATGGCATGGAGGGCTCGTGCAACGGCCTGACCGGGCCGGGCGGCTACTGTGATATCCAGTCCGAGGAGAAGTCGCGGATTTCCTTGAACAGATGGTCGCGCAGCTTTTGCAGCAGGCGCGCTTCTATCTGGCGGACGCGTTCCCGGGTGATGTCGTACTTCTCGCCGATCTCGCGCAGGGTGACGGGCTGTTCCGAAAGCAGCCGGTGCTGGAGGATGTACGCCTCCTTGTCCGACAGCTTCGGCAGGATGGTCTGCACCCTGTCCTGCACCATGCGCGCGATTTCGCTGTTGGCCAGCGTTTCCTCGATGCCGGGGCCCAGCGCGGGCAAAAAGTCCATGCGGGTGGCCCCGCCGGAGTCCTCGCCCACGGTGATGTCCAGCGACATGTCCGACGAATCCAGCCGCTGCTCCATCTCGACGACCTGCTCCACGGTCACGTTGAGCTTTTCCGAAAGCGTGGCGGCGTCGGGATCGTAGCCCTGCGAGATCAGGCGCTGGCGTTCCTTGTTGAGGTTGTAGAACAGCTTGCGCTGGGCCTGGGTGGTGCCGATCTTGACCATCCTCCAGTTGTCCATGATGAACTTGAGGATGTAGGCCTTGATCCAGAACGCGGCGTAGTACGAGAACTTGATGCCCTTTTCCGGGTCGAACTTGTTCACCGCGCGCATCAGGCCCACGTTGCCTTCCTGGATCAGATCCAGAACATTCTGCATCCAGCGGCGCTGGAAGTCCATGGCGATCTTGACCACCAGGCGCAGGTGCGAGGTGACCAGGCGGAAGGCGGCGTCGCTGTCGCCCTGTTCCTGCACGCGGCGGGCGAGGTCGAATTCCTCGTCGGGCTTCAGCAGGGGAAAGCGGCTGATCTCGCGCAGGTACAGGTGCAGGGAATCGCGCGTGGAGGCACCGGGCATGGCCGGGCGCAGCACGGGCAGGGAGCGGCGGCGGCCTTCGCCCTCGTCGTGGGTCTCGCCGTGGGCGTCGTCATGGGCATCGTCATGGGCGCCCGGGGCGTGGCGGCGGTCGCGGGAGGGCTCGTCGTCGCCGTGCAGCAGGTCCACGTCGATGGCGTCGTCGCTGGCGCCGTCGAAGTCGATGTCCAGTTCGTCGTCGGAGCTTTCGTCGGCGTCGTCCGGCTCGTTGGGGTCGTCGGGGGCTTCGCCGGTCACGACTACGGAATCCGGGGAATCCGGGGAAGCCGGAGAAACCGTGGAATCCGGGGCATCGTCGCCGTCGGCGGCGACGGCGCGGCGGGTACGCCCCGCCTTGCCGGTGGCGGACTTGCGCGGCGCGGGCTTTCCGGGGGCGGCCTTGGCGCGGGCCGTGCCGGTACTTTCCGGCTGCGGGTCGAGCACCACCTCGGCGTCAAGCACCTCGGGCACCCTGGGCACCTCGGGCACTTCGGGCGTTGCGCCGGGCGTCTCTGCGAGCCCGGAGGCTTTGGCGCCGCGCGTGCGCGGGGCGCGGCGCGGCGTTTTCGGGGTATCGGTCATGGTATCCGGTCAAGGCGCGGCACGGGCCGCGCCGGTTCGTGCGTCGTGTAGCGGGGTCCCAAAGTGCTTGACGGGGGCCGTACGGGCATGGATGGTATGATTTTTGTTTGTCCTTTACAAGGCTTTCCGGTACACAGGGCTTCCCGCGCGGCGCCGCGCGCCGGTGCGGGCACGTTTTCGGAACACTCGCGGTCCGCCGGGCATTCACGGTCCACCGGACATTCACGGCCCGGGGTCACCTGGTCGCCGACGAGCCAAGTTTCAGGAGTACAGGCTGTGCCAGATTTTCGTCAAGCGCTTCGCTCCGGCCGTCGCCTGGTCTTCGATGGCGGCATGGGCACCATGTTGCAGTCGCGCGGTCTGCCGCCCGGCGTGAGCCCCGAACTTTTCTGCCTGGCCCGGCCCGACGTGCTGGTGGGCATCCATGCCGACTACCTGCGCGCCGGGGCCGACGTGCTGACCACCAACACCTTCGGGGGCTGCGTCTACAAGCTGGGCGCCGGCCCCGGCGCGCCCGACGTGGTGGAGTTCAACCGCGCCATGGCCCGCGCCGCCCGCGAGGCGGTGGCCGCCAGCGGCCGCGAGGCTTTCGTGGCGGGCAGCGTGGGGCCGTCCGGCCACTTCATGCGTCCCCTGGGCGACCTGGACCCCGCCGAACTGGTGGCCGCCTTCCGCGCCCAGATCCGGGGGCTGGTGCAGGGCGGGGTGGACCTGATCCTGGCCGAGACCCAGTTCGACCTGGCCGAGGCACGGGCCATCGTGCTGGCCGTGCGCGCCGAATGCTGCCTGCCCGTGGGCGTCTCCATGACCTTCGAGAACGGGGTGAGCCTTACCGGTTCGCGGCCCGAGGTGTTCGTGCACTCCATGCTGAACATGGGCGTGGACCTCATTGCCACCAATTGCAGCGCCGGGCCGGAGCAAATGGTCGAGGTGGTGGACGAACTGCTGGCCCTTTCGGACGTGCCGGTGCTGGTGGAGCCCAACGCGGGCCTGCCGGAACTGGTGGACGGCCGCACCGTGTTCCGCCTGGGGCCGGACGACTTCGCCCGGCACACCGCGCGCTTCGCCGCCGCGGGCGCGCGCCTGCTGGGCGGCTGCTGCGGCACCACGCCCGACCACATCGCCGCCCTGCGCGGCGCGCTGGATGGCCTGTCCGGCGGGCTCGTCCCCGACCCGGCCCGGCGCGACGGCATCGTGCTGACCACCCGCGCCCAGGCCGTGCACATCGGGGCGGGCAGCCCCATCCGCATCATCGGCGAGCGCATCAACCCCACCGGCAAGAAACTGCTGACGGCGGAACTGCAGGCGGGCGAATTCGCCCAAGCCCTGCGCTTCGCCGACGAGCAGGTGGAGGCGGGAGCGCCGCTGCTGGACGTCAACGTGGGCGCGCCCATGGTGGACGAGGCGGTGCTGCTGCCCGCGCTGGTGGAACGCCTGGTGGCCCGCCATTCGCTGCCGCTGTCGCTGGATTCGTCCAACGCCGACGCCATCGCGGCGGCCCTGCCGTTCCATCCCGGCTCGCCGCTGGTCAACTCCATCAGCGGCGAACCCGGCCGCATGGAACACCTGGGGCCGCTGTGCCGCGACCACGGCGCGCCGTTCATCCTGCTGCCGCTCAAGGGGCGCAAGCTGCCGGTGACGGCGGCCGAGCGCATCGCCATCATCGAGGAATTGCTGGCCCAGGCCGACGGCCTGCGCATCCCGCGCCGCCTGGTCATGGTGGACGTGCTGGCCCTGGCCGTGTCGTCCAAGGCAGAGGCCGCGCGCCACTGCCTGGACACCATCCGCTGGTGCGCGGCGCAGGGGCTGCCTACCACCATCGGGCTGTCCAACATCTCGTTCGGCCTGCCCGCGCGCGAACTGCTGAATTCCACCTTCCTGGCCATGGCGGCGGGCGCGGGGCTGTCCTCGTGCATCGCCCACCCCGGCAACGCGCGCATCCGCGAGGCGGTGGCCGCCTCCAGCGTGCTGCTGGGGCTGGACGCCAACGCCGAGGCGTTCATCGGGGGCTATTCCGGCTGGATGCCGGGGGGTGACGCCACCGGTACCGTTCCCGGCGTGGCAGGCGGTACCGGCGGGGGGGGCAGCGGCGTGAAGGCCAAGGCCGCCACGCTGGAAGAGGCCGTCATCCGGGGCGACCGCGAAGGAGCGCTGGCCCTGGTGGAGCGCGCCCTGACCGAGGGGGCCGACCCGTTCTCGCTGGTGCAGGACAGGCTGATTCCCGGCATCACCGAGGTGGGCCGCCGCTACGAGCGGCGCGAATACTTCCTGCCGCAGCTCATCCGCTCGGCCGAGACCATGCAGCACGCCTTCCGCAAACTTCAACCGTTGCTTGAAGCCCAGCGGGGCCAGGACACCCGCCCGGTGATCATCATGGCCACGGTGGAAGGCGACATCCACGACATCGGCAAGAACATCGTCACCCTGATGCTGGGCAACCACGGCTTCGACGTGGTGGACCTGGGCAAGGACGTGAAGGCCGCCGACATCGTGGAGGCCGCCGAGCGCCACGGGGCGCGGGTGATCGGGCTTTCGGCCCTGATGACCACCACCATGGTGCGCATGGAGGACACCGTGCGCCTGGTGCGCGAACGCGGCCTGCCCGTCAAGGTCATGGTGGGCGGCGCGGTGGTCACCCCCGCCTATGCCGAGGCCATCGGCGCGGACGGCTATTCCGCCGACGCCGTGGAGGCCGTGCGCGTGGCCAAGGAACTGCTCACGGTGCAGTAGGGCGTTCCTCTCTGTCCTGCGCGGTCCTGCGTTCTGTCCCTTTTCACCGGCATGCCCGGCGGTTTCGCCGTTCCGGCATTCGTTCCCTTTCCTTTGCGCGCGACCTTATCCACGCGACCGGACGACCGCGCGACCGTCCCGGCCGCGCCGGTTGCCCCGGCGCGCGTTCGGCGGTAAGAATGCGCTCCGCCCCCGTGGCGGACGCCGGAACTGCCGTGGGCCGCTGCCCATGGCGCTCCGGGCGTAGTGGTTCCATCCCATCGGAGGCTTTTTGATGAAACGCCTGAAATCGCTCGTCCTCCTGCCGCTGGTGCTCATCGCCCTGTGCGGCGCGGCCGTTGCCGCCCCCCCCGCCACGACGGTGGAAGAGATGGGCTCCGGCGAATTGCTGCGCCGCGTCACCGCCGCCAAGGGCAAGGTGGTCATCGTCAACTTCTTTGCCTCGTGGTGCCCGCCCTGCCTGGAGGAAATCCCCGGCCTGATCAGCGTGCGCGCCCGCTACCCCGAGGACAAGGTGGCCCTGTACGGCGTCTCGCTGGACGACAACCCCCGGCAACTGGCGGACTTCATGTCCCGCACGCCGTTCAACTACCCGGTGTGGAAGGGCAAGGAGGAGTTGCAGCGGTTCTTCAACGTGTCCTCCATCCCGCAACTGCTGGTCTACGACCGCCAGGGCAAGCTGGTGGCCAACCACGTGGGCCTCGTCGAAGCCGACGAACTGGGCAAGTTCGTGGACACCCTGCTGGGGGGCAAGTAGATGGGCCAGCCTTACATCCGCAAGGCCCGCGTGCAGGACGTCAAGGCCATCCACGGCCTGCTCATGCACACCTCCGGCCAGGGGCTGCTGCTGCCGCGTTCGCTGAACCAGCTGTACAGCCACCTGCGCGACTTCCTGGTCATCGACCCCGACGACGGCGGCCCGCCGGTGGGCTGCTGCGCCCTGTCCATCGCCTGGGACGACATCGCCGAGGTGCGTTCTCTGGTGGTGGCCGACGACCTGCGCGGCAAGGGCTGGGGGCGCAAGCTGGTGGACGCCTGCCTGAGCGACGCCGTGACCCTGGGCATCTTCCGGGTGTTCGCCCTGACCTATCAGGTGGATTTCTTCCTGCGGCTTGGGTTCCGGGTGGTGGAAAAGGACGTGCTGCCCCAGAAGATCTGGGCGGACTGCATCCACTGTCCCAAGTTTCCGGATTGCGACGAGACGGCGGTGCTGCTGGAGATGTAACGGGCAAGGCGCGCCACGGGCCGTCCCCCGGCGTTCGTCGCCGGTTGCGGACAGTCGCCGCCAGTCGCCGCCATCCGCCACATGACCTGACGACCCCACGGGCCGGGCGCGCCGCGCATTCCGCGACGAGCCCGGCATCATCACGATACACTGGCCCGGAGGCCGGACGACAATGAAGATCAAGGAACTGAAGGTGGTGTACGACGCGCAGGCCATTGCCGCGCGCGTGGCCGAGATGGGCCGGGAGATCAACCGCCTGTACGCGGGCGAGGAACTGGTGGTGGTCTGCGTGCTGAAGGGGGCGTTCATGTTCTTCGCCGACCTGGTGCGGCACCTGGACATGCGGCCGGAACTCGACTTCGTGCGCGTGGCCAGCTACGGCTCGGCCACCGCCACCTGCGGCACCGTCAGCTTCACCAAGGACGTGGAGGTGCCCCTGCAGGGCAAGCACGTGCTGCTGGTGGAAGACATCGTGGACACCGGCCATACCGTGGACTTCCTGTTCCGCCAGCTTGCGGCGCGCGGGGCCAAGAGCCTGCGCCTGGCCGCCCTGGTGGACAAGCAGGAGCGCCGCGCCGTGCCCGTGCGCGTGGACTTCGCGGGGTTTGCGTTGCCCGGTGGCTTCATTGTAGGGTATGGCCTCGACTATGCCGAACGCTACCGCGAACTTCCCGGCATTTACGAAGCCGCCATCGAACCCGGGGACGCGTAGGGTGGGCAACGCCGCCAGCCCGACGTCGCGCCCCGGTCATTTGCCGAGACCCCACGTCCGAGGTGCCCGATGATCGTCATCTGCCCCAGTTGCTCGACCAAGTACAACCTTCCCGACGATCGCGCCCGCCCCGGTGCGAAGCTGAAGTGCACCCTGTGCAAGTCCGTCTTTCCCATCGAGTCGGCCACGCCGCCTTCCGACGGCGCGCCCGATTTCGACGCGGTGATGGGGAACGCCGGGCTGGGCGGCCTGGGTGACGCCCCGGCGTCGCCGCCCGTCGACATGCCCGGCGCCACGACCGGCAACACGTCGGGCAACACGTCTGGCAACGGCGCGGAACTGGACCACGGTCCCTTCGACGTCGCCGCCAATCCGGACGCCGATCTCGCCGCGCGCAAGCGCGGGCGCGCGGACGACGACGGCCCCGACGTCAGCGACATCATCGGCTCCATGAAGGGCTACAACCTGGACGACGCCCCGCCCGCCGTGCCGCCCAAGAAGTACGGCTGGCCGGTCATCGCCGGGTTCGTGGCCGTGCTGCTGGCCGTGGGGGTGGCCGTCACCCTGCGCCTTACCGGCATCTGGCCCGGCGAGAAGCCCGTGGAAACGCCCCCGCCGGTGGTCAACGGCACCGAGCAGATCAAGAACATCGCCCTGCGCAACTACCGCCAGTATTACGTGAACAACGAGAAGGTGGGCCAGGTGGCGGTGATCGAGGGCAAGGTGGTGAACAACTTCGCCTCGCCGCGTGAACTGATCAAGATCGAGGCTTCGCTGTACGACGCCGCGGGCGCCGCCGTGGTCGCCAAGCAGCAGTTGTGCGGGGTCACCGTGTCGCTGTTCCAGTTGCAGGTGCTGGGCGAGCAGGAACTGGAAACGGCCCTGAACAACAAGATCGAAATCCTCACCAACAACACCAACGTGCCGCCCGGCGGCGAAGTGCCGTTCATGGTGGTGTTCTACAATCCGCCCGCCTCCGTGGCCGAATTCGGCGTCAAGGTGGTGGAGGCGCGCACCCCGCCCGAAAGCAAGTAGCGTGAGCCCGTGAAGCTGCGCGAAACCTACGTCTGCACCGCCTGCGGGGCGCGCGCGCCGCAATGGCGCGGCCAGTGCCCCGCCTGCAAGGAATGGAACACCCTTGAACTGACCGTGGCCCCGCGCGAGGGCAAGGCCGGGGCGCGCCCCGGCGCGTCCGCCGCCGGACCGAGGGGCAGGGCGCAATCGCTCAAGGACGTGGCCGACCACGGCGCGGAACCCTTCGGCAGCGGCCTGGATGCCCTGGACCGCGTGTTGGGCCAAGGGCTGGTGCCGGGGGCGGCCATCCTGGTGGGGGGCGAGCCGGGCATCGGCAAGTCCACGCTGCTGTTGCAGGTGGCCGGAGCCGTGGCCGCCGCCGGGCGCGGGGTGCTGTACCTTTCCGGCGAGGAATCGCTGCCCCAGTTGAAGTCCCGCGCCGCCCGACTGGACGTGCTGCACGACGACCTGATGGCCGTGGCCACCACCCGGCTGGACGACGTGCTGCCTCATCTCGAAGGCCCCACGGCCCCGGCCCTGCTCATCGTCGATTCCGTGCAGACCGTCAGTTCCGACCGGGCCGAGGGCCTGCCCGGCAACGTCAGCCAGGTGCGCGCCGTGGCCACGGAGATCGTGGAGGCCTGCAAGCGCAGCGGCACCACCGTGCTGCTGGTGGGCCACGTGACCAAGGACGGGGCGCTGGCGGGCCCGCGCCTGCTGGAACACCTGGTGGACACGGTCATCTCCATCGAGGGCGACCGGCGGCAGATGTTCCGCCTGCTGCGGGTGCTCAAGAACCGCTTCGGCCCCAACCAGGAACTGCTGGTCTTCCGCATGGCGGAGCAGGGCATGGAAGTGGTGGAGGACCCTTCCACCTTCTTTCTGGGCGCGCGCGACCCGGCCCTGTCGGGCACCGCGCTGGTCATGGCCGTGGACGGGCAGCGCCCGCTGGCGGTGGAAGTGCAGGCCCTGGTCACCCGCAGCTACCTGGCCATTCCGCGCCGCACCGGCCTCGGCTTCGACGTCAACCGGCTGCACCTGCTGCTGGCGGTGCTGGAAAAGCGGCTGCGCCTCAACTTCGGGCAGGTGGACATCTACGCCAAGATCGGCGGCGGCATGAAGTTGCAGGACCCCGGCATGGACCTGGGGCTGGTGGCCGCCGTGCTGTCGTCGTTCTACGACCTGCCGCTGCCCGAGCGGGCGGTGTTCTGGGGCGAGGTCGATCTCAATGGTCAGGTCCGTCCCGTGGCCGCCCATTCCATCCGCCGCGACCAGGCCCGCAGGTTGGGCTACACCCCCCTTCTCCATCCCGCCGACGATGCCGCGCGCGGCGTGCCCACCGTGGCCGCCCTGCAGGACGCGCTGTTCCGGCGCGCCCGGCGTCCCGCGTACGCCAACCCGGCCCCGCCGTCCGCGTCATCCCCGCCGTCCGAGCGATCCGAGCGATCCGGGCAGCCCGGCGACAGTGCGCCCGGCAATGGGGATGCCGAGGCCGGGGACCGGGACGTCTAGGGGCCTCCGGCATGCATGGCGCGCGCATTCACCGGCCAAGGGCCTGCCATGGCGTTTTTTTTCCCCTGCAAACAGACCAGTTGCACTGCTACGGCGCGGATGGAGCCCGGATGCCATGCGCCGGAAGCGGGCAGGACGCTTCCCGCGGCAAGCTGGCTGCTCGCGGGGAACGTTTTCAGGTTCGCGGAGAAACCGTCCTCGATACCCTGTCCGGCGCTCTCTGGACCCTGGACGCCAACCCGGCGGGGTTCCCGCTCACGTGGAAGGAAGCCGGGGAACATGTCCTCGCCATGGCGTCGCGCGCCGAACACGGCCACCGCAACTGGCGACTGCCGCCGCGACGCCTGCTGTTCTCCCTGCTGAGCCACCAGACCGTACATCCCGCCCTGCCGCAGGGGCACCCCTTTCGGAATGTCTTCTCCGGCTACTACTGGACGGCCGACGCCTGCCACCGCATTCCGGACCAGGTCTGGCATGTCCACCTTGGCGGGGCACGGGTGGCGCGCGCCAACCGGCAGGATGCGGCCCTTGTCTGGCCGGTCTGCCTGCCGGATTGTCCGCCGGGCGGTCCGCCGGACGGGGCCGCGTCGCCGGAAACCGGCGGCGAGAGATTCGTTGCCCGGGAGGGTTGGGCGCTGGATACGCTCACCGGCCTTGGCTGGGCGCTGGACGCGGCTCCGGCGGGGCATGCGCTTGCCTGGCAGGAAGCCCTTGATTTCGTGAACGGGTGGAACCGCCGGGGGGAATGGGGCGCGTCCGATTGGCGCGTGCCCAACATCCGGGAACTGGAAAGCCTGATCGACCTGGCGGAGGATTCCCCGGCCCTGCCCGACGGGCACCCTTTCAGGCAGGTGCGGGACGTGTACTGGTCGTCCACGACCAGCGTCTATGAAACCCGCTACGCATGGGCGCTGTACATGCAGGACGGCATGGTCGGGGTAGGCTTCAAGCCGGACGCCGGGTTTCATGTCTGGCCCGTCCGCGACGCGCGCTGACCACTGCCTCCCAACTATCTGTCCCGCGAGGCTGCTCCCCGTTTCGCCCGGAACCCGGAACCGTCCGGGCACGGGACGCCGGAAGCCGGAACGGGGCGTTTCCTCGCGGGAACGTCCCCCATTTTATACTTTAAACCCGATGGGGGCTGCGGTATCGTGGTTTACCTGCCGCCCTTGCCGGCGCGCAGGGGTAATGCAACGGCCCGTCCGGCCGAAAGAACGTCGAGGTCACGGCAAGGGGAGGCCGGGCCGCGCCCCGGCAACGGGAGACGCCGGGTGAAGCCGGGGGACGGCCACGGGTGCGGAACACGACGGACGCCGCCGCGTCCGGGCATCGGCCGCGCGAGAGGCGGCAACCACTGGAGACGGGACGCAGATGCAGGAATACACGGCGCTGGCACGGGAAGTGCGCGAGCGGCTTGGGCGCGTGGGCAGCGGGCTTGCCCGGCTGGTGCAGCAGCGCGAGGACGATTTTCTCGCCCTCGGCGCGGAATTGCAGGACGTGGCCCGGCGGGTGCAGGACATCGCCGCCGACAGCCAGAGGCTGAACCACATCGCCTCGGGCGACACCGTGCGCCACATCCTGGAAGAACTGGTGGCGGAACTGGACGCCATGCAGACCCTCTGCCACGTGGACGAGGACGCCGTGGACCTCGCCATGCTGACCCGCGCCCGCGAACTGGTGCAGCAACTTTCCAGGTCCATCCGCGACTACGCCCGCGTGGTGCGCACCCTGCAAATGCTGGGCATTTCCACGCGCATCGAAAGCGCGCGCCTGGGGTCCGACGGGCGCGGCTTCAGCACCCTTGCCGACGACGTGGAAAAGCTGGGCTACAAGATCGTCGAATATTCCGACCGCATCATGCAGCAGGCGAAAACGCTGGACGCGCTGGCCGAAAAGGCCGAGGCCAGCACCCGCGAGATGCACGAGATGCAGCGGGAATGCGCCTATTCGGTGTTCGGCTCCATCCGCGACAACATGGACACCCTGCACGAGGTGGCCGAAGGCAGCCGCAAGGCCTCGGAGGACGTGCGCGGCCACACGGCCGACATCGCCGCCTCCATGGGGCGGATCATCGGTTCCTTGCAGTTTCACGACATCGTGCGCCAGCAGGTGGAACACGTGGAGGAAGCCCTGGCCGACGCCCGCGCGGGCCTGGACGGGGCTCCGGACGGTATGGTGGACGATATGGCGGACGGCGCGGCGGCCGGTGTGGAGGACGACGGGGCGCTGGCCGTGGAACTGGCCGTGGCCGCGGACATCTGCGCCCTGCAACAGGCCCAGCTGGGCAACGCCCGGACCAGCTTTTCCGATGCCGTATCCACGCTGCGGCGCGAACTTGCGGCCATCGCCGCCAGCGTGCGCGGGGTGGGGCAGCGCACCGGCGGCTTTTCCGACGAATCGTGCCTGGGCGAGGACTGCGGCGGCACCGCCGTGCTCGACCACATGGAGCGCAGCGTGGCGGAAATAGCCGCGCGCATGCTGTCCCTGGCCGAACAGGGCGAGCGCATGGGCCACGTCATGGGCGAGGTGGCCGAAATGGTTGCGCAGATGAGCGTTTTCCTTGAAGATATCGAAGACGTCGGCGACGAGATAGAGCTCATCGCGCTCAACGCCAGCATCCGCGCCGCGCACACCGGCGAAAAGGGCAAGGCCCTGGGGGTGCTGGCCTCGTCCATCCAGCGGCTGTCCCAGGACGCGGGCGAAAGCACCACGGCCCTGGCCACGCTGCTGCGCGAGGTGGACGGCGTGGCCGGGCAACTCAAGACCTATGCCACCGCCTACCTCGATTCCTCGCGGGTTTCCGAGATTTCCGGTGAACTGGAAGGGCTTACCCACGGCCTGCGCGAGGTGAACGGCGAGGCCGCGCGCCTGTTCGCCGGGGTGGGCCAGGCCTGCGCCGAACTGGCCAGCCGCGTGGACCACGCCGTGGAGGATTTGGGCTTCGACGCGCAGGTGGCGGCCGGGCTTTCCGACGCCGCCGATGACGTGGGCGAGATGGCCGACATGCTGCGGGAACGGCTGCCCGCATCGGCGCGGGCAGCCGCGGCGCGCCGCCTGGCCGCCATGCGCGACCGCTATACCATGGAGCAGGAGCGGGTGCTGCACGGCCGCGTGCTGGGCGGCGGCCATGCCGAAGCCCCGGCGGGCGGGGGCGAGGACGGCTACGGCGACAACGTGGAACTTTTCTGACGGCGCGAAACCACCAACTCCGAACATTCGAGCGCGAGGGATTCCATGAGCAAGCTCATCATGACGGTGGACGATTCGGCGAGCATCCGGCAGATGGTCGGCTTCACCCTGCGCAACGCCGGGTACGAGGTCATCGAGGCCAAGGACGGCAAGGATGCGGTGAGCAAGCTCTCCGGCCCCATCAAGATGGTGATCACCGACCTGAACATGCCCAACATGGACGGCATCGAACTGATCAGGCAGATCCGCGCCAACCCCGCGTACAAGTTCATCCCGGTCATCATGCTGACCACCGAGTCGCAGGCCACCCGCAAGCAGGAAGGCAAGGCCGCCGGGGCCACGGGGTGGATCGTCAAGCCGTTCCAGCCGGAGCAGTTGCTGGCCGTGGTCAAGAAGGTGCTCGGCTAGGCCGGGAACAGCGGTCCGGCACGGGGCCGGGCGTGCAAGGCCCGAGTCCCGGCTCCGCCGGGCCACCGTACACGCCGGGCTGATGGCCGATCCGGCCGCAATCCCCGGACCGTCCCCGCCAATCCGGCCGGACAAGGAAGTGCCGCATGCAATCGCAGGAAGACGCAAACAGGGCAGCCTTCATCGAAGAGGCGCAGGACCTGCTGGCGGAGCTGGAAACGGCCCTGCTGGAACTGGAGGCGCAGCCCGATGACCGCGACCTGGTGGCGCGCGTGTTCCGGGCCATGCACACCATCAAGGGGTCCGGAGCCATGTTCGGCTTCGACGACATCGCCCACTTCACCCACGACGTGGAGACGGTGTTCGACCGGGTGCGCAACGGCGAGGTGCCCGTCACCCGCCAGTTGCTGGACCTGACCCTGGCCTCGCGCGACCACATCGCCCGGCTGCTGCACTGCGCTGTCAGCGGCGAGGCCCCCGACCTGTCGCACGCCGCCGCCATCACCGCCTCGCTGCGGGCGCTGGTGCCCGTGGCCCCGCCCGCCGGTCAAGGCCCGGCGCAGGACGCGGACGGTGCGGAATGCCCGGCGGAACCGGAAGAGCCGTGCCCCCCCTGCACCCGCACCTGGCGGGTGCGCTTTCGTCCCGCGCCGTCCATCCTGTTCAGCGGGGCCAATCCGCTGGCCCTGCTGGACGAGTTGCGCGACCTTGGCGGCGCGCAGGTATTCCCGCATTTCAGCGAGGTGCCCGCCCTCGACGAGTTGCAGCCCGAACTGTGCCACGTGTGGTGGGACGTGCTGCTTTCCACCGAAGCGGACGAGGCCGCCATCCGCGACGTGTTCCTGTTCGTGGAGGACGACGCGGACATCGACATCCGCCTGGTGGACGACGCGCGCATCGTGGACGACGCCGCCTACAAGCGGCTGGGCGAAATCCTGATCGAGCGCGGCGATGTCAGCGCCGACGACCTGCACCGCGTGCTGGACGAGCAGCGTCCCCTTGGTCGGCTGCTGACCGACGCGGGCGTGGTGCCCCCCGAACGGGTGGACGCCGCGCTGGTCGAGCAGCAGGCCGTGCGGACCATCCGCCAGACGCGCGACAAGGAATCCGCGGCCCGTGACGAATCCGGGGCCAGCATCCGGGTGGCCGCCTCCAAACTGGACTTCCTGGTGGACCTGGTGGGCGAGCTGGTCATCGTGCAGGCCCAGCTTTCGCAGGCCGCGCACCTGCGCAGCGATCCGGGCCTGCTGGGCCTGGTGGAGGAGTTGGAACGGCTCAGCGACGAACTGCGCGACACCACCCTGGGCATCCGCATGCTGCCCATCGGCACCACCTTCAGCAAGTTCCGCCGCCTGGTGCGCGACCTTTCGGCGGAACTGGGCAAGGACGTGGAACTGGTGACCCTGGGCGGCGAGACGGAACTGGACAAGACCGTCATCGAACGCCTGGGCGACCCCCTGGTGCACTGCCTGCGCAACAGCCTGGACCACGGGGTGGAGCCGCCCGACGCGCGCGCCGCCGCGGGCAAGCCGCGCACCGGCACGGTAACCCTTTCGGCGGCCCATGCCGGGGGCGAGGTGTTGATCACCATCGCCGACGACGGCGCGGGCATCGACCCGGTCCGGGTGCTGGAAACGGCCCGCAGGCGCGGCGTCATCGCGCCGGACGTGGAACTGCCCCCGCGCGAGGCCGTGGAACTCATCTTCGCGGCGGGGTTCTCCACGGCGGAAAAGGTCACCAACGTGTCCGGGCGCGGCGTGGGCATGGACGTGGTGAAGCGCTCCATCGAGGCGTTGCGCGGGCGCATAGAGATCGACAGCGCGGTGGGGAAGGGCACCACCCTGACCATCCGCCTGCCGCTGACCCTGGCCATCATCGACGGCCTGCAGGTGCTGGTGGGCGGCGAATCGTACGTCATCCCGCTGAACCACGTGGAGGAATGCGCGGAACACGCCACCCCCGGTTCCGGCGAGGGGCGGCAGCGCATCATCAACCTGCGCGGCGAGATCGTGCCCTACATCCGCCTGCGCGAACTGTTCGCCTCTCCCGGCCCCGCGCCCGCCATCGAGCAGGTGGTGGTGGTCGATGCCCAGGGCAGCCGCTTCGGCCTGGTGGTGGACTGCGTGGTGGGCGAACACCAGACGGTCATCAAGAGCCTGGGCCGCATCTACAAGGACGTGCCGGGCATTTCCGGGGCCACCATCAAGGGTGATGGCAGCATGGCCCTGATCCTGGACGTGCCGGGCCTGGTGCAGCTTGCGGCCGACCAGCCCATGCGCGCGCAACGCGCGCCGGTGGCCGCGCACGGGGGCGGCGCATGAGCCCAGGCCCCAGTGACGGCCCGGCCCTTCCGGCGGGATGCGCCCGTCCCGGCCCCATGTCGCAGAAGCTGTTCGACCGCATGAGCCGCTTCGTCTACGAGCAGGTGGGCATCAAGCTGCCCGGCTCCAAGCGGGTGATGCTGGAGGCGCGGCTGCAAAAACGGCTGCGCGCGCTGGGCATGGCCAGCTACGACCAGTACGTGGACTACCTGTTCACCGAAAAGGGCTTCGACGAGGAGTTGCGCAACTTCATCGACGTGGTGACCACCAACACCACGGAATTCTTCCGCGAGCCGCGCCATTTCGACTACCTGACCTCCACGGTGCTGCCCGGCTGGACGTCCGAGGCCGCCCGCCTGCGCGCCCAGCGCACCCTGCGGGTGTGGAGCGCGGGCTGTTCCATCGGCATGGAGCCCTACACCCTGGCCATGGTGCTGCGCGACTACGCGGAACGCACCCCCGGCTTCGCCTTTTCCATCCTGGCCACGGACATCTCGTCGCGGGCGCTGCAACAGGCGGTGCGCGCCGTGTACGAAGAGGAACGGGTGCACAGCGTGCCCGAACCCTTCCGCAAGCGCTATCTGCTGCGCAGCCGCGACCGTACGCGCCGCCTGGTGCGCATGGGGCCGGAACTGCGCTCGGCCGTGCGCTTCGAACGTCTGAACTTCATGGACCCCTTCGGGTTTTCGGAGCCCATGGACATCATTTTCTGCCGCAACGTGATCATCTATTTCGACAAGCCCACGCAGGAAGGGCTGTTCAGCCGGTTCTGCCAGTGCCTGCGCCCCGGCGGGCACCTGTTCATCGGCCACTCCGAAAGCCTTACCGGCATGGCGCTGCCCCTGGAGCAGGTGGCGCCCACCGTCTACCGGAGGATACGATGACCGCGCGCCGCATCAAGGTACTGGTGGTGGACGATTCGGCCCTGGTCCGCCAGACGCTGGGCGACATCGTTTCCGGCGACGACGAACTGGAACTCATCGGCACCGCCTCGGACCCGTTCGTGGCGGCCAAGCGCATGGAGACCGTGGCCCCGGACGTGATCCTGCTGGACGTGGAGATGCCCCGCATGGACGGCATCACCTTCCTGCGCAAGATCATGACCCAGCACCCCATTCCGGTGGTGATCTGCTCGTCGGTGACGGAGCAGGGGGCCGAGGCCACCTTCAAGGCCATGGAATACGGCGCGGTGGAGGTCATCCAGAAGCCGCGCATGGGCACCAAGCGGTTCCTGGAGGAATCCAGCATCCGCATCTGCGACGCGCTGAAGGCCGCCGCCCGCTCCAAGCTGCGCAAGCTCAGCCCCCTGGCCGCCGGGGTGCCGCCCAAGCTCTCGGCCGACGCGGTGCTGCCCGCCGCCACCCCGCTGACCACCACGGTGCAGCAGACCGAGAAGATGGTGGTCATCGGCGCGTCCACGGGCGGCACGGAAGCCCTGCGCGTGGTGCTGGAGGCCCTGCCCGCCGACTGCCCGCCCATCGCCATCGTGCAGCACATGCCGGAACACTTCACCGCCGCCTTCGCCAACCGGCTCAACGCCATCTGCCGGGTGACGGTGAAGGAGGCGCAGGACAACGACGTCATGCGGCGCGGCCAGGCGCTCATCGCGCCGGGCAACCTGCACATGCTGCTCAAGCGCAACGGCTCGCGCTACTACGTGGAGGTGCGCGAAGGCCCGCTGGTGCGCAGGCACCGGCCGTCGGTGGACGTGCTGTTCCGTTCCGCCGCGCGCTACGCCGGGCGCAACGCCGTGGCCGTGATCATGACCGGCATGGGCGACGACGGCGCGGCGGGCATGAAGGAACTGTTCGACGTGGGCGCGCACACCATCGCCCAGGACGAGGCCAGCTGCGTGGTCTTCGGCATGCCGCAGGAGGCCATCAAGCTGGGCGGCGTGCGCAAGGTGGTTTCACTGGAAGAGATCGCCCCTGCCGTCATACGGGCCTGCGGGGCGTAGGACGAAACCTCAACGACAACGACACGGACCAAGGAGCACAGGACATGACCGACACCGGCACGCCGGAACCGAGAGGCGCCATCCTCCAGCGCGACAAGCAGACCTACGCCATCGTGCCCCGCACCCCCTGCGGCATGCTGTCGCCCGACATCCTGGACGCCATTTCCCGCGCGGCGCGCAAGTATTCCATCCCCATCATCAAGATCACCTCCGGCCAGCGGCTTGCCCTGGTGGGCATGACGGCGGAGCAGGTGGAGCCCATCTGGGAAGACCTGAGCATGGACGTGGGGCGCGCCGTGGAACTGTGCGTGCACTATGTGCAGGCTTGCCCCGGTACGGCGGTCTGTAGGCTGGGGCTTCAGGATTCGCTGGGGCTCGGCATCGAGATAGAGCAGAAACTGGCCGAGCAGCCCTTTCCGGCCAAGGTCAAGTTCGGCGTGTCCGGCTGCCCCATGTGCTGCGGCGAAAGCTACCTGCGCGACGTGGGCCTGGTGGGCACCAAGCGCGGCTGGACCGTGATCGTGGGCGGCAACTCGGGCGGGCACCCGCGCATCGGCGACGTGCTGGCCGAAGACCTGACCCGCGAGGCGGCGCTGGACCTGGTGCAGCGCTTCATGGAACTGTACCGGGAAAATTCCGGCAAACGGCTGCGCGTGTCCAGGTACGTGGACAAGACCGGCATCGAGGCCATCCGCGCCGCGCTGCTGCCCGCCGGCGGGTAGGCGCGGGGCGCGAGCAGGGACTTTGCGCGATCATCCGGCCGGGCGGGGGATTTCCTCCGCCCGGCTTGCGTTGGCGACGGTTGGTGGGCCAGCCGCAAGGGAGACAGCGATGCTGATACGCGACGCGGAGGCAGGCGACATCGAGGGAATCGTTGCAATCTACAACGACGCGGTGCGCACCACCACGGCCATCTGGAACGAATCCGTCACGGACGCGGCGGGCCGCGCCGCGTGGCTGGCGGACAGAAGGGCGGCGGGGTATCCCGTGCTTGTGGCCGTGGAGGAAGGCGCCGACGGCGGCCCCACGGTGCTCGGGTACGCCACGTTCGGCGACTGGCGGGCCTGGGACGGGTATCGCCACACCGTCGAACATTCGGTGTACGTGCACAGGGACAGCCGGGGGCGCGGCGTGGGCGGGGCCTTGCTGCACGTCCTGATCGGACGCGCGCGGGACATGGGAAAGCACGTGATGGTCGCGGGCGTGGAGGCGGGCAACACGGCGTCCATCGCATTGCACGAGAAATTCGGCTTCACCGAAGTGGGGGTGCTGCGCGAGGTGGGCTGCAAGTTCGGCCGCTGGCTCGACCTCGCCTTCCTGCAACTGGCGCTGGACGCGCGCGAAACACCGCCGGAGCGCATCGCGTAGGACGGCGGACCGGACTCGGGAGGCCCCGCCGTTGCGCGGCGCGCAGGGAAGGGGAGGCGCGAAAGGGCTAGATGCCCTGCCTGCCGCTTCCGTGCGGTGCGGGCTCCCTGGGCGTGTCCTTGGGCGTGTCCTTGCCGGGGCCGTGGCGGTACAGCAGCACGCGCACCGGGTCCACGGTCACCAGCCCTTCGGCCAGCAACGCCTCGACGCGGGGCAGGAATGCCTCTATCTTGGCCGCGTCGTCGATGATCTCGACCACGACGGGCAGGTCTTCGGACAGGCGCAGCACCCGCGCGGTGTGCACCACGCTGTTGGCGCCGAAGCCGGCCAGGCCCCGGAACACCGTGCCGCCCGCCAGCCCTTCGCGCCGGGCCGATTCCAGGATGACCTCGTGCAGGGAGCGGCCCTTGTGGGTGTCGCGCTCGCCGGTGTAGATGCGCAGACGCAGGGCGTCGCCAGAGATGATGCGCATGGCGTGCTCCTTCCGGTTGCGGATGCGATGCCGGGTGTCCGGCGCGTTGCGCGGCGGGCCTACACCAGCCGCCCGGCGCCCATGCCCAGCCACAGCAATGCGAGGCCCAGCAGCAACTGGCCGCCCGCGTACAGGGCAAAGGCCATCCACTGCCCGGTCTCCATGAGCCCCAGGCTTTCGAAGGTGAAGGTGGAAAAGGTGGTGAACGCGCCCATGAAGCCGGTCAGCAGCACCACGCGCACGTCCGGGTGCAGGGAGATGCGGTTTTCGCAGAACCCCCAGATGAAGCCGAAGGCCAGACAGCCCAGCACGTTGACGATGAACGTGCCGAGCGGAAACGAACCGGGCGTGGCGCGCTGCACCAACCCGGCAAGGCCGTAGCGGGCCAGGCTGCCCAGGGCGCCCGCAAGGCCCAGCAAGACGATCTTCTGCACGAAAAGACCCTCTCTCGCGCCGCGTGATGCGGCGTCCGGCCGTGCCTCGTCTCCTCGTCCGCCTGGCGGCCCGTCCGGATGCCGGACGCGCAGGGGCGCGGAAATGGCGGGGACGCGGTCCATGGAGTTCACATGGCGCTGGAAATCGAAATCAAGTTCCCCGAGGCGGACCTTGCCGCGCTTCGCCGCGCATTGCAAGCGCTGGGCGCCGCCGGTGGCGGCCCGTACCTTGAATGCAACCGGGTGTACGATACCCCCGGCCGTGGACTGCGCGCCGCTGATACCCTGTTGCGGCTGCGCACCAAGGCCGGACCGGGCCTGCGCGCCGCCGTGCTGACCATGAAGCGGCCGCCCGATGCCGGGGCCGCCCCCCTTCCCGCCGACGTGAAGGTGTGGGACGAGGTGCAGACCGGGGTGGACGACGCCGACGCCGTGCATCGCATGCTGACCGGCCTGGGCTACGGCGTGGCCTTCGGCTACGACAAGGTGCGCGAGGTGTGGCATCTGGACGGGGTGCACGTGTGCCTCGACACCATGCCCTTCGGCCCGGTGGCGGAACTGGAGGGCGACCGCGAGGCCATCATGGCCGTGGCGGACCGGCTCGGCCTTGACAGGGCGCGCGCATCCACCGCAACCTATCACGACCTGAACCGCCAGTGGCGCGCCGCGCGCGGGCTGCCCCCGTCGGAGGACTTCACCTTCGACGCGTCCGGGCTGGCCGCCGCCCGCCGGATGGTCTTCGGGAACGGGGGGAGCGGGGGAAGCGGGGGGAGCGGGGGAAGCGGGGGGCGCGGGAACGGCCCCACCGGCACGGAATGATCCGGCAGCGTCCCCCTGCGGTCCCAATGTCCGGTCCTGATCCGGTCACGATTTTTTTTGCGGACTTCGCCCTGGCCGTCACCCCTGCGCGCCCCTCGACAGCGGGCGGCGCGATGTTAGTATATGGGCGTGCCCGCGCCCGGCCCGCGTCACCCCGTCCGCATTGCCCGCATTTCGAAGGGGCATGACGGGGCGCGGCCGCCGCAGGCCACCCGGAAACAGCGAAACGAGCACCCATGAACACCCATTTCGACGAGTATCGTTTCCCGTCCGTTCCGGCCCGCATGGCCGGTCCGTCAGATCCGTCAGGTCCATCTGGTCCGGCAGGCCCGCCGGACATGCCGGATGGCGGCCGGGACACGGAGCTCCTCATCGAGGACGAGGTGCGCGAGCCCCGGATGTTCCGGGTGCTCCTGCACAACGACGACTACACGACCATGGAGTTCGTGGTGTCGATTCTGGTCGAGGTGTTCCGCAGAACGCCCGACGAGGCGACGCGCATCATGCTGGCCGTCCACGAGAAGGGCGTCGGCGAATGCGGGGTGTACACGGCGGAGGTGGCCGAGACCAAGGTCGCCCTCGTGCATGCCCGCGCCCGGCGCGAAGGCTATCCACTGCGCTGCACCCTCGAAGAGGTATGACATGATCGGAAGACGCCTTGAAGCAGCGCTTACCGCCGCCGTCAACGACGTGCGGACGCGCAACCACGAGTTCCTGACGCTGGAGCATCTGCTCTACGCCATCTCCGGCGAGGACGCGGGCAAGTCCATCCTCGAATCCGTCGGGGTGGACGTGAAGGCCCTGCGCCTGCGCCTGGAAACCTTTTTCGCCACCCACCTGGAACCGCTGCCCGCCGACACCCCCACCGAAGTGGTGCAGACCCTGGGCGTGCAGCGCGTGTTGCAGCGGGCCATCCGCCACATGCAGTCGGCGGGCAAGGCCGCCGTGGAGATCGGCGACGTGCTGGCAGCCATCTTCGAGGAAGACGACGCCTACGCCACCTATTTCCTGAAATCGCAGGGGGTGACCCGGCTGGACGTGTTGCAGCACATCTCGCACGGCATGCCCGAGGGCGGGGAGGGGGACGGCTCCGGCGACGCCGACGGCGAGGAGGGTGCGCCCGATTCGCCGCGCATCGACGCGCTGGAAAAGTTCACCGTGGACCTTACCGCCCGCGCCCGCGACGGCCGCATCGACCCGCTCATCGGGCGGGCCGGGGAACTGGAACGGACCATCCAGGTGCTGGCCCGGCGGCGCAAGAACAACCCGCTGTACGTGGGCGACCCCGGCGTGGGCAAGACCGCCATCGCCGAAGGGCTGGCCCTGCGCGTGGCGCGCGGCGACGTGCCCGAGGAATTCCGCGACGTGCGCATCTTCGCCCTGGACATGGGCGCGCTGCTGGCGGGCACCAAGTACCGGGGCGACTTCGAGCAGCGGCTGAAGGGCGTCATCACCGACCTCGGCAAGGTGCCGGGGGCCATCCTGTTCATCGACGAAATCCACACCATCGTGGGCGCGGGCTCCACCAGCGGCGGCTCCATGGATGCCTCCAACATCCTCAAGCCCGTGCTGGCCGACGGCAGCATCCGCTGCATCGGGTCCACCACCTACGAGGAGTACCGCAACCACTTCGAGAAGGACCGCGCCCTGTCGCGCCGGTTCCAGAAGATCGACGTGCAGGAACCCTCGCAGGACGAATGCGTGGACATCCTCAAGGGCCTGCGCCCCTACTACGAGGACCACCACAAGGTGCGCTACACGCTGCCCGCCCTGCGCGCGGCCGTGGAGCTTTCCGCCCGGTACATCACCGAACGGCTGCTGCCGGACAAGGCCATCGACGTGCTGGACGAGGCGGGCGCGGCGGCCCGGCTGCGGCGGGGGGGGCGTGCGGCTTCGGCCTCGGACGCCGCCATCGGCGTGAAGGACGTGGAAAAGGTGGTGGCGCGCATGGCCCAGATACCGTCGCGCACGGTGTCGTCCAGCGACCGCGACCGCCTGCGTACCCTGGACGAGGATTTGCGGCGCGTGGTCTTCGGGCAGGACGCGGCCGTGGGCATCCTGTCGCGGGCCATCCTGCGCGCGCGGGCGGGCCTGGGCCGCGAAGACCGGCCCACCGGGTGCTTCCTGTTCTACGGCCCCACGGGGGTCGGCAAGACCGAACTGGCCCGCCGCCTGGCCGAGGTCATGGGCATCGGCTTCGTGCGCTACGACATGAGCGAGTACATGGAAAAGCATTCCGTGTCCCGGCTCATCGGCGCGCCCCCCGGCTACGTGGGGTTCGACCAGGGCGGCCTGCTGACCGAGGCCATCCGCAAGCAGCCGTACACCGTGCTGCTGCTGGACGAAATCGAAAAGGCCCACCCGGACATCTTCAACATCCTGTTGCAGGTCATGGACTACGCCACGCTCACCGACAACACCGGGCGCAAGGCGGACTTCCGCAACGTGGTGCTGATCATGACCTCCAACGCGGGCGTGCGCGAGATGAGCGCGCCGTCCATCGGCTTCGGCGCAACGGCGCTGGAAGACGTGGCGGGCAAGGGCCGCAAGGCCGTGGAGAACATGTTCAGCCCGGAATTCCGCAACCGCCTCGATGCCATGGTGCCCTTCGCCGGGCTGACCACCCCGGTCATGGAACGCATCGTGGACAAGTTCGTGCTGGAACTGGAGGCCGGGCTCAAGGACCGCCGCGTGCGCCTGGAACTGACCCCGGCGGCCCGCGCGCGCCTGGCCGAGAAGGGCTTCGAGCCCGCCTTCGGGGCGCGCCCGCTGCGCCGGGTGATCCGCACTGCGCTGGAAGACGAACTGGCCCGCGAAGTGTTGTTCGGCAAACTGCGCAAGGGCGGCACGGCCATCGTGGACGTGGCCGCGCCGGAGGCGGCAGCCGCGCCCGTCAAGCCCGCCCGCAAGGGGAAGGGCAAGGGCGCGGCGAAGGATGCCGCCCCGGTAACCGCCGCCAAGGGGGCGCTGCCCGACGGCCAGCAGGGCCTTGCCGGGCTGGGGCTGGTGTTCCGTTACGAGCCGCTTGGCGGCGACACCGTCGCCACCGAAAAATGAACGTGCGCGTGCTGGGCCGGATGACCGGGGACGGTTCCGACTTCCCCGATCCGGCCGCCGCGCCGCCCGAAGGATTGCTGGCCGTGGGGGGCGATCTTTCGCCCGCCCGGTTGGCGGCCGCCTACATGCGCGGCATCTTTCCGTGGTACGACAGGGGCACGCCCATCCTGTGGTGGTCGCCCGACCCGCGCTGCGCGCTGCTGCCGGATGAACTGCACGTGCCGCGCAGCCTGGCGCGGCGCATCCGGGCGGATTCCTTCGAGGTCACCTTCGACAAGGCGTTCGCGCTGGTCATCCGGCGCTGCGCGGCCACCCCCCGGCAGGGGCAGCGCGACACCTGGCTGGTGCCCGCCATGATCAACGCCTACGAGGCGTTGCACCGCCTGGGCATGGCCCATTCGGCGGAGGCGTGGCAGGGCGGCAGGCTGGTGGGCGGGCTGTACGGCGTGGCCCTGGGCGGGGTGTTCTACGGTGAATCCATGTTCCACCTCGCGCCCGACGCCTCCAAGGTGGCCTTCACCTGGCTGGCCGCGTGGCTGCGCCATGCGGGCTGCACCCTCATCGACTGCCAGCAGACCACCCCGCACATGGTGCGCTTTGGCGCGCGGGAACTGCCCCGCCCCGAATTCCTGGCCCGGCTGGCGGAAGGGCTGCGCGGCGCGTTGCGCCTGGCCGACGGCAGCGAGGCGCGCTGTCCGGACGTTTCCGGATTGCCCGCGCGCCCGCTGATGCCGGGACCGCAGGCCCCGTGGATACTTCCGCCGGATGCGAAACCGGCCGGGTACTGGCGCGTCCCGGCCGGTTTCCGGCCCTTGTAGCGGGGGAAAGACGGCCCGTGGAGCGCAGCCCCGTGGCGTGTTGCGGCGGGGCGGGTTATTCCTGCTCGTGCACCAGCGGTTCGTGCTGGGCCAGGTCGTAGAAGCCGCGAATGGCGAAGGGCAGCGGGTAGCGGGGCACCTCGTCGAAGCGGATGACCCCCATGGTCTTGCCTTCCGGCAGGGCGGAGAAGGGCACCACCCCGCGCGGCACGGGCAGTTGCAGCGGACAGGCGATGACGCAGGTCAGCCGGTCGGCGTAGCGTTGCGAAAGGTAGTCCACCACCGCGTCGCGCTCCGCCTCGGTGAAGGCTTCCAGCACCGTGCGCAGGGCGTCGGTCTCCGCCTCGGGGCCGGTCAGGTCGTCGGCCCCCGGCGCGTTGGGTTCCAGGGCCGCGCCCACCAGGCCGGGCACGGCCCGCAGGGCGGCCAGGCCCTCGGCCGTCTCGGCCTCTCCGGACAGCCGGAAAAGGTGGGCCTGCACGTTGCGCCGCCCCTTGAAGGTGCGGATGGTGACGGATATGACGTGGATGCGCGCCACCGGGGGCGTGCCTTCCACGGGAATGACGTTCAGTTCCATGCGGGCTCCATGCGTGGTTCCGGGCGGGCCGCCCGTGCGGGACACCCCCGCGCCGGGCAACGGGCCGTGCCGCTTCCGGATTTTCTAGACCATCTTTCCGGCGGATGGAAGGGGGCGGTTGCCGCCGGAACGGCCCCGCTTCGCCGACGGCGGCGGGCATGGCCCGCGCACCCGTGAACGCAGCAAGGAAAGCACACCGGCCCGCCAGCGGGCCACGGATATCCACATGACCCAATCCCCGTTCATCCTGCGCACCGAGTACGAACCGCGCGGCGACCAGCCCGAAGCCATCGACCAGATCGTCTCCAGCATCGAGGCGGGCGTGACGGACCAGGTGCTGCTGGGCGTCACCGGCTCGGGCAAGACCTTCACCATGGCCCAGGTCATCGCCCGCTGCGGCAGGCCCGCCCTGGTGCTGGCCCCCAACAAGACCCTGGCCGCCCAGTTGTACAACGAGTTCCGCCAGCTGTTCCCGGAGAACGCGGTGGAATACTTCGTCAGCTATTACGACTACTACCAGCCGGAAGCCTACGTGCCCGCGTCGGACACGTACATCGAGAAGGATTCGTCCATCAACGACAACATCGACAAGCTGCGTCACGCGGCCACCCACGCGCTGCTCACCCGGCGCGACGTGGTCATCGTGGCCTCGGTGTCGTGCATCTACGGCCTGGGCTCGCCGGAATACTACGCCAAGCTGGTCATCCCCGTGGAAACCGGGCAGCGGCTGTCCATGGACGCGCTGATCACCCGGCTGGTGGAGGTGCAGTACGAGCGCAACGACTACGACTTCCATCGCGGCACCTTCCGGGTGCGCGGCGACGTGCTGGAAATCATTCCCGCCTACCACCACGAGCGGGCGCTGCGCATCGAATTCTTCGGCGACGACATCGACGCCATCAGCGAGATCGACCCGCTCACCGGCGAGGCGCTGGCCTCCGTGGGCAAGACGGTCATCTACCCCGCCAGCCACTACGTGTCCGACCGCGACAACCTTGTCCGCGCCATCTCCGACATCCGCGACGAACTGGGCGAACGCCTGCGCGAACTGAAGGGCGGCAACCGCCTGGTGGAGGCGCAGCGGCTGGAACAGCGCACCATGCTCGACCTCGAGATGATGGAGGAAATGGGCTACTGCAACGGCGTGGAGAACTATTCGCGCCATCTGGACGGCCGCAAGGCCGGGGACCCGCCCTCGTGCTTGCTGGACTACTTTCCGGACGACTTCCTGCTGTTCGTGGACGAATCGCACATCACGGTCTCGCAGGTGGGGGCCATGTACAAGGGCGACCGTTCGCGCAAGTCCACCCTGGTGGACTACGGGTTCCGCCTGCCTTCGGCGCTGGACAACCGGCCGCTGGAATTCCACGAATTCCTGGCCCGGCTGAACCAGACCGTGTACGTCTCGGCCACGCCGGGCAAGTGGGAACTGGACCGCTCGCAGGGCATCGTGGCCGAGCAGATCATCCGGCCCACCGGCTTGGTGGACCCCATCGTGGAGGTGCGGCCCACGAAGGGACAAGTCGATGACCTTTTGGGCGAATGCCGCCTGCGCGCCGCCCGCGACGAGCGGGTGCTGGTGACCACGCTCACCAAGCGCATGGCCGAAGACCTTACCGAGTACCTCAACGAGATGGGCGTGGCCGCGCGCTACCTGCATTCCGACATCGACACCATGGAACGCATGGCCATCATCCAGGCGTTGCGCCGCAAGGAATTCGACGTGCTGGTGGGCATCAACCTGCTGCGTGAAGGTCTTGATATCCCGGAAGTTTCTCTGGTATCCATACTCGATGCGGACAAGGAGGGCTTCCTGCGCTCCACGGGTTCGCTCATCCAGACCTTCGGCCGCGCGGCGCGCAACGTGGAAGGCCGGGTGCTCATGTACGCGGACGTGGTGACCCGCTCCATGCAGGCCGCCATGGACGAGACGGCCCGGCGGCGCGAACGGCAGACCGGCTACAACGAGGCGCACCACATCGTGCCCGCCACCATCCGCAAGGCGGTGGAAACCCCGTTCGACGCCATCTACGCCGAAGCGGCCGAGGCCAAGGGCCGCAAGGGCAAGGGGCGCAAGGGCGCGGCGCAGGCGGCGGAAACCCTGGCCCCGTGGAGCGCGGACCCGCACGAACTGGCAAAACAGATCCAGCAGTTGGAACGCGACATGCGCGAGGCCGCCAAGGAACTGGAATTCGAGCGCGCGGCGGAACTGCGCGACCGCATCCGGCTGCTGCGGCAGCATCTGCTGGGGGCGCCGGTGGCCGACGCGGCAGCGGGGTAGGGGCGGCAGGAGACACCGTGACGAATACCAATGGCCCTGCACCGCCGGACGCACCGGATACGCCGGACGCGCCGGTCCTGCCCCCCGTCATCGCCACGGTCATCCTGCACTACGGCGATCCGGCCCTGGCCGCCAATCTGGCCGCTGCCCTGCGCCGGGCCGACCCGGACCACGCGCAACGGGTGCTGGTGCTGGACAACGCGGCCCCGCGCCCGGCCATCGGCGCGTGGCGCAGGCTGCCGGACAACCTGTTCTGGGGCGGCGCGCTGGCCTGGTGCCTGGACGCGGCGCGGGACATGGGCTGCACGCACCTGTGGTTCCTGAACAACGACATTTCCTTCGAGACGCGCCCGCCGCTGGTGGCGCGGGCGGCCCTGCGCATGGCCCGCATCGGCGCGGCGCTGGCCGCGCGCGGGCCGGGCGGGACTTCAGGCAAGGGCGGCAGGGTGGGGGTGTACGCCCCGGCGGTGGACCGCAACCCCTACCATCCGCAGATGGTGCGCGATGCCCGCATCCAGTACCGGCGGGTGGCGCTGGTGGACGGCATCGCCCCGCTCATCGACCTGGAATGCGCCCGCGAGGTGGGCGGTGCGGACTGCGCCGACAACCCGCGCGGCTACGGGGTGGACGTCTGGCTTTCGCTACGGGCGCACCGGGCGGGCTGGCCGGTGGTGGTGGACCATCAACTGGTGGTCCGGCACCGCTACCACACCACGGCACGGTCCGTGGACGGCTTCATGGATGCTGCCGCCCGCGCCGAACACGAGTACATGACCCGCCGCCTCGGCCCCGCATGGCGCGACGAGGTGGCCCGCCTGCAACACCAATGGATCGACGAGACCACGCTGTGAGCAGTACCGACGATATCTCCCCGGCGTCCGCCGCATCCGCTGCCGGACAGGACGCCGCGCCCGAATCCGCCCCCGCCCACGTGGCCGCCCGCGCCGAATCCCTGCGCGAACTGCTGAACTACCACAGTCACCGCTACTACGTGCTGGACGACGCGGAAATCTCCGACGCCGAGTACGACGCCCTGTTCCGCGAATTGCAGGACATCGAGGCGGAATGGCCCACGTTGCGCACGCCCGATTCGCCCACCCACCGGGTGGGCGACGCCGTGGTGGCCGCGCTGGAAACGCAGCCCCACACCCTGCGCATGTACAGCCTGGACAACGCCTTTTCGGCGGAAGAGTGGGATGTCTTCATCCAGCGGATGCTGCGGGCGGAGCCGGACGCTCCCACGGCCTTCTGGTGCGACCCTAAGATGGACGGCCTGGCGCTGGAAGTGATCTACGAGAATGGGGTGTTCACCACCGCCCTCACGCGCGGCGACGGCGAGAAGGGCGAAATCGTCACCACGGCCATGCGCACCGTGCGCAACCTGCCGCTGCGCCTGCACGGAGAGGGGCCGCATCCGGTTCGCCTGGAAGTGCGCGGCGAGGTGGTCATCACCCGCGCGGAATTCGAGGCCCTCAACACCGCCCGGCGCGGCGCGGGCGAAAAGCTGTTCGCCAATCCGCGCAACGCGGCTGCCGGGTCGGTGCGCCAACTGGATGCCTCGATCACGGCCGGGCGCCCGTTGCGCTTTCTGGCCTACGGGGTGGGGCAGGTGATCTGGCCCGCAGGGACACCCGGTATAGAGTCCGGCGCGCAAGGCCCCGAAGCCCGCTGGGCCACCCACGGACAGGTCATGGCCGCGCTGGCGGACTACGGCTTCGGCACCCCGCCCGACGCGCGCCGCTGCCAGACCCCGGCAGAGGTCATGGCCTATTACGAAGACCTGAGCCGCCGCCGCTCCGAATTGCCTTTCGACATCGACGGCGTGGTGGCCAAGCTGGACGACCTGGCCGCGCAGGCCGCGCTGGGCTACACCGCCCGCGCCCCGCGCTGGGCCATCGCCCTGAAGTTTCCGGCGCACCAGGCCACAACCCGGCTGGAACACATCGCCATCCAGGTGGGCCGCACGGGGGTGCTCACCCCGGTAGCGGAACTTGCCCCCGTGGCCGTGGGCGGGGTTACCGTGTCGCGCGCCACCCTGCACAACGAGGATGAAATCCGTGCCAAGGACCTGCGCGTGGGCGACATGGTGGTGGTGCAGCGCGCGGGCGACGTGATCCCCGAGGTGGTGCGCCCCCTGCCCGAGCACCGTCCTGTTGACGGCCTGCCGGAATTCGAATTTCCCCAGGAATGCCCGGTCTGCCACACTCCGGTGCGCCGCGAACCGGGCGAGGCCGCCTGGCGCTGCGTCAACGTGGGCTGTCCCGCCGTGGTGCGCCAGTCCATCATCCACTTCGTGTCCAAGGCCGGACTGGACATCCAGGGCGTGGGCCGCAGGTGGGTGGAACTGCTGGTGGACCGGGGCAAGGTGGCCAGCCCGGCGGACCTGTTCGGACTGGACAAGCAGACCCTGCTGGCCTTCGAGCGCATGGGTCCCAAGCTGGCGGAAAACTTCATCGCCGCGTTCGAGGCGGCGCGCACCGGGGCCTCGCTGGCCCGGCTCATCTGTGCGCTGGGCATTCGCCACGTGGGCGAGCAGACCGCGCGCACCCTGGCCATCCACTTCGTCGACCTCGACGCGCTGGGTGCGGCCGAGGCTGAAACGCTGCAACAACTGCCGGACATCGGGCCGGAGGTGGCCGCATCCATCCGCGCCTTCTTCGCCAACGAAGGCAACCGCGCCCTGCTGGAACGGCTGCGGGCCGTGGGCCTGTGGCCTGTCGGTCAGGAAGCGGAGTCCGGAGCCGCGCCGGGCGGAGTCAGCGGCCCTCTGGCCGGGCTCGGGGTGCTGTTCACCGGCTCGCTGGCCACGCTCACCCGCTCCGAGGCGGAGCGGCGCGCCGTGGCCGCCGGGGCGCACATCCTCGGCGGGGTGAGCAAGAAACTGGATCTGCTGGTGGTGGGCGACAAGCCCGGCTCAAAGCTCGACAAGGCCACGAAACTCGGCATACGGGTACTGCGGGAACAGGAATTCCTGGACCTGCTGGAAGGCAGGGGCGGGAATGCGCCCGCAACCACGCCTGCCGATGCGTCTTCAGGCGCGTCTTCCGGCGTGCCCGGCGGGGCAGATTCAGCGGCTTCACCGTCCGTGTCCCGTAACAAAGACCAGCATTCCCTGATCTAGACCGGATTTTCCCGACCAGACGCCGCGCACGCCGGGCCGCGTTCCGGGTTTCTGCGGCGCGCGCAAACGCATAAGGAGCGAGCATGAGCACTTCGATCATCGTCACGGGCGCCGGTGGCCGCATGGGGTCCACCATCTGCCGCCTGGCGCAGGAAGACCCGGCCCTGCAACTGGCCGCCGTCGTCGAACGTCCCGAACGCCTGGCCTCGCTCGACGTGTGGAAATGTCCCGCCGGCAGCGACCCCGAGGCCATCTTCGCCCAGGTGCCCGGCGGCGTGGTGGTGGACTTCACCTCGCCAGAGGCCAGCCTGGCCAACGCCCGCGCCGCCGCCAAGGCGGGCGTGTCGCACGTCATCGGCACCACGGGCCTCAGCGCCGAACAGAAGGCGGAACTGGCCGACCTCGCCGCCACCGCGCGCATCTTCTGGGCGCCCAACATGAGCATCGGCGTCAACGTGCTGCTCAAGATACTGCCCCTGCTGGTGCAGCAACTGGGCGACCAGTACGACCTGGAAATGGTGGAACTGCACCACAACCGCAAGAAGGATTCGCCCAGCGGCACCGCCCTGCGCCTTGCCGAATGCCTGGCCGAGGCGCGCGGCTGGGATCTGCCCGCCGTCGCCAACTACCACCGCGAAGGCATCATCGGCGAACGGCCCACAAAGGAAATCGGCATCCAGACCATTCGCGGCGGCGACGTGGTGGGCGTGCACACCGTCTACGCCATGGGACCCGGCGAACGCATCGAAATCACCCACCAGGCCCACTCGCGCGAAAACTTCGCCCAGGGCGCCCTGCGCGCCGCCAAGTGGCTGCCCCAACAGCAGCCCGGCACGCTCTATTCCATGCTGGACATGCTGTAGGCGTATTTGGGGAGCGTAATCGGGGGAAGGGACCCTTTGCGCTCTGCGGTCCTCATCCGTAAGGCTCGCAAGCTCGCCTAACGGCTGAGGCAAAGGGTCTCCTTCCCCCGTACCCCCATCCCCCCAAACTTTTTGATTGGGTTGGGGTATGGTGGTTTTGAAAACCTTTTTCAGATACTGCACCATGACATCACTGGGGTGCGCCCCAATGAAAACGTTTTGAAAGAGAGGGGAGGGGCTCGGGGAGGGGGGCGAAAAAGTTTGGGAAAGTTTTTTCCCCCCTCCCCCATACT